>UQBM01000048.1 GCA_900539265.1 uncultured Mollicutes bacterium | reverse complement strand
AACTGAGGATAGTTAAATGAACAAAATTGAGGATATTTAACTTGACATTTATACATAACATGGAATAAAAGTAAAGGAGATTGAAATGGAATGTTAACATTAAAGGAAGTTAATAAAGTTAGAGCAATGTATTATGAACAAAATTATACAGCAACTGAAATAGCAAGGATTATGAAAATTTCTAGGCAAACTGTTTACAAGTATTTGAAGTTTGTAGATTTTTCAAGTGATATTACTCAAAAGAAAACAAAAAGTCCTGTTGAACAATATAAAGAAGATATTCTAAAGTTTTTAAATTATGACAGACTACATCATCATAAACAAAGGCATACTGGTACTAAAGTATATCAAAGGCTAAAGGAATTATATTCTGATTACAATATTTCTAAATATGCAACAATTAGGTATTTTTCTAGAGTTAAAAAAGAATTCTATTATAAACACAATGGTTATTTACCACTAGATCATAGACCAGGTGAAGCGCAAGTTGATCTTGGTGATTGTGCATTTTTTGAAAAAGGAAAAAAAGTATATGGTAAATATTTAGTATTAACTTTTGCTCATTCCAATGCGTCGTATATTCAACTTGTTAGAAACAAGAATGCAGAAAGTATTGTAGAAGCAATAAAACATATATTTGAATATTTAAATGGTGTACCACATACTATTTGGTTTGATAATGATAGTGCACTTGTTAAAGTAACAAATTTGGAAAATGGTACCATATCAAGAACTCTATCTGATACTTTTTATAGATTTAAACTTCATTATGAATTTAAAGAAGTATTTATGAATCCAGAACGTGGCTATGAAAAGGGAACTGTTGAACAGGCTGTTAGATTCATGAGAAGAAACTTACTAGTTCCACTTCCACAATTTGATGATTTTGAGGAATTCAATAAGGAATTATTGAAGAAATCTTCTAATCTTTTAAAACGTGAACACTATATATTAAAACAACCAATTGTTGATTTACATTTTGAAGATATAAATGAGCTTAACCAGTTACCACCTACTTCATTCGTTTGTACATCAGTATCTAGTAGAAAACTTGATAACTATGGAAGACTTACAACTGAAAATAGACACTATTATTATTTAGACCCAGCTCTAGCATATGAACGTGTACAAGTAAAGTACTTACCTAATCAACTAGAAATTTATTATGAAGAAGGAACTCATATAATGACAATTCCTAGAATATCTGGAAAACCTGGTTTACGTTATATCAATTGGAGTCCATATATTAAACTACTTGCTGATAAACCTGCAGCTATGTATAACTTTTCTTTTCTTGATTTATTTGAAGGTAGTGATGCTATAATTGAAAAGATTACAAAACTTGAGGCAACTAAACTTCAAGTCTTCTTATATTCGTTTGCAAACATGATTGATGATATTGGTATTGCTGAAGCAGTTAAGAATGTTAGCATGTTGTTATAAAAAATATCGTTAAATTATTGACAAACCACTTACATTAATATATAATGTTATGATTTAATAACGAGGATTATTATTTGGACGGTTTGGGATAAAGAAAGGAACAAAAAATGAGTAAATATGAATTTGTATCAAAAAATGAATATTCGCCAATTAGAAATGAATTAGAAGAAATAATTAAAGAAGTACAAAATATTCTTCGAAAGGAATTTACTTTCCAATTCAAACTTGTAGGTAGCGGTAATAGGCACTTAATAACAAGAGAAGTAAATGGGAATAAAGGTTTTGATTTTGACTATAATCTAATACTTAATCAATATTTTGAAAATCCTAAATATGTGAAAGAAAAGATAATTAATGCAATTAATCAAGCAATTAAAGGGACAAAATATGATTACGCTGAAAACTCAACAACTTCAATAACAATTAAAGTTAAAAATACTAAAAAAAGTTTGATTGAACATTCCTGTGATTTTGCGATAGTTTATTATCCTGATGATTCAGATGATGATTACTTCAAATACATACGTTATAATAAGAAACAAAATCAATATATTTGGTCAATTAGACATAATAGTTATAATATTGATGAAAAACTTAATTGGTTAAAAGAAAATATTGAAGATTATTGGAACGAATTAAAATATGATTATTATCTCGAATTAAAAAATGGTAATAAAGACCCTAATAAGCATTCTTTCCAATTATTTCATGAAGCAGTTAATAATATGTTTAATGAATATTATTATGAATAATGTACATCAATCTCCTTTACTTTTATTCCATGTTATGATATACTTATTATATCAAAGAAGTAAATAAAAGTTAACAAACTAACAAACCAAGTGTCCAATTATCAAGGTGTAATTTGACACTTTTTTAATATCTCGTTTACACTTGTGCAGGAGGAATTGGACAAATTTCAACCCTAGAATTGGACACTTTTGCTACTTGTGTAAAAATAGTGTCTAAAAATGAATCAAGAGACCATAGATGCAAAACAGCTTATAAGTTACCTATTTCTGGTTGCCTATAAGCTTTTTTTGTACAGAAATCGCATAAAAACTGCTATAAAAGCACACAAGGATGATTGATCAGTAGCAGTGAGGGTAGGGGGAGTCTAATTTCTGGACACATATGCCTGAAGAGCGGGGCGCCAGCTCAACAGACGCAATAATCAAACAATCATTACTTGAAATCTAATGTATTTTTTATTACAATTATAAGCGAGGTAAAAAAATA
>UQBM01000047.1 GCA_900539265.1 uncultured Mollicutes bacterium | reverse complement strand
AAACTGAGGATAGTTAAATGAACAAAATTGAGGATATTTAACTTGACATTTATACAAGTTTCTTTCTCAATTTTCAATTTCTTTTCTTTGTCATCTGTATGTATTATAGCTTTAAGATATTCTGTCAAATAATAGAAAAAGAAATAATAGCAATAATAACATATACGTTCGGTTTTTAATTGATAATTCAAACCTGTTTGCATAAGTTGACTATTTATATAATATATTGTTGTCGCATTATCAAAATAAATCCACATATCTCGTTCAATAGGAGCAATTTGAGCAGAATCCCAATCCACAATCATTAAATTGTTCCCATTAAGAATACAATTTCCACCTGCATCGCCATGCGTTAAATGTAAACCACTTAAATCATGGCTACATATATTTGAAAAAAACTCTAATCTTCTAGCATATCGAGAAATCATTAAATTTTTTTGTATTAATTTTTTTTGTAAAATATTTGATAAATTATTAGAACATGCAAGTTCATTATATATATTGATGAGATCACAATTGAATGTTTCTGATAAAAAATTGGACGAACTTACATCTAACTTATATAATTGCAATAGCTTTTCTATCAAAAGTTCCATCGGATATATTTCGTTGTTATCTCCTTCAATATAGTCAAATATCGCACCATATCCATTTTGAAATGAAAAAAAGTTATTACCATCTTTAGTTTTAATGATGGTAGGTATGAAAGTAATACCTTGTGTTATCATATAAGTTAAAATGTCAAGACTATCTAGAAATCTTTTCTGATGATAAGACCAAAAAATTAATTTAATAAAATATTTATTATTTTCCGTAACAATTTTCCAAGTTTCTCCAAAGAAACCCCTTTTTGTGGGAAGAATATCTTTAATGGCTATTTCATATTTTGTTGATACCCTTTTTTTGAGCTGACAAAGATAATTGTTTCGAATATTGTCATGAATACACTTATTAGAGAAAAGTACTTCGCTTTTTAGTACCTTTATTTTATTATCTTCTTTTTTCATTTATATCCTCCTATATTATCTTTATTTAATATGAGGATAATTACAAATTCCCATATAGCTCCTCCTTACAAAAATAGAAATAGGACTATTTTCCAATGAATTTAACTAACCCTATTATAAGATATGATAAAAGTTACTTTGATTGTTCCATATAGATATTATAAAACAATTTAAAAAATAAATTACTTATGTAGCATAATTATTTCATTATGTTACTTGCAAATAAGAAACATTTAATCGACATCTCTATGTTTAAATATAATTACATCAAAAAAGCCTACATTGTGGCAATAATTTTTCATCATTATTGATTGATATCTACCATTAATAAAGTAGTTTATCCAAAATTAGCAAAAACAATTTTAATGTTTTATTAATAAATATATATATAATCAAGATTGTCAAAGATAATGTATTTAGAGTATACTTTAAAATAAATTCTCAATAATTTTCAAATGATGTAGCAAAATAAATAATGTTGCATAACTGTAAAATCTATTTTTAATATAATTTAATGATAAGACATAGTAGCCTATATAAAATGAATTTCATGAATTGATGGATACAACTCTGCTCATAGATTTGTAGAAAATACTAGATTCGTGAATAATAATACAGCAATCATTTACTTTAAAAGTGGTTATCATATAGATGACTTAATTATTCAAAGCAAAATTTAGTTAAACTAGATTTGACTTTTTGTTTTGTTAGAATATCCAAGCAATCTATTTCGTACAATAATTATATTAGAAATAAACTAGTTTGATACAATGGTAATCTATCTTTTTTTATTGAAGAAAGAACAATATTTTTCTATATTTACTTCAAAACTACTCTAGATTACCAAATTACAGGCACTTTCTTGGGTAGTTTTTTATTACTCGCTACTATTTATGAAACGAAATAAAAAGAATCTGAATTTTTACTTGTTTCAACACCAATTCAATAATATTAACTATTGTCATCTTAATCAATTAAATATGCATCAACGCTAAAATTCTATGTACCTACTGAAGTAATACATGAGTAACAAACCCATATAAAACTTGATAATCACTTCCTACAGATACTGTTAATATATCACTAACAATATCTGCGTTTCAATTTGATTTATCAACATTATTAATTGATAGGAGAGTTCTTCTAACATAACTATCATAATTATTAATTGCCTTTAAAAAATAATCTAAATTACTTGATAATACCAAAATAGTATTGTACTATCCTAAACACTAGATGAAAAGATAGGGATGAGTAATCATTTTCAATTAGAAAATAAAATTAACGAATTTGAAGTTCTAAAACCAAATTAGAACTAGATTAGCAAGAAAATTCAAATTCGTATAGTAAACTAGATTTGTACAAGACTGCAGTTTATCTAGTAAATACAAAAATTAATAAAGTAATAGGCGAATTGAAAATGAAATCAAAAAATTCGGAATTAAAAAAATGATACAGTATATTAAAAATTAACTGTATCATTTTTTATGTGTAATATAAGCGGATAAAGAGGATTGAAAAAACTTGTAACAAAATATTTGACAAGATAACTTGTAATATGTTATACTACAAGTGTATTTAAAAAATACGTTAAAATTAGTCATTAAGGAGGATTTAAAAAATGACAAATTTAGAAAAAGCAAAAGCATTAATTGGTACATTTGTAAATGGAGATGTAGAACTTGCAAAATCTCTTCTAAAAGAAAATTATATTCAACACAACCTTGCATATGGAACAGGAAGAGATGCATTCTTAAGTAGTGTTGCTTATCTTAAATCTGCGCCTATTAAAACAACATTAAAAGTTATTAGAGAATTTGAAGATAAAGATAAAGTAGTTTTACAATCGGTTTATAATTTCGCAGGTGCTGGTGAACAAGTAGCCTTTGATATATTTCGATTTGAAGATGGTCTAATAGCGGAGCATTGGGACAACTTAGCAACTAAAGTAGGACAAAATCCAAGCGGTAGAACTCAAATTGATGGAGATACAAAAATCGTTGATAATGGTAATACCGAAAAAACAAGAGAAGTTGTAAAGAACTTCCTATATGATGTAATGCAAAATAATGCGCCAGAAAAAACATCATCATATTTTAATGGAGATAATTACCTTCAACATAATATAGGAATAGCAGATGGCTTATCTGGGCTTGCTACAGCTTTAAAATCTTTAGCAGAAGCCGGTATTGCTATGATTTATGATAATGTACATATGGTTTTGGCATGTGGAGATTTTGCACTTGGTGTATCTGAAGGCACATTTGGTGAAAAACCTACAGCATATTATGATTTATGGAAAGTAGAAAATGGTAAAATTGCAGAACATTGGGATGTAATGGAAACAATAGCAGATAAAAAAACTTGGGCAAATAGCAACGGGAAATTCTAATTTTACTAATACTTGTCATTAATCATATGACAACTCTCCAAATTTATGGTATAATATAAAAGTAAAAGAGGTGTCAATATGAAAATAACAAATAGATTTACGATTGGAATTCATATCATTGTCGCAATCGAATATTTTAAAGATAGTAATACTATTACAAGTAATTTCTTAGCAGCAAGTACTGGGGCAAATCCAGTTGTTATACGTACTGTTATGTCGATGTTAAAAGATGCAGGATTAATTGATATAAGTCAGGGAAAGACTGGAATTAGGCTTGCTAAACCAATAAAAGACATATCATTTTTTAGTGTATATAAAGCACTTGATTGTGTAGAGAATGATGGACTATTTCACTTTCATGAAGGTCCTAATAAGAATTGTCCAATAGGAAGAAACATACATAATGTACTAGATGAAAAACTAATGTATGTTCAAAAAGCAATGGAAAATCAAATGAAGAGTTATACTATTGCTGATGTATATGATGATATAAAAAAATTAATTGATAATAAATAATTAAAAAGGAGATTTTACAAATTGCATATCCTTTTTAGAAAAGGAGGCTAACTATTAATAATCAAGTAAAACGATAAAATAATTTTTATTGTA
>UQBM01000046.1 GCA_900539265.1 uncultured Mollicutes bacterium | reverse complement strand
AGAAAAAACGTAAACACGTTTTTTTTGTGTCTACGTTTATTTTATCATTTCAGTTATATACTTAGTCATTTTTAAGATAACTTTCAAAAATTGTATAAACAACTTCTGAAGGAATCGCAAAATTTAAACCTTCAAAATTATCACCAGGATCACCAACTAGCTTCCATGTATTGATACCGATTAATCTTCCATATATATCATAAAGACCACCACCACTATTACCAGAATTAATTGTGGCATCATGTTGTACAAAAATATTGTTTACAGTTTTACCATTTAAATCTTCTTCCTGAATAACTCTTTTTGCACAACTAACACTACCAATTGTAACTGTATTATAGAATGCTTCAATATCATATGGCGAACCTACAGCAATCGCATATTGTCCAACACTTAATTCTTCTTTATTAAAAGTTGCAACATTTAATAAAATTCCACTATCAAACGAAAGTAAAGCCAAATCATAAGTAGAGTCATACCTAATAAGACTAGCACTAATATAATTACCATTATTTAAATAAACACTAAATTTAGCATTTGCATTAGTCCCTGTTACATGACGATTCGTTACAACTAAATAATGATACGTATTATCATAATTTTTAGTTCTTTTCACAATAACGCCACTACCAAGACTTTCGGTTGTTGTTATAATTCCACCACTTTTAATAACCTGAATAGCAATCGTACAAGACTTTGCTATCTCAGAACCTTCAATTAAAGCTTGTTCAATATCCTCAACTGTTATATTTTGACTATATTCAATATATTTATTTTCAATTTCATTCACAATTGTTTTCTTCAATAATTTTTGAATACTACAACCACTTATCATAAAACAACTTACAATAAGAAAACTAACTAATACAATCACTTTTATTTTCTTTTTATTCATATCTATCACCAAAAATTCTCTTCACATTGTTCAATATATTTTTTGCTATCTCACTAATCTCTATACCTTTAATTTTTGCCATTTCTTCAACTATTAATGGAATATATTTTGGACCATTTTGTTTTCCCCTAAAAGGATGTGGTGTAAGATATGGAGAATCAGTTTCAGATACTAAATATTTCATATCAATCTCTCTTACAACATCTTTCATACTCTTCCCGTTCTTAAAAGTAACTGGCCCTGAAATTCCAAAAGCAAAATTCAATTTGATATATTCTTTTGCCATTTCAACACTACCACTATATGAATGCATAATACCACCGACCATTTCAGCATTATTTTCCTTTAAAGTTTCATATGTGATCTGATGTGCATCCCTACTATGAATGATTAAAGGTAGATGTAACTTTTTAGCAATCTCAATTTGTCTAACAAAAGCTTCTTGTTGTTCTTTTTTAGTTGTTGTATCCCAGTGAAAATCATACCCTACCTCCCCTATAGCAAGAACCTTTTTATTTTTTGCAAGCATTTCAAGTTCAAGGTATTCTCTATTGGTATATCCTTTTATTTCGGCTGGATGAAATCCCACTGCCGCATAACATCCATCTATGCTATTTGCTAATTCAACAGCCTTAATGGAAGTTTTTAAATCATATCCTACAATAATCATTTTCCCAACACCAACTTGATATGCTTCATCTAATACTTCTTTCAAATGACTTTCTAATTCCTCACTATTTAAATGTACATGTGTGTCTATAAACATATTCTAACTCCTATATAGAAATCTTTATAAAAATTAAGCAATCTATTTCATCTAATTTCCTTCAATTATAATTATACTACATAATTATTTTTTTTCAAAAAGAAAACTTTATATTTAATAATGAAATTAAATATTTGTTTTATAATTCTATTTAATTTTAAAAATTAAGATGAATATACGCCGAAAAAATATTTACAAATCAAAAATTTACTATTCTATGCCTAATATAATTCAATTATTCTTAATTATATATAAACTTTCTTTTTATCCACTCCTCATTTTTAATTTTATTAGGATTTGTTGGATTCTAATACATTTCTTATTTTTATAAAACATTAGTTTAACATGAATTCATACTATAAATAAAAAAAGCTGATTAAATCACTATTATTAATGATTTATCAACTCTTTAAATGTTTTGATCTTTTAAATTTTTTTCTTCATTTTTATGGCCTAACTATACTATCCTAAATTACCAAATTACTATTCGTTTACCTGGTGCAATATACATTTTATCCGTTTTTTGAACATGAAATGTATCATACCATTCTTGGAAATTTCTTGGTGTAATATTTGCACGTAAAATATTAGGAGCATGAACATCCAAATTAAGAAGTAATTGTAAAAATTCAGTTTTAGCTTTCATACACCATACTTTAGCCCAATTTTCAAAATATTCTTCATAAGAAGCATTGGGAGTTTTTTGCATTATTTCTAAAGTTACTGCCATCCCTCCGTTATCAGCCATATTTTCACTGACAATAAATTTACCATTTACTTTTCCCCAAGGAAGTTCAATACCATCGAATTGTTTTATCATAGCTTTAATTTTGGTATTGAATCTTTTTTTATCTTCTTTTGTCCACCAGTTATTTATATTACCATACTCGTCACATTTTGCACCATTACTATCAAAAGCATGAGAAATTTCATGCCCAATAACAGCACCAATGCCACCTAAATTTTCACTTCTTGTTTGTTTAATTGAATAAAAAGGAGTTTGTAAAATTGCTGCTGGAAAAGTAATATCATTTACAAACGGATCATAGCATGCATTTACCATATGCCCAGGCATTGCCCATTTTTCAGGATTTGTCGGTTTTGTTACATCTTCTAAATTTTCTAAAATCTTTATTTCTTTTAATGTGTGAACAACATCATATAATGAGTCTTCTTCATTAAATACAAATTTATTATAAATGTCTTGAACTTTATCAGGATATCCCATTTTTACCCCAATTTTAGATAATTTTAAAATTGCTTTTTCTTTTGTAACTTCTTCTAAGATTTCATTATTTTGAATTCTTGTCTTATACGTATCAATAATTTGATATACAATTTCAGTTATATCTTTTTTTGCTTCTTCGCCAAAGTATTTTTCACCATAATATAAACCAACTGGTTCTGAATATATATTAGATGACAATTGATATGCAAACTTTTCAATAGAGGTATTTGATGGAATTCCAGCAATAGCACGATAATACATACTACCCAATTCCCTTAACTCCTCATTTAATAAAGAGCATGAGTCAATAAGACCAATTACATATGACCAATGTTTATACAATTCAAATGTTTCTTCATTAAATACATTCATAAAGTTTTTAAAGTATCTTGGTTCAGTCACAATAATCGTTTCAGGAATAAAACCAAACAATTCCTTTAAAATTTGTTTGAAACGAATTGTTTTTAATAATGTAACTACTTTTGATACTTTCATTGGATTATACATTTCAACATATTTTGACCATTCTTCACTAGTTTTTACTAAACGACCTAATATCTCATCAAACACTAAAGTATCTTCAATATATTTATTTTGATCTTCAAGACTTAGATTGGTCTTGGCCATAATCATTTTAGCCATATTAGTCCAAATACCTAAAAGCATTTCTTTTTGTTGCGCCATTTCTTCTTTATAATATGAAGCATCGGGTAAAATAACGCTTGGACCTTGAATACATACACAATGTTTTTTTGTATTTTTCATATCAGTTTCAACCATTATTTGAAATGGTAGTGGTAATTGATTAAACATTAAAGATTTATACATATTACTAAATGTATCAAAACTTTCTAATTCATTAAGTATAGAAAGGTTCTTCAATGCAGGAAAAATTCCATCTTTTTCTTTCTTTTCAGCATTTTTGGCAATTTTGAATAAAGTACATGCTTTTTCTAAATAATGATTAGGGTATACTCCTTTAGCACACATTTCTTTAAATTCATTTATCATTATTTTTTCAACATCTACTGCTAATGTTTGAAAACCACCTACCGATGGTTGATCATTAGGTATAACTAGTTCTTCTAATTTTTCCTGATTAACATATGTGTATAAATCATCTTGTATTCTTACTTTATCAGTATCCATCATTTTTATCCTTGTATAATATAAACGTATAATATAGTTTATAAGTTTATATTAAATCCTTTC
>UQBM01000045.1 GCA_900539265.1 uncultured Mollicutes bacterium | reverse complement strand
ATTAGTTCATTATCAATTAAAATATTTATGAACAATTTATATTATACGAGGAGGAAGATAATGAGTAAAAAAACAAAAATAACTCTATCTATTTTAAGTGCAACTTTTTTAGTTATTATAACTGGGTGTGTGAGTTTTTTCATCTGGTTTTATTATAATTTTGAAGGTGAACAACCTCCTAAAAGTACGTATTTTTGCTTCGACACATATGAAGATGTAAAATTTTTATTAGATAAAAATACAGATAAATATCAGTTTCTCATAACAGACCTCAAAAACTATGATCAAAACATAGTCGATTCTTGTTTTGTTGTTTCTAGTGATGGTTTACAAAAGAATTTGGATGATGTGGATAAAATCAATAGTTTTAGTGCTATTTATCAAACAAATCAAAAAGAAGGATTAGTTGGGATTTATGTAAAATATATCAATGTATATGAATCAGAAAAAGAACAAATAGAAATGATTACTCAAAATAATATAGGTATAAGTCAAATGTGTGATTTTAAAAATTATTACTTCGATCCGTTATCTTGGATTCATACAAAAGATATAAATAAAGATTACAATTATCCAAATTTTGTTTTGAATTATAAGCAAAATATAGATCAATTGAGTTTTGTAGAATATACAACAAATTATTATGGAACACAACTATCTAGAACTACCAATTTATCTATTATGTTTCTATATAAAAATGAAGCAATTTTCATTACTTATGGAAAAAATGAACGGATTGATTGTGAACAAACATCATTTCAAGAAGCGTATGAACGTCAGATAATAGATTATTTAATGGATAATTGGCAATATCAATAGCAAGTTTAAACTATTAGTGAAACACTTTACTAATAGTTTTTTTGTTGTTATAATATATTATCAACATATAAAAGGTAAAGGAGAGATAAAAAATGAAGATAAATGATATGTATACTTTCTTAGAAAAAATTAGTTTTACAAGACCAAGTGGTACAAAAGAAGAATTTATGTGTGCGAATATGATTGCGGATGAAATTAGCGCTCTTAAAGGAGTAGCTATTATTAAACCCTTTGAAGTATCAAGTACAAACTTTAAAGAAGTATCTTTACTATCTAATGATGGTAAAGTTTATGAAGTTAGTGGATATCGTGGTAGTATGGAAACAGATATGCAAGGAATAAGTGCTCCTTTTTATTATATGGAATCGGATAGTAAAATTAGTCAGTATCATGCAAAAGATAAAATTGTTCTTATTAATGGGTATTTAAGAAAAAAGATGTATAAAGCGTTAACGAAAGCAAAAGCTTTAGGGTTTATTACGTATGCGGGAGACGTGTATGATGAAAAAGCAGACATTGATATTAGAGAACTTAGAGAGCCTTTTTTTGAAGATGGTAAACTGCCTGGTGTTCATATGAGAACGTTTGATGCAATGAATTTAGTTAAGGACAATCCTGAAAAATTAACCCTTAAACTTTTAAAAGAAGAGTTCACTACAGTTTCCCATAATGTTATTTCAGAAATTAAAGGTCTTCTTTATCCAGATGAAGTAATTGTATATACTGCACATTATGATAGTGTTTTATTTAGCAAAGGCTCTTATGATAATGGTGCTGGAAGTGTCATTTTATTAGAATTATATAAATATTTTTTAACACATAGACCTACTAGAACTTTGAGATTTGTTTGGTGTGGTAGTGAAGAAAGAGGACTTTTAGGTAGCAAAAATTATGTTTATAATTTAAGTAAAGAAGAATTAGCAAAAATTAAATTAAATATTAATGTTGATGTGGCAGGTGCAGTACTTGGTAAAGATAGTGCAGTTGTGCTTGCAAAAGAGTCTCTTATTCATATGGTTAATAATTTAGCAAAAGAATTAGCTTTTCCTATTGATGTTAGTCAAGATATATATTCAAGTGATTGTATACCATTTGCAGATCGAGGTGTTCCTGCAATTAATTTTATGCGATTTGGAGTTGGCAATTCCGCTCATATTCATGATCGATATGATACAATGTATTTTATTAGTGCTGATGCTTTGGATAAAACGTATCAATTTGTTAAAGAATTTTCTCTTAGACTTCAAAATTATAAAGTATTTCCTATTGAAAAAGAAATACCCGAAAATATTGTAAAAAGAGTTGATGAATATTTATTTAAAAAAGAAGATAATAAAAAATAAAAGGGTGTAATATTTTACAATTTATTAAATTTGAAGTAAGATATATATGTTTGAAATATAAATTTAATATTAGGAGGAAAATATAAATGCCATTAGTAAATATGTGTAAGATGTTAAATGAGGCAAGAAACGGTAAATATGCTGTAGGTCAATTCAATATTAACAATCTTGAATGGACTAAAACAATTCTTGAAACAGCACAAAAAAATCAATCACCAGTTATTCTTGGAGTGTCTGAGGGTGCGGCAAAATATATGGGTGGATTTGATACTGTTGTTGGTATGGTAAAAGGATTAATGAAATACTTAAATATAACTGTTGAGGTTGCCATTCATTTAGATCATGGATCAACTTTTGAAAGTTGTAAAAATGCTATTGATGCAGGATTTACATCTGTTATGATTGATGGTTCTCATCACCCTATTCATGATAATATTCAAATGACAAAAGAGGTTGTTGATTATGCTCATGCAAGAGGTGTTAGTGTTGAGGCTGAAGTTGGTACAGTTGGTGGTAATGAAGATGGTGTAATTGGAGGTATTAAATATGCGGATTTAAATGAATGTGTTCTCCTTGTAAAAGAAGCTGGAGTTGATGCACTTGCTCCTGCGCTAGGTTCCGTTCATGGTCCATATCAAGGTGAACCTGTTCTTGGTTTTACAGAAATGGAAGCTATTGGTAAAGCAACAAATATGCCTCTTGTATTACATGGAGGAACAGGAATTCCTGATGAAAAAATCAAAAAAGCAATTGCTTGTGGAACTTGCAAAATTAATGTAAATACGGAATGCCAACTTGCTTTCAATAAATTATTAAGAGAGTTTTTAAATGATGAAAAAAATGCCAATGTTTATGATCCTCGTAAACTTCTTGGTCCTGCAACTAAAGGAATTGCGACAGCCGTTACTGAAAAAATGAATGTTTTTGGTTCTATAAACAAAAGTAACTAAATAATACCAAAAAAGAATACAAAATTTTTTCTTTGTATTCTTTTATTTTTATTAAATATATGGTATAATAGATGTGAGGTATATATAAATGGAAGAAGTCAAAGTCAGTTTTAAAGATATTGTCGTTAACGTTGCCCTGATTATTAATAAAAGAATAATTGATGAAATAGAAGAAGATGAGTATGTTAAACATATTGAAACATATATTAGAGAAACAGACAATTTATATATATATAATATGACAAATCAAGACTTAACATCATTTTTTGATAAATTAAGTAAATATAATAATATTTTATATACAAATTGTAATGACTTAGGTGAAGTAAATAACTATCAAAGAATTTTAGACCAATTTTTACTTACAGATTGTGATTTTGGAGTAGTATTAAATCAAGGATACTATTATGAAGAAGAGGCCTTTTTATCATTAAGAAGATATGCAACTGAGCACAATACATCAAAAATAGCAGTTTTAACACCAATGCCACTTAGAGGATGTGAACAGTTTTTTATGCAAGTAGAAGAGGAAAGAAAGTGCAAAGGATGTAATTTAGTGGGAACTTTGATTAATATGAAAATCTTTAAGGAACTATCACCTTTTAAATTAGACTATTACCAAACTACTTTTGATTATGAATATTGTTTAAGAGCAAGACAAAAAGGCTATCAAATTATTCTTTTACAAAATCAAGTTTTAAGAAATCAGAATTATCGTATAATTGAAAAAAAGTTTTTTTTCATAAATTTAACAACTTATGATTATGATTTAATAGAGCTATATTACCAAACAAGAAATCGTTTTTATCTTTGGGATGAATATAAAAATATTGATCCAGAATTTGTGAAACTAGATAAAAAATTATATAAAGGCGAACGGCATATGTTAAAAGTAAGAGATAAAAATTATCGTGACAAATTTTATATGATGGAAGAAGCACGTTTTGATTATTTAAAGGGATTAAAGGGTAAGTATAAAGGAGGAAATAAAAATGAAAAAAATAAATAAATTATGTTTAATCCTAATTCTTAGCATTTTTTCAGTATATACATTTTATATAATTAATACAAAAAGTGTTAAGGCATATGATAGTATTGATTCAACTGGTACAACTCAGTGGAATAAGACAGGTGAAGAAATTACTAATCAGTATGGTATGTATTATTCTCATATGACAGGAGTTCCAACAACTTCTGGTAATAAGGGAAGTGAAAAAAATGTCAATTATTTTAGTATGAAGACCGATGGAGAAAATTCTAAACTAGTAACTTGGATTAAACCAATGAGTAATGGTTCATTTGGTACTTCAAGACTTACATCTCTTGCTAAAGATTATGAGGAAAAAAATCCAGGTTGGATAGTTGTTGCAGGTATAAATGCTGATCAGTGGTATTATGGTACAAATAAATATGCTCAAAAAGGAGGATATTTCTTTTTTCCTAATCAAACATATTATCCATTAACAGTAGGAGGCCAAAACTTATTTACTATTAGTCCTCTTGGAATATCTGGAAACGGAATTGGTATTACTAATGATCCTGCTAATCCTTTTATGGACGCTTCGGGAAGTTCTAATGTTTTGATTAAAATTTATGATGATGCTGATAAGTTAGTGGCCTCATATCCAGTTAATGGTTATAATCAAACACCAGCAGCCAATCAAACAATGGTTTGGAGCGGTAGATATAGCGAAGAACAACTTGGAAATTATATTCCAAGAGATGTAAGCACTAATAACGATTTATATATTGTTGAATATGCAGAATTAGCATATATGAATAATTCAAGAGATTATGCATATGAGGGAACAATTTATGCTCCTGTTGATTCATTTTATGGTAGAGGCAATATTTCAACAATCGGTAAAGAAACAACTTTAAAACTTGGTCAATTTGCGATTGAAACCACAAACGAAGAATTAAAAGGATTATTAGATGTAGGTGTAAAGGTTATTGTGGAACATCAATATGCTCAAGAAAGCGTCAATACTTTGGAATCAGTAACAGGATATCATACAAATCATGTTAAAAATGGGGAATATTTACCACTTAGAGAAGGAGATAGTTATAATTCAAATACAAGACCACGTTCAATTTTTGGTATTAAAGAAGATGGAACTTATTTCTTAATGACAACAAGAGATAAACTTGATACCTCACTTGGAGGAACAACTTATACTGAAACGAATGCTATATTAGATTATTACGATGCATATACTGCATATCAAGATGATGGTGGTGGTTCTGTTACCGCAATATATCGCAATAATTCGGGAAGTTTTGATGTTGTTAGTGAGTCTTGTGATCCAGGAGTAACAGAAAGAAATATTTGTACAGGTTTATTCTTTGTTGTAAGAGATCCTGGTTATACAACACAATTAAATAATTCGACACCAACAACTATTGAATTAAATAAAAAACAAAATGCTTTTACAAAAGAAATAGAAAATGTTCAATTTATAGTAGATAATAAGACTTATAATGCAGAAGGTGATAGCACGATTATTGAAAATTTAAAAGAAAATACAGAATATGAAATTATAGTAAAATATAAGTATAAAGGTAAAGATTATCAAACGAAAATGTATGCCCAAACGAAAGAATACTATGCAGGACTGAATTTCATATCAAGGAGTCATGGAT
>UQBM01000044.1 GCA_900539265.1 uncultured Mollicutes bacterium | reverse complement strand
GTGATGAAATATAAATATTTTTCGCTTTTGCAGATATAGAATTATCGATAATATCGGCTATTGCTGTTCTAAAATTGTATCCTATTGAACGCATGGAATTCATTAAAACATCTGGCGAAGGTGTATTCTTGATTTTTATTGCCATAACACGTACCTCATTTATTGCTATTTATATTTTTATAAAAAATATACAAATTCTAACATATTTTACCATAATACTGTCGAATTTGCAAAAAATATGTGCAATTAATTCGGTATTGTTTTGAGAAATTTATAATTTTTCTAGAAATAAATAAGATTAAAAAAACAGAATTCCTAAGAACTCTGTTAATTTTACTTATTTATAACATCTTAAAATATTTTAAAGCATCAACAATCATTTCTTCTTTTTCTCTAGTGCATCTAGGTTGACGAGAATCATCATCTTTAGGTTTGTTATAGCATTCTCTTTCAATGATTCCATATTTTGTTTTAGTTTGTGCAATATTTAAAGTTGATACTTTTACATTATATTTACTATAAATATAATCTTTAATTTCTTGATAAGTTGCCTTTGTTTCTTCTTTTACTAAAGGAAGATTTTCTAAATCAAATCTAACTTTCAATCTATCGTCGATATCTTTTCTCTGCAATAAAGTTATCGTTTCACAATTAGATGTATATGGAAACATATCAACTGGTTGTACTAATCTAATATTATAGCCTTTTTCCTTCATTATTTTTAAATCTCTTGCAAGAGTTGCTGGATCACAAGAAACATAAATCATTTTGTTAATCTTCATTTCATCTATTGTGTCCAAAAGTTTGATATCACAACCCTTTCTTGGAGGATCTACAATAATTGCATCAATTTGTATATTTTCTTTTGCCCATTCAATAATTTGTTCTTCTGCTTTATTACATACAAAATCAATATTGTTAATTTGATTATCCCTTGCATTAATTTTGGCATTGCAAATTGCTTCCTCAACTATTTCAACAGATAATACTTGTTTAACATGGCTTGCTATGATTAATCCAATCGTACCAATTCCACAGTATGCATCAATGATACAGTCTTCTTGTTTAAAATTACCAATTTCAATTATCTTATTATATAATACTTCAGTTTGTTGATGATTGACTTGATAAAATGATTTTGGACCTATCCTAAAGTTTAGACCACATAATTCATCTATTATATAATCTTTTCCGTATATGGTTATACATTTATCACCTAAAATAGTATTACCAATTTTATTATTTACATTAATAATTATTGACTTTACAGCAGGATAACGCTTAATAATCTTGGATACAATTTCATCTTTATGATCTAATAATCCTTTAGTTAAAACAAGAACAACCATAATTTCATTTAATGATTTATTGGTTCTTATCAATACATGTCTAATCGTGCCACTATTATATTTTTCATTATATCCTTCTATATGAAATTCATTACAAAGATTTTTTATAAATTTAACAATTTCAGTTGAAATATTAGGTTGAATTAAACACTCATTTATTGGAATTATATTATGAGACTCTCTAGCAAAAAAACCACAATTCACTTTAAAATGTTCTTTTCGATATGGAATTTGAACCTTATTGCGATAATATTTGGGACTTTTCATACCAATAATAGGTAAAACCTTTATATTATTGATTCCTCCAATTCTTCTTAACGTTTCCTTAATCATTTTATTTTTAAATTCCAGTTGTGCATCATAATTCATATGCATAATATTACATCCACCACAACTACCATATTCTTTACAAATAGGTACAATTCTTTTTGGTGATTTGGTTTCATTAAATATTTTAACAACCTTTGCGTAACCATAACTATTATGTAGTTTTGTTATTTCTATTTGTCCTTTTTCACCAGGAATCATATTATTTACAAAAATAATAAATTCTTTTACCTCTTCAGAGTCTTTAATTCCATCGACTTTACAAATACCTTGTCCTTCATGATTTTGATCTATACATAATGCCACTATTTTTGATGACTTTTTTATTTGATTTGGTATTAAATCTTTATATTTACTTTTTTCCATAATTATTTTATCCTTTTTTATGAATTGCAAGACCTCCAGTTGAAGTCTCTCGATATTTTGTATGCAAATCCCGACCAGTTTCATCCATAACTTTAATCACACTATCTAAAGTCACGTTATGGCTACTTCCAGCAAGTTCAATATATTTTTCAACATTATAAGCTTGCATTGAAGCAACTGCATTCCTTTCAATGCAAGGAATCTGGACAAGTCCATCAATTGGATCACAAGTCATACCAAGATGATGTTCTAAAGCAATTTCTGCCGCATATTCAATTTCTTCATTGGTTTTATTTTCTAAATAACTAAGTGCTGCTGATGCCATTGAACAAGCAACTCCAATTTCACCTTGACAACCAACTTCGGCTCCTGAGATGGATGCATTGGTTTTGACAAGATTGCCAATTAGTCCTGCAACCATTAAAGAATTTATTATTTTATCATCAGGAATATTATTTAGTTTTTGATAACTTAATAAGACTGCTGGTAAAACTCCACATGAACCACAAGTAGGTGCAGTTACAATTAAATGACCTGAGGCATTTTCTTCACTAGATGCTAAAGCATAAGCATAAACTAAATATTCAAGACATGGTTTTTTCATATATTTTTGATAAAATAAACTTGCCTTTCTTACAACATTTAATCCTCCTGGTAAAATACCATCGGTATAAATTCCATTATTAATAGTTTTTTTCATTTGATCTAAAATATTATATAAATAAGGAATAATGCTTTCTCCTTCATATTTTAAAATATAATCTACAAAACTTAAATTAAATTTTTTTGTATAGTCTAAAATTTCATTCATTTTTTGATGAGGATAAATCATTTTATTAAATAAGCTTCGCTTTTCATTTAATTCTTTAAGGCTCCCGCCACCGACACTAAATACTAGCCATTCATCAATCAAGATATCTCCATTATACGCATAAAATTGCATTGCATTTGGATGATAATTATAAACTTTATCATAATCAAAAATTATATCAATTTTTTTATTTTGAAAAGTCTTTTTAATAATATAATCTGTTAAATGACCTCTTCCTGTTCTCGCTAGTGAACCATATAAAATACACTTAAAGTTAGTAGCATTTTGATTTTTAACTAAAAACTTTTTACTAGCAATAGCAGGTCCCATTGTATGAGAACTTGAAGGACCATAGCCTATTTTGAAAATTTCCTTAATCGATTCCATATTTATTTATTTCGAGTAGCCTCATCTTCTGACCAAATTTGAGCAACTCTTGTTGAAGCAGCTGCAGCAATTGCTCCAACAATATCATCTAAAAATGTATGACAATGTTTAGAACCCATTTTACCTTCCTCATTAAGTTTTGCAACAACTCCTGGTTTATTAACATCAATATCACCAAAATTGGTCTGCCCAATAGCACCATAAAGTCTAGCAATATCTAAGCCAAAAATTTCATCAACACCAAAAACACCAAGATCATATTCCATAATTGCTTGAATTGGCCCTCTAAATGCTCTTTCCTCGGTTAAACGATCAATTTCAGCCCCTAATTGAAGAAGATGAAAGATATCCCTTAATGATAATATTTTTTCAACGCTTTCTACACAGTCTTCCATCTTAATATCTTTATTATATCGATATTGTTGTTGATACGCAATTTTGGCAATTTCCTCAATGGTAACTCCTCTTTCTAACAATTTTTCTGTATTAATTTTTTGCATTTCATCTCTTGAATAATATACTTTATTCATATCTTTCTCCTTAATTTTTTAATGATTATTATTTTAAATATTTTCGAAAACTACCATTAGCAAAATCTCTTGCACTCATTACTTTTTTGCCACTTGGTTGAACAACTAATAATTCAAGAACCGTATGATTATTACAAGCAACACATACTCTTGTTTTATCCTTCAAAAAGAAAGTACCTACCTCTTTGTTATGAGTATCATCTAATACTCTAGATTCATATATTTTTAAATTTTGTCCATTGAATATTGTATAAGCAATTGGTGATGGATTATATGCCCTAATATGATTATAAACTTCTTGAGCAGACTTTGTAAAATCAAGTTTTTCTTCTTCTTTTGTGACATTATAGGCAAATGTAACTTTTGATGTATCTTGTTTGATTGGAACAATTTGACCTTTCATCAATTTATCTATTGTCTCAAGCAATAAATCGCGACCAAGATAAGATAGTTTTTCAAACATAATACCACAATTATCTTTTTCACCAATAGGAATTGCTTTTTGGGATAAAATATCACCCGCATCCATTTCTTTTTCCATATACATTATAGTAACACCAGTCTCTTTCTGGCCATCTTTAATTGCTTGATGAATTGGTGCTCCACCTCTATATAAAGGTAATAGTGACGCATGAACATTTATTGAACGATATTTTGGACAATTTAAAAGTTTCATACCAACAATTTGACCATAAGCAGCAGTTACGATTAAATCAGGATTTAAATTAATAATATCTTGATATTCTTGTCTAATCTTAATCGGCTGAAAAACCTGAATATTATGCTTGATTGCACATTTTTTTACTGGAGATGCCTGTAACTCCCTTTTTCTTCCCACTATTTTATCGGGTTGTGTTACAACACCGATGACATCATATTTTTCAATTAAAGCCTCTAAAATTGGAACACTAAACGAAGGTGTCCCCATAAATACTATTTTTAACATTTTTCACCTCTAAATATATTTAGGATATTTATCAAAAATTACAATGACATTACTTGATTGATAATTTTGATAAATTTTTTGATAATAATCACTTATATCATTAATTTGATGTTTAATGATTAATTGTGCTGCTAAATATTGATAATTATATGTAGGCCCCATTATAAAAACCCTTTTACCATAAGTACTTTGTAATAATTGTTTAATATTATATGACTCTTGAAAAATTTCTTCATATTTGCCTTTTACTAAAATTCTATTAATATAATAAAAAGGTTCATTTTTTAATATTTTTCTAACAACTAATTCATTTTTAACATAAGTGTGATACTCACCTACTAAAAAATCTTTTAAATAATCATCATTAGGATGATATGTTTGAATAGCTATAGTTGCATCATTTATATTTATTAATTTCATTTTAGCCTGCATTAAAGCACTATATGCCCGATAAGTTGCATCATAGTCTGCTGCTTTTGCCATTGCATCAATATTTACAAAACAAATTAATCCTATTTTCTTACCTAAAATACTTTTTGAAAATAAATTAGTTGTAAGTAAAATATCAATATCACCATCCTCAAAATCAATCTCAATATTACAAAAGTTTTCAAAATCATTAGTTACAAGGCTAGTAATTTTAAATGCTGATAAATTTTCCCTTAAATCTTCCTCCACTTGTTCAATTCCTATTCCACCAAATCTTAGTTCTGTACTATTGCAAATTGAACAATTTTTTTGATAAGGAGTTCTATATGAACAAGCTGGACAAATTAATTGATTATGTTTTTTATTATATTGAAGAGAGATCTGACATCTTGGACATTTAATAATATTTCCACAAGTCCTACATATCACATAAGAACTATAATCACGATTATTAATAATCAGAAGGCTTTTTTTACCTTTTGCCTTATTAATTTGTAACATTTTTAATAGTTTGGTTGATATAGACGAATTATTACCAATTTGCAATTCTTTTTTTAAATCAATAATCTCTACCTTAACATCAATATTTTTATCAAAATCTTCAATAATATCTAAATACCCTTTCAAACCATAAGTATATTCTAAAATTGTCGGTACATAAGAAACTCTAATAACCTGAGAATTAGTAATTTTTGATGCATATTCAATCACTTTATGTAAATCATATCTTGGACTTTGATCATTATAATAATTATCACTTTCTGAATCTAAAAGAAAATAAGTACCAACATTTTGATAAGGAAGTAATGCACCTTTTGCAGTAGTAACAATAACTGCATAATTATCCTTTTTTATTTCATTATAGTAATCAAGTAATTCTCCTTTAGACAAACGAGAATTAATAAGTGCAACACTTAACAAAGTATTTTTTCTAATTAAATTCTCTATTTTATAACTTGATAAAATTTCAGGAACAATAACTATCGTATTCTTATT
Source organism: uncultured Mollicutes bacterium (assembly GCA_900539265.1). GTDB lineage: Bacteria > Bacillota_I > Bacilli_A > ML615J-28 > CAG-313 > CAG-313. The sequence goes on along the minus strand of UQBM01000044.1, from coordinate 969 downwards.
ATTTTTTTGATTACTATTTATGACCTGCAACAAACACTCTAACAATTGATTTTCATCTTTAGGTATATACAATATTGGTTTTTCATAGTTATTTATTGTTTGGATTAATTTACCTATTATTGGGTTATCTGTTTTTCTAATCCTTTTTTCAACAGGAATGTTTCTAATTTTAATTCTAGAAGCATTTTCTTCCATTTTATCTAAATATCCCTTTTTAGCAAGGCTTATTATCATTGCCAAACTCACATCATATTTTTCTATTAATTCAAAAGAAGTTCTAGCAACATCATCCTTTAATCTTTCTAAAAAATCTTTTTGTAAATCGCTTTTTAATTTGTTAAAATTTGCATATGTATAACTAGGATTTAATACATATTTTGTAATCTTTTTTTCTTTTATTACTTGTGGTGTTTCATAACTAACTAAAATATTCCCTTTTTTTACTTCTTTAGCAATTCTACCATCATAAGTTTTCAAAGTAGGTTTATATAAGATTGTTTCATTTTGATCAAACAACTTGACCAGTTCTGCATTGAGACTCCTAAAATCCACCACGGTTAAATATTTTTTTGTCTTTAATTTTAAAGCGTCTGGAATCATTAAATTTAAAATTCTACTAAGAGGACATATTGCATCTGCCTTAATAAAGGTAGCAATTTCTAACTGTTCTTTTGTAAGAACAGGTTCATAATCAACAACTTCAATTATTTCTTTTAAATTTCCATCATATGAGGAATCATTTTTTATTTCCATAATAAATCCCATAATTTGCCGATTGGCCTCGCCAAAAGGAACTCTAACTCTTGAACCAACACTAGCAAAATCACAAAATTCAGAAGGAATGAGATAATCAAAAAGTTGATCAATATTACTACTTGGACTATTGATTATAACTTTTGCAATCATAAGTTTTATCCTCCTCGTATAATATAAATTGTTCATAAATATTTTAATTGATAATGAACTAAT
>UQBM01000043.1 GCA_900539265.1 uncultured Mollicutes bacterium | reverse complement strand
CACATGCCTTTCACGCATGCATTCACGGGTTCGAATCCCGTACGAATCACCATTATAGTAAATCTATTAGTCTTCTGCGTAAGGCTAATTTTTTTGATTAAATAGGATATTCTAGCCATTTTTGGCTAGAATATCCTATTTTTTTACCTATTTATGAAACATTTAGATTTAAAGACTAGGGGAGACTTACCACGGACTCGAACCTGCTTTCGTGGGGATTCAAACTTTTAGTTTTGATGGGATTCGAACCAATAAGAGATAATGGTGGAAATAAATGAGAAAATGTTGTATAATAATGTCACGTAAGTTTGCACTTTTGTCTCGATGAAAAAGTGAGCAAAAGATGATAAAAATGAGCTAAAACAACAAAAAACATAGTAAAAATTTAATAAAACATTTAAAAAATAGGTAAGATTAACTAAATGTTTGTGATTCTTATTGAAAAATATATCGAGACATTTAGTTAATGTGAAGTTAGGACATCACGATGAAAAGTCTGTGATGAGACAACTTTAATGTTTCGAACAAAAAATCAAAAATCACTGTTGAAAATATACAGTAAAAATAGACACTTTTTGTGGGTGCGCTTATACATGAATTATACAAAAAATTGTTATAAATTTTTATTTCATTTTAACAATTATAAATTATAAGCAGTAAATAAAAAAATAGTATAAGGAGGGTAAAATGATTAATAACAATATTAAAATTGATTTACATATACATTCAGCGGCTAGTTCATATAAAGAAGATAATGAAATTGTGAAAAATAGCACCAAAGAAAATATTCACGTACTTATAAACCAATTATTGCAAAGAGGAATTAATTTGTTTTCTTTTACCGACCATAATAGATTTGATGATGAATTATTTGAATTTACTAAAAATTATTTAAAAGATAATAAAACATCAGAAGATATAAGAATAAGTGATATTATGAATATATTACCTGGTGTGGAGTTTGATGTATTATTTGAAGATGGTATGGTTCCTTGTCATGTAATAACAATTTTTAACGGAAAAACTTCTGAAGAATTAGTTAGAATAAAAAATAGCATTAATGCTGATTTATTAAATGGTAAAAATGATTATTATACTTTAGACAAATTTGAAAATATTCTTAGACAAATTGGTTTATCAGTCTTGTTAATTGTATGTCAAAGAAAGTCATTAGAGAATCATAATGGTAAGCATACTTCATTAAGCGATTCAACAAAGCAACCATTAGAAATTTTAAAATATGGTTATATCAATGCATTAGAGTATAAAAGCGTTGTTAATGAAGGGATCGTCAAAAAAAGTTTAATTGAAAATGAATTGGGACAAGCATTGGTATGTGGCAGTGATTGCCATGAATGGAATTCATATCCATATCATGATTCAAAAGTGCTTAAAAAAGCTGAAGAAGATCATAAAACTGAAGATGATTTGCAATATTATTCAGTAATTAAAGCATTACCTACTTTTAGGGGATTACTTATGGCATTAACATCTCCATCTACAAGATTTAATAGAGTCATCAAGGATAAGAATGAATATCTTAAAAGTTTGAAATGTGATTGTGGTGAATTTAAATTTTCACCAGGTATAAATGCTATAATTGGTGAAAATGGTTCTGGAAAAAGTACATTATTAAAATTATTAACTAAATCAAGTAAGGAAAGACATGTATCAAAACTATCAAAAGACAATAATATAGTATTTGATAAATTTTTGAATGGAACGAATTGCGAGTATATTTCTCAATCTGAATTAGTAAAGAAATATGAAGGAAATGATCGATTATTTGATAATGTTGATGAGTTTTATAAAGAAGTAGACAATACAGAGTTTACTACAAAGTATAATTTGTATACAAAGAATCTTATTGAAATAATCAAACATAATATTGCTTTAAACAAATGTTTTAATGAAATACAAAATCATGAAGAATTCAAGTTTAATCTTTCATTAGAAAAACTTTCTTTACATTTTGTTCATATCAATTATAATAATGATTTTACTTTAGATAATAACATTCATGATAGTCATTTAAATAATTTATATGGTATTTTAGAGGGAATTAAAAATGAATATTTAAGTGATTATTATGATACATTAGAAAAAGAAGATTTAAAAAAATCATTCAATCAAATTGCTAATATAGCAGAAAATGTATATAAAAAATTTATTACAGTTGAATATGAGAAAAAAATTAGAAATTATATAAAAAATGAAATAGATGAATACAATTCAGATTTATTAACAAGAAAAACTTCAAAAGAAACAGAAAAAACAGATTATTTGAATGAAAAAAATGATATTATTTCTGTTATTATGAATTACATAACCGAATTAAATAACAATATTGAAAATATTTCATTTCCAAATAATATTAATGGTACATCAGATAATAGCCAAAAAGGATTCATTTTTCAACAAGTAGCTAATTATCATAATAGATGTTTGTTGGATGAATTTATTCAAAAATTATTCATAAAAGACTATAATTCAGAAGAAAAATTATTAAAAATTAAATCTAGTGATGAATTATTATTAGCATTAAATGGAATTACTGTTGGTGATCCATATGGTTATTACAAAACAAAAGTAGATGAATTTTATAAAATAGCAGTTTCAACTCAAAAAAATATTATGGATGAAAAAGATAATGATAAGGTTGGTGCTACTCTAGGCGAATTATCTTTAATGTATTATAAGTATATTACCCACAATGATAATAAAATTGATGTGTTCGTTATAGATCAACCAGAAGATAATATATCTAATTATAGAATTGAAAAGCATCTAATTAATTTTTTTAATAATATACGAGATAAAAAACAAATCTTAATTGTAACACATAATCCTTTATTGGTTGTTAATTTAGACGCAGATAATGTTTTATGTTTAGAGAATAAAACTGGAAAATTAATTATAAAATCTGGGTGCTTGGAAGATGAAGAAAATAAAATAATAAGCTTTGTTGAAAAAAATATGGATGGTGGAAAACAAGCAATAGAAAGGAGATTGAAATTTTATGCATAAAACCATTAAAATAATATATGAAACTGAAAAGAAAATTATATGCGGATTAAAAGAAATTGATTTTAGTTCAATGACAATTACAGCAAAAATGATATTTGATTTGCTTGATTATTCAATTGGGGACACTTACGTATTGGAATCTATTGATTTTAATAATATAGACGAAAAAACTGTAGACTATATTAAACCAGTTTACGAATTAATTAAAGACTTAATTGATAATATTAATAAATTAGTAGAAGATGCTTTATTGAAACAAAAAGAGGAAACCTTCAAAACAAAAACATCATTGGAATAAATATAGTTAATATAAAATATAAGGTATAGCTGATAAACTAACCATATTATTGGAAAGGTCGAAGTATGAAACCACACGTTGTTATATTAGGCGCTGGAGCTACAATTGCTGCAATACCTAATGGAGATAAAAATGGAATTAAGTCTCCTGTAATGAATAATTTTTTTGAAGTAACTAATTTAAAACATTTGTTAGATGAGTTTGAAATAAAAACTAAAACTAACAATTTAGAAGATATTTATTCGGAATTATATGAAAATCCATTGTATAAAGATAAATTAGGTCCAATAAATGATGCGATATATCATTATTTTAATAAATTAGAATTACCTGATGAACCGACAATTTATGATTTTTTAATTTTAGGACTAACTGATAAGGATATAATAGCAACATTTAATTGGGATTCATTATTAGTTCAAGCTTATATTAGATGTAAACAGATAACTGACAATTTACCTGGCATGGCTTTTCTTCATGGTAATGTTGCAGTTGGATATTGTAAAGAGTGTCATAGAGTAGGGTCATTAGATGTAGAATGTCCTGATTGCCATTGCAGATTAAGCAATCCACAATTATTGTTTCCAATTAAGAATAAAGATTATACAACAAATACAATGATAAGGACATATTGGGAGGAAACACTAGATTATATAAAGGATGCATCATTAATTACGATATTTGGATATGGTGCTCCAGCTAGTGATGTTGAAGCTATGAAGTTGTTAAAATCTGCTTGGGGAAATTTAGAAGAAAGAAGTAATGAAGAATTTTCATTTATTAATGTAGAGCCTAAAGAGGAATGCTTAAAAAAATGGAAAGATTTCGTTTATACTCATCATTATAGATATAGTAATGATTTATTTAACAGTTATATAGGACTATTTCCTAGACGGAGTGCTGAAGTTGAGTTTACAACTCATCATTTTAACTTAAAGCATACTTGTGATAAGGGCTTTAAACCTGATATGTCATTTGAAGATATTAAAAGATTAATTAATCCTTTATTAGAAGAAGAAAAAGAAGGCAAAAGAATAACTAGTAAGTATTATATTGTTTAGAATTATGAAGAAATATATTATTAATAGTTTTTAGACCAACGTTATTATATAAAAAGATGTTATGTAGTTTAAAAATAAATTTTATTATTATTTGAAACGGAGTAATTTATGAGTAATAATAGAAATGCAGGTGCTGTGATTTTTGGATTTGACTATCAAATTGATGCAGCTATATGTTTATTTGTAAGAAACATAAAACTTATTGCAAAAATAAAAGTAGAAGGAAAATATGAAGATATAGAACAAATTTTATCTAATGGTAGTATTATTTTTTGTCAAGTTAAAAGTGTTGTTGATGCTACTAAAGATGATTCTCAGACAAAAAAACAAAAGTTAAGAAAAGCCTTAATATCTTTATCCGATTGTGAATTAAATACTAAGGATAAATTAATTTATTGTTCTAATCAAAAAGACCCCTTAATTGCAAAGGATAGTAAATTTACAATAAATGATATAGTAGAATTTGAGTATAACTCATTAGATGAAGAATCAAAAAAACTAATTAATAAATATTTCAAAAAAAATATTTCTAATGTAAATAAACTTTCTATTATGAAGGTGCCATATAATTACTCATCAGATAAAAATATTAAAATGGAATTTATTTATAATTGTGTAAAAGAATTTTTAATAAGTATTGATGGGAATGCACTAGGTTATAAAGACATCACATTAAAATGGCATGAGTTTTTAAAAGATTCAGCATATGATAAAGAATTCTATATAAATAAAAAAGATTTAATTTGGATAATAATTTGTGTAATATTGGAAAAAATGATATCAAATGTACAAATATCGAATAATGAACTTTTATATCAAATTTCAGAAAGAAGAGATTTAATTTTAAATTCTGTTATGAATTTTCAAATTTATAATGTTCTAGTGGATATTTATAATTCTAATATAAAATATGACAAAAGTATTGATGAAATATTTGAACAGAATAAAGAACAAATTTTGGAATTAATCTTTGAACAAGATAAAATCAATAGTGTTGATATTATTAGTGCGAATATAGTTTTTAGGTCAATAGCAAATACTAGTAATAAAATTTTAAAAGTTAAGGAGGCATGTAATCTTGTTAATAAATAAAATATATATTCAAGAAGGGATTTTTTCAAGAGAAATAAGTTTCAAAAAAAGACAGTTAATATATTCAAAATCAAATTCACAAGGAAAAACTACGTTAATGAGATTAATACTTCATGCATTAGGATTTACTGTTCCTCCAACATCTGGTGTTAAATTTCATAATTTTGTTACAAAAATTTATATAACTGCATTTGAAAAGGAAATAACATTAGAAAGATTTGGTGAGAATATTCTTTATAAAACTGAAGATAAAGAACTTAAGTTTATAATTCCGGAAGATATTTTAAAATTGCATTCTCTAATTTTTGAAATAGATGAAATAAATTTGTTAGAAAATATATTAGGATCATTTTACGTAGACCAAACTAAAGGTTCCGTAGTTTTAAATAGAGGAGAGGTAATAGGTAATAATACTTTTACAATTGAAAAGTTTATTGCAGGATTACAAAATAATGATATTGATAAATTAACAAAATTGATTAGTGATGAAAGAAAATCATTGAAAGAATATAAGAATGTATTGGCAATTGCGCAATACAAGATTGATAATAAAATAGACACAATTGTGGATGACACTTTTATTAAAGAAGATTTGAGTGATCATAATAATAAGATTATTTTGTTGAAAAGTAGAATTGCTAGATTAAAACACAGTATTAAGCAATACAGAAATACAAAATCCGAAAATCAGAGTTTTCTAAATATAATTGAAAGTTATAAGCTATATGTTGAAGATAAAAATGGTAATAAGATAGCGGTTAACGCAGATACTATAATAGGATATAATGATAATAGTGAATTACTTGATATGCAAATTAAGTTACTAGATATTGAGAAGAGAACACTTGAAAAGGAATTAAATGAAATATCAGTAATTGATAATGGTCAAGAAAAACTAGAAATGGATATTGAAGAATATAAAGAAATAATAAACGAAAAATTAAAATATATTAATTTAGATTATGCTCAAATTAAATCAATAATCGATGATAAAAATGCTAACATTAGAAGATATAATGCTCAAATTAGGGAGTCAATTAATAACAATAAAGATGAAATAGTAGATTTTATTCAAAATACTGTTTTTGAAGTATCAAAGATTTTAAAAGTTTATGAATACATAAAAGATGATGGAGTTTTCACAAAAAAGATTCAAAAGAATAGTGGTGCGATATTTTATAAATTAATTGTTTCATTTAGAATTGCGTATTTGCTAGCTATAGAAAAATATAAAAACATTAAATTACCATTTATAGTAGACTCATTAAGAAATGTTGAGTTAGATGAAACAAATGCAAATTTAATACTAAGTGCAATAAAACAAAAGTTGCCTAATCATCAAGTGATAATAGCATCAATTTATGAGTATGATGATTTCTTTGAAGGGATTGAAATTATAAAAGATAGATTGATACCAATTAAATAGATTATATCTAACTAGATAGATAAAAAATGAAGGTTTCCTTTAATATTTATCTTTCTAGTTTTTTTAATTAAAATATGTTATAATAATATTATTAAAAGATTTATAACAATTGGAGTAATATATGAATAATCTATTTGGTAATAATAATTCATTTAAAGAATATCTAGAAAAAGAACAAGAAAAAATGGTACAACAACAAGAAAAAGCAGATAAGGAAGCTTTAAAAACTGTTTTTAAAGATAAAATTAAAGTATCATTTATGTTTAAAGTATTGAAACAAATTCAAAAAATTACAAATTACTATAATGATATTTTAAAGTATTATCCAGGCTTTTTTAGAATAGATCCTATATCTACACTTATGAGCACTGAAAATGTTGAACTTGACTTATGTTGTCATATTGTTGGAATACATACTTTTA
>UQBM01000042.1 GCA_900539265.1 uncultured Mollicutes bacterium | reverse complement strand
CGTGTTTTTATCTAAACTATTCATTTAATATTTCAGTTTAGATTATACACGAATATTAGTGTAAGTAAGATAGTTAATATAATGTGATGTTACTAAGTATTAGTGTACGTTACACGCTTCCTCTTATTTATTTTTATTTATAAAAAATATATATTTCATTATAAAAAAGTGGCATTGCCACTTTTATTTATTTTCTATATATAATTTAATTAGTTTATATGTATTATTTAAACCATTAATATGTGTTCGTTCCATACCATGAGATGCTTGGATACCTGCACCAATTAATGCACATTTTATATCGTTTCCTCCTCTTAAAGCTGCTGAACCATCAGATGAATAAAATGGATATACGTCTATTGCATAATTCAAGTTGTTTTCTTTTGCAAGATTTATGAGTTCTGATGTCATCATATAATCATATGGTCCAGAGCCATCTTTAGCACAAATAGATACCATTTCTTCAGTACAAGTAAGGTCAGCACCAACACATCCCATATCAACTACTAAAATTTCATCTACCATTGGAAGACTTGAACATCCATGACCTACTTCTTCATAAGTTGTAAAAACAAAAAGAATGGTATTTTTTGGAGTAGTATGGGTTTCTTTTAATTCTTTTAGATATTCTAGAAGTAAGAAGGCACTAGCAAGATCATCTAAAAATCTGGTTTTAATAAAGCCTTTTTGAGTATATTCAAATTTAGGATCTATTGATATATAGTCACCAACGCTTATTCCTAAATTTTCTACATCTTTTTTATTATAGACTAATTCATCAAGTCTAATATACATCGTTTCATGATTTCTTTCTTTCGTTTTAGCATCTTTATAGACATGAACACTAGGAGATGTAGATAGAATAGTTCCTGTATATGTTTTCCCATCTCTTGTATGAATCTTACAATATTCACCATCATATGTATTAAGAAGAGGCCCACCAATTGGAGTAAACATAATTTTTCCACTATTATCAATACTTCTAATCATAAGACCAAGCGTATCAATATGTGCACTTAAGGCAATTTTATATTTGCTTTTTCCCTTTACTTCAACAAAGAGATTTCCTTTTTTATTTTTAAATGGTTCATATCCTAGATGTTTTAAATATTCTTCAAGATAGTTTGTTAATCGAAAAGTATATCCAGAAGGACTAGGAATTGAGGTTAATTTTTCTAATAATTTAATATCTAACATGTTTTGCACTCCTTTTCTTTTGCTACTTTATATAAGTCATCCAAATCTTCTTTGGTAAAATAATACTTATTACCACAAAAGTGACAAGTTGTTTCTTGGGTTTTATTTTCATCAATCATTTCTTTAATTTCGGTTGCACCAAGTGATAAAATTCCTCTTGCAAAGCGTTCTTTAGAACAATTACAACGAAAATTTAAAGGAATTTTTTCTAATATTTCAATGTCTTCTGCAATGTTATATATCATATCCTCAACAGTATAGCCAGATGATAACATTTCTGATACAGTTGGAATTAATTTTAATTTTTCTTCAAGTTTATCAATTATTTCCTCACTTGTATTTGGCATAAGTTGTACAATAAAACCGCCACTAGATGTTGCCATATTATTCGTATCAACCAAGACGCCAAGTCCAACAGCTGAAGGTATCTGTTCACTTACTTGAAAATAGTATGCAAAGTCCTCTGCTATCTCACCACTAATAATTGGTGTGGAACCAATAAAGGGTTCTTTCAATTTTAAGTCTTTAATAACACTAATAAAACCAGTTGTTCCAATCGTTTGTTTTGCATTCAGTCTAAAATCATTATATTCAAAATGGCAATGGGGATTATCACAATAACCTCTAATATTCCCATGTGCATCACTATCAACAATAATTTTACCAATTGGTCCGTCACCTTCAACCTTTAAAGTAATGGTTTCTTCAAGTTTTAGCATTGACCCCATCATTGCACCCATACTTAAAACACGTCCCATTGCATCTAGAGCACTTGGATAGTAATGAAGACGTTTTCCAATTTCATTTAAAGTATTGGTATTTGATACCGCATATATTCTTACTGATTTATTAAAGGCTAATGCTTTAATGATTTCATCATTCATAGTAAAAATCACCTCATTTATTAGTATATCACACTATTTGTAAAATTATTGATGAAATACTTTGTAAAATAAAGATTGGTGATGGTGATATAATTGACAAACAAATAAATAATAATTATAATAAGTAATAAGAAAATGAGGTAATAATATGAATGTTTATGAAGACTATGCAAATTATATTAGTGAATGTCAAGAATTGATTGAAGAAATGATTAAGCATAATAGTTCAGTATATTATGCAATTTCCGATGTATTAAAAGTGACCGATTATATATATCAGAAAAATGAAAAAAAAGAAATGATTGATGAAGATATGTTAGAGATTTTTGAAATAGGCTATGGATATCTTGCTAATGTACTTGGTGATTTAAAAACATATTATCTTGAATATTTCGATAAAAATATGGAAGTTTTTAATTATTATTCAGAGTTGATGTTATATTCTATATATATAGAAGATTATAAAAGTCATCTAAATGTTCAAGATTTAATCAATGATGATATTGAAAAAAGTTTAACTGATTTAATTTATAAAATTGATGGTATTTTAGTCAATAAGAAACCATATAATCAAAGCTTTATATCTGATATTGAGGCAAAAATTGATGAAAATAAACCTCAAAATGATAACTATAAACCAGTTTATAATGTCTTTAGATTAATTGTTGAAGAACTAAATTTAGAATAAATAATAGAATATAAATAGATTAAGGAGAATTTATGCTTTATTTATCCAAATTTACTTTTCCTAGCTATGATGAAGAATATAATTTTAGACTTAGCATTAAGCGAACTTGTTATGATACCATTTATCCTTTTTTTGTTTTATCTAATCATGAGTTAAAAACACTAGAATTTGAACCTATTACAATTCTTTATGGTGGCAATGGTAGTGGTAAAACAACCGCTTTGAATATTATTGCAGAAACTCTTAAGTTGAAGCGTGATACAATTTATAATAGTTCAAGTTTTTTTGAAGATTATACTAAAATGTGTAATTTTGAAATTAGAAAAAAACCAACTATGAATAGTCGTATTATTACTAGTGATGACGTTTTTGATTATATGCTTAATATTAGAACTTTGAATCAAGGAATTGATCAAAAAAGAGAAAATTTATTTGAAGATTATTTAAATACAAAATATTCAGAGTTTAAATTTCAATCTTTAGAAGATTATGAACAACTAAAAAAAGTTTGTGAAACTAGAAGCAAAACCCAGTCAAAATATGTAAGAAATCATTTAAATAACAATATTAGAACGTATTCAAATGGTGAAAGTGCCTACCAATATTTTACAGAAAAAATTCTAGATGGTGGTCTTTATTTATTAGATGAACCAGAAAATAGCCTATCACCTCAAAAACAATTAGAGTTACTTCAGTTTTTAGAAGATTCTGTTCGCTTTTATGATTGCCAGTTTATTATTGCAACCCATTCACCATTTATCTTATCACTAAAAGGAGCAAGAGTTTATGACATGGATGCAGAAGTTGTTGATATTAAACGTTGGACAGAACTTAAAAATGTAAGAGAGTATTATCATTTTTTTAAACAATATGAAGATGAATTTAAAAAATAAAAACAGATTATATATGCTTTGGCAAAATAATCTGTTTTTTATATTATAATTTATTTGGATCAAATACAATTCCTGTATCATCCTGATTATACATGATTCCATTTGTGTAACAGTAACTATTACTATCTTCAAAATTTTTAAAAGAAACCTTTACTGAAGATTTTAAATCAATATGTCTTGCTACTTCTAAAAAATCATATACTTTACTTTTGGGAAGTAATTTTCCTTGACCATGTCCTAAAAGAATATAGTTAAAATCTAATTTTAGAATTCTTTCTAGCATTGTAATATATGTAGAAACTGTAGTTGATTCATCTAGGAATAACCATACAAATGGACATGTTGCATCGGCTACAACTAAAATTTTATCTTCTTTTAAATAAAAACCTGTACTACCTTTTGTGTGTCCTTCCATAGGGATAGTTAACACAAGAATGTGTCCTAAATCAAATTCTTGATTAGGTTTTAAAGGAATAAGATTTCCTTCTCTTTGCTTTAAAAAATTTTCTTGTTTAAATGTATCATCAATTAAATTTAAATTAATAGCAGTATTAATTTCATTTTGTCGCCATAATTTACTATTATGTTTCATACATAAATTCATATCTTTTTCATCTATATAAACTTGGTCAAATAAATAATTGCCTCCTGTATGATCCATATGACCATGACTTGCTACTACTATTAAAGGAAGACTAGTAATATGAGATATATATTCTTTCAAATTATAAAGACCATATCCAGTATCTATTAACAAAGCTTTGTCTTTGCCAATTATAAGAGTTGTTAAAACTCCCATTGCATCTTTAATTTGATATATATGATCATTTATTTTAAAGGTTGTAAAATAATTATTCATAAAATCACCTCAAGTAGTATTATAATATATTTTTATTAAAATGTGCATTTAAAAGAATTTATTTTGATTTATATATAAATTATTCTTTTATAAAAATTTATTTAAATGGAAATTATATTCTAATAGTATTGCTATTTTAAGACAGAATTTTCTTTTTTATTTACTTATTTGTCATATTAACGATTATTAAAAAACCTTACTTTTAGAAAAGCAAGGTTTTATATATAATATTAACTATTGCTTATTACGCATATGTGGGAAAAGAAGAACATCACGAATTGTATCTGTACCAGTAAGAAGCATAACAAGACGATCAATACCAATACCAATACCTCCTGTTGGTGGCATTCCATATTCTAAAGCTTCAATAAAGTCATTGTCCATATCATTTGCTTCATCATTTCCTAGTTCACGTTCTTTTAATTGGTTTAGGAATCGTTCTTTTTGATCAATTGGATCATTTAATTCTGTATAGGCATTTCCATATTCTTTACCATTGATGAATAATTCAAAACGATCTGTAAATCTTGGATTCTCTTTATTCTTTTTAGTGAGTGGACTAATTTCAATTGGATGACCATATAAAATAGTTGGTTGAATTAAAGTTTTTTCAACATATTCTTCAAAAAATAAATTAATAATATGACCAACTGTTTGTTCATGTTTTGGAACTTCAATGTTATGTTCTTTAGCAAGACGCATAGCCTCATCAATATCAGTTATTTGCCAGAAATCAATTCCAGTTTGTTCTTTAATAGCATCTACCATATGAAGTCTTTTAAAAGGTGCTTTTAAAGAGATTTCTTTATCGCAATAAGTAATTTCTGTTGTACCAAGAAGATTCGTTGCGAGGGTACTAAATAATTCTTCTACAAGCTTCATCATATCAGATAAATCGCCATATGCTTGATAAATTTCTACAGTTGTAAATTCGGGATTATGAGTCGCATCCATTCCTTCATTTCTAAAAAGTCTACCAATTTCATAAACTTTTTCCATACCACCAATAATTAGACGTTTTAAATGAAGTTCAGTGGCAATTCTTAAGTAAAAATCCATATCAAGGGCATTATGATGCGTAACAAAAGGGCGAGCTGCTGCTCCACCTAATATGGGATTTAAAACGGGTGTTTCTACTTCAACAAAATCTAAAGAGTCAAGATAATGTTGAATACCGCGAATAATTTTTGGTCTAGCAAAAGCAATTCTTCTTGCTTCATCATTCATAATTAAATCAAGATATCTTTTACGACGAGCTTCTTCTTTATCTTGCAGTCCATGAAATTTTTCAGGAAGTGGTCTTAAGGCTTTGGTAAGATGAGTATATATAAAAGCTCTCACACTTAGTTCACCAGTTTGAGTTTTCATCACTTCGCCTTCAATGCCAACAATATCACCAATGTCTGCAACCTTAAATAATTCATATTGTTCATCACCTAAAGTATCATATCTTAAGAAAATTTGTAATTGTCCATAGCGGTCTTGAATATGCATAAAACCAATTTTACCTTGACGGCGTTTAGTCATAATTCGTCCAGCAAGTTTTACTTGGATATGCATTTGTTCTAATTCTTCTTTAGTGTGATTCAAATATGCATTTTTAATAGATTGAGTCGAAGCTGTTCTTTCAAAGCGTTGTCCAAAGGGATCAATTCCTTTATCTATTAATTCTTGCATTTTATTACGACGCACAATTTCTTGTTCTGTCAAACGAGTATCTTCCATAAGGTTCCTCCAATAATTATTATACATATATTTATTATATCATATTTTTTTAAAATAAGTAAAAATTTACTACTAATTTATTCATTATTCGCATATATAATAACATACAGGGGGAAAGATAATATGAATAATGATATAACAAGTCAAGTAACGGGTCAAAATATAGTTTTAAAAGATCGGAAAAGATTAGAGATTTCAGGAATTAAAAAAATTGAAAGTTTGAATAATGAAGAGTTTTTAATTGATACAAAACTTGGAATGCTGTTTGTTAAAGGCAAGGAATTAGAAATGCAACAGCTTGATGTGGACAATGGGAATCTTTGGATTAGTGGAACTATTAATTTAATTCAATATATTGAAGCGACAAAAAAAGAAAAGACAGGTTTTTTTGGTAAAGTATTTAAATAATGTACACAATTAAAGAAGAGTTATATATCCTTCTTTATTTAGTGGCTTTTGGAATATATCTTTTTTCAACATTAGATATTGTTACTATTATTTGTAAAAAATTTAAAAAGAAAGCAATAAAAATAATTGTTCAGGTAACTTTTTGGCTTTTACAAATATATATATCATTTGTTTTTAGTTATAAATTAATGAGTGGATATGTATCTATATATTTTATTGCCTTTGTTTATAGTGGTTATTTTATTTATGAAAAATTATTAAAAAGGTATTTTAGAAAGGTAATTCATACTATTTTTTTAGTATTAAAAAGAGTACTAAAACTCATAATAAAGTTAATAAAGCCACTTATTTATTCTAAAAAATTAGCCACTTTTTTTAAGAAGTTTTTAAAAAGAGAAAAAAGGATTATTAAAAAACAACTCTTCACAAAGCCATTAAATGAAGAAGAGGAAAATAATTTATCATAATAGTTTACAATTACTAAAAAATGTAGTATAATACTCTAGCAATGTCTTTTAAACATTGTTAGAGTAGGGAGGGTAGCGAAGTGGCTAAACGCGGCGGACTGTAAATCCGCTCTCTCCGAGTTCGATGGTTCGAATCCGTCCCCTCCCACCATTTTTAATCATAGGGCTATAGCCAAGCGGTAAGGCAACGGACTTTGACTCCGTCATTCGATAGTTCGAATCTATCTAGCCCTACCATATTATAATTTTATAGTAAAATGAAATTAAGAACGTAATCGTATGATTGAAATGATAAAATAAACGTAGACACAAAAGAAACGTGTCTGCGTTTTTATTAT
>UQBM01000041.1 GCA_900539265.1 uncultured Mollicutes bacterium | reverse complement strand
CTTTTTTTAAATCAAAATGAACTGTCCAATAATCTTCATTTTTTACCCAAACTCTAGCAACAATTTTAACAGAATTAGCGGTTTGGGCACTCTCTTTTACAAAAGGAATAGGATCTTTTAATACTAAATTATGTGAAGAACAAACTTCCTCAATAATATTAATTGCATTATTCACATTATCATCATAAGAAATGGAAAATTCTAAATCAACCCTACGAAGTTCCTTTCTAGAATAATTTGTAATTATATCATTAGCTAAAACACCATTGGGTATCATTATAACTTTATTATCAGGTGTGACCAAATTGGTATGAAATATCTTAATCTCTTCAACAGTGCCACTCACACCACTTGCCTCTATATAATCATCCAATTTAAATGGTCTTGTAAGAATAAGTACGATACCACCGGCCAAATTAGAAAGAGAACCTTGAATAGCAAGGCCAATCGCCACGCCTGCTGATGCTACTAAAGCAGCTAATCCTGCTGTGTCGATTCCAACAACACTTGCATAGACAATGATAAGAAAAATTCTAATTCCCCATAATATACAATTAAAAATTACTATAGTAATTAATTTATCAGTTTTACCTCTTTTTAAGGCTCTTTTTTTAGTTTTATTAACTATCACTGAAGATAGCCACCATAATAAAATAAATACTAAAGTACTAACTAAAACTTTTATGAAGACATTATTCCATAAATTTGATATAAATTCTAAAACTTTATTCCAATCCATTTTTTCCTCCTACATTAGTGGTGAAAAAATACTTATAATTCTGGAAATTATAATTTCATACCACTTTAATTTGAATTCTTTTGGATTTATATTGATTGATTCTTTCATAATCTCCTCAAAATCTTCTTTAATTTCTACAATGGATTCAGTATTATACATCCATATACCACATTCATAATGGTGTACTAAACTACGATAATCCAAATTAATGGTTCCTACCACTGCAATTTCATCATCGACTAAAAAATTTTTAGTATGTAGAAAACCCAATTTATATTCATATATTTTTACCCCTTGTTTTAATAAATCTTTATAATTAGATCTTGTTAAGATAAAAATGATTTTTTTATCAGGTATATGTGGTGTAAATATTTTTACATCAACTCCACGTTTAGCAGCCATAATAAGTGCATTCTTTGTTAGCGAATCTATTATTAAATATGGCGTAGCAATAAAAATACTCTTCTTTGCTTGATTAATCATATTTAAATAAACATTTTCACCTATCAAATCAGGAAATATAGGATTTGGTCCATCACAATATGGTTGAATATAACCATTAGATTGATATTTATCTATTTCAATATTTGTGTATTTTCCATAATCTTCTTCTTTTCTAATTTGTAAATCAAAAAGTTGTAAGAAAAAAACAGTTAATTGTCTTACGGCGTCACCTTCAAGACGAATAGTTGAATCTTTCCAATAACCATACTTTTCAACAATGTTAATATATTCATCAGCAAAGTTAATTCCACCAACATACCCTATTTTACCATCAATAATTGTTATTTTTCTATGATCACGATTATTATGAACAGCTGTAACAAAAGGTAAAAAAGGTCCAAATTTAACACAGTGAATACCCATTGCACGAATTTCTTTATAAAAATTAGTGTGAACTTTAGAAATTGTTCCAATATCATCATACATAATTCTAACTTCTACACCATCTTTAACTTTTTCTCTTAAGATTTCAAGAATAGTATCTAACATTAATCCTTTTTCAATGATAAAATATTCAAGAAAAATAAAATGTTCAGCTTTTTTTAAATCTTGTATGTAGTTTGGAAAAAATTTTTCACCACAATTAAAGTATTTAGTTGTTGTATTTTGAAATAAACCACTATTACAAGTATTATAAATATATCTAGATTGTCCTTGATAATCTCCCAATTTAGTATCATCTACTTCATAATTTTTTATAGTGTTTTGTAAATCAATGAATAATTTTTCATAAAATTTGATATATTTTTTTCGAACAACATTTCTTGAAAATAATAAATAAATAATTATTCCTGCAATTGGCACAAGCATGATTACTACAAGCCATGGCATTTTTAAATCTGCATGCATATCACGATTTACCAAATCAATAATTAATGCTATTTCAATGGTTTTAGTTATAATTGGCATCCAAATAAAAAGTGAATCTAAATATAGTAAACCATAAATAATAAGTAATACTTGCAAAATAATAATTGTTGCTGTTATTGTCATTCTGCTAAAAAGAAACTTGAAAATTTTTTTCATATTTTTTCCTGCCTATTAGATAAATTTATTATTTCTTATGTTTCAATTCCTTCTATAATCATTTTATTATTATATCATATTGAGAAATAAATTCCAAGAAAAAAAACTTTTTGTAAAAATATTGAAACTTTTACTAAATTTATCAGTAGAATAAACATACTACATAAATTTTTGTTAATAAGTTAAAAAGGCTTAAACGATAAAAAAGTTTGACCTTGAAAAAATCCCAAAATCAAACTTTTTAAGTAATTTTTTAATTATATTAACTAAAACAAGATACTTCCATTTAGTTCATATTATAATTTTATCATTCTACTTTTTTAATAAATTCTTTCATTTTATTTATAGCTACTTTTTCTATTATTTGAGCTCTTTGCCTTGATATTGAAAATTTGCTAGCAACTTCACTAAAAGAATGAAATGCACCATCATCATAACCATAACGATATTTAATGATTTGTCTTTCTCTTAAAGGTAAGGAATTAAGAGCCAAAATAATTAATTCATTTTTTTCATCATTTAAAACCGCTTCTTGAGGTGTGTCCTCATTGTCTTTAATACTTTCAATGCCACTAGTTTCCTTATCAAAATCAAGAATCTTATCCAATGATGCTACATTAGATATGTTAAACAACATTCTTAATTCGGAAGGTTTTACCCCCATTTTGGTTGCAACCTCTTCAAAACTTACGTTTCTTTTTAATGATGATACCATTTCTTCTTCAGTTTCAAAAAATTGTTTTTTTAATTCAGTTGCATTAGTAGGTTGTTCGATATTACATAATGCCTTTTGGATACCTTTACTAATACTTTGTTTAATCCAATAACTAGCATATGAAGCAAACTTAATACCTTTTTGATAATCAAAGTGATCAACTGCTTTTGAAAGACCAATCATTCCAAGTTGAATTATATCATCGTTTGAAAGTGTACTAACAGGATAATATTTTTTTGCAATACTATATACCAATTTAATATTAGCCTTTATCATTATTGTTTGAACATCTTCTCGAAGATTATTATCATTTTTCAATAATTCAAAAATAGTTTGTTCTTCATTAAAGGTTAAAAGTCTTTTACTACCAAGATCCTCACACATTAATAATTCTGTAATAATATCATTATTCACAATATACCCTCTTATAATGACCAATCAATTGGTAACTGATGATTTTTCAGCAAAATCTCATTAATTTTAGAAAAATGTCTACAACCAAAAAAACCATTAAATGCTGAAAGAGGACTAGGATGTGATGCAGTTAATATAACATGTTTAGGATTAGTAATTAAGGACTTTTTTTGTTTTGCATCATTTCCCCACAAAACAAATACAATAGATTCATCTCTTTGATTTAGCAATTCAATTACATGATTTGTAAAAATTTCCCATCCTTTATTTTTATGACTATTTGCATAATGTTCTCGAACAGTTAGTACCGTATTTAGAAGTAAAACGCCTTGCTTAGCCCATTTAGTTAAATTGCCTGTTTTAGGATATGGAATATTTAAATCAGTTGTTAATTCTTTAAAAATATTTTTTAAAGATGCTGGTAATGGAACATTATCTAAAACTGAAAAGCATAACCCATGAGCTTGACCAATCTCATGATATGGATCTTGACCTAATATTACTACTTTTACATCTTTATAGTCAGTATATTTCAAAGCATTAAAAATATCATACATTGAAGGAAAAATACGATAATTTGCATATTCGACTTTTAAAAATTCTCTTAATTTTAAATAATATTCTTTTTTAAATTCTTCATATAATAGTTCATCCCATTGATTATTTAATTTGACCATATCATTATCCTACTTTCTTAGCCATATTATAACATTAATTCTTTTTTTTTTCAACTTTTACTAAATTACTGATGTTAAAATAACATAACAAACATACAATATTAAAAGAATAATACCCTGTATCTTTGAAAATTTTCTTGTAATTAAAGTGGGGATAAGAGCAACAATGGTTACTATAAAACAAGCTGGAAGATCAATTGTGGAAACCGCTCCAGTCATTGGTAAAGTTCCACCATAAATTAGAGAACAAATTGGTAATATTAAAGTTAAATCTATAATATTAGCACCAATAATATTACCAGCTGAAAGTGATGCTTGTTTTTTAATAATTGCTGTAATTGTAGTCACAAATTCTGGTAATGATGTTCCTATTGCAATTATAGTGACAGATATTATTCTTGTAGGTACTCCACACATTTCAGCTAATGTTTGTCCATTATTTTTTAAAAGTTCAGCCCCTACTACTATACCAATTGCTCCCGTTATAAACTTTAAAACATTAATAAAAATATTTTTTCTAGATTTTTCTGGTATTTTTTTTGTTATATCTTCAAGATGTAATTCTCTTTCTTTCTTAGTATTTTTAATTGCCATAAAAATATTTTCACTCATTGCTATTATAAAAATTATTAATAAACAAATGCTTGCTAAAATACCAACACCATTAAAAAATTTTCCAAATAAAGCAATAACCAATGAGGCACAAATAAGTAAAATTGACTTTAAAGCATATTCACTTCTTTTTATAACTGTAGGTATACAAATTAGAGCAATCGCTAAAATCAAACCAGTATTAGCAGTAACACTACCTACTGCATTACCAATAGCCATATCAACTAACTCTGGATTACCTTGTGTTTTAGCAGATATTGCGGCAAATAATGAAACTAATAATTCAGGAAGTGTAGTTGCAAGGCTAACGATAGTTGCACCAACTATTAACTTAGGAATACCAGATATTTCTGCAAACCAACTCGCTGCATCAACAAACCAATCTCCACATTTAATAATAATTATAAGCCCTAAAACAAGTAAAACTATACACCAAAAAATTTCCATAATAAAAATATTTCCTTCTAATTCAGTTACAATGTAATAATTGTATCATATTTATATTATATTTACAAATTCTTTATCTTATTTCTAATATATCATCATTATTTTTATATTTGATAAATTTTTCTATCTCCATAAATAATTACAACCATATACAAAGTTTACAAACAATTTTTATATTAAGGATTATGAACTTAAAATATATAAATCAATTATTTATAATTTCTTTCTAAAACAAATTATTCTATTAGCTTCCTCAAATCCAACACTTAAATGAAAATTAAAACTAATACTATTATTTAACTCACAATCACTTGCAAATTCAGTACATCCTTTTTTAAGTGACCATTTTTCACATTCTTCTAGTAATTTTTTTGCTATTCCTTGTTTACGATACATAGGCTCGACATAAATTCCTTCTAGATAACCAACAGGACTACTATTTGTGCCTTCAACATAGTCATATCGCAATTGACATTGAGCAAAAGCAATAATTTCATTTTTTAAATAACAAACAAAAATTGCAATATCTTTTTTCACTAAATCCTGTATAAGTTCATTCCTTAATTTATCAATAGGAGTGTTTGTAAATAATTTTTTTACAAGAAATACTATTTTTTCAATATCATCTATTTGAATTCTTTTAATTTTAAACATCTTGATTAAATCACTACTCCATTATCATTTTAAAAAATAATTGTTTTACCATCATTAATTATTCCAACTAATGCCAATGAACTTACCTTTCCACCGCTAGTGTTTCCACCGACACGAGAACTACTATACGCAATACTAATTAGATTATTATTTGTATATGATTTAAACTTCTCTTTTTCTTCAGTAAATTTCACCACTATTTCAAATAGTGCATCAATATAACATATTTTAATATAAAATCGCACAATGTTGCTAAATCTACATTAACTCTTATTTTATAATTATTTCATTCCCTTTTCTATCCAATCGTTGAAATCACAAATGATCATATCACATGTATATATTGATTCTCCTAATTTAGAAGAATAGTCTTCTTTAAAATACTTTTGATATTGTTCATTTTCGTTGCATTTTAAATATTTAATTTTTTTATAAAAATTTGAATCTATTGCTATTACATCATGATTATTTCTTCCTGCCTCAGATGATAATTTTGAAGCATCAACTACTGCATCACCAATCCAAATATTATCATTAATTCCACTTTTCTTTTTTCCTGCTCTAATAATTAAATTTTCAGAAGCACCCAATCCAATACCAATTTTAAAAGTAGTAAAATGATTCTGTTCTAATATTTTTTGAAACATCTTTTGAAAAGTATTTATTTCAATTGCATTAATTAAAATATCACTCAATTCTTCTGCGGTTGGAGCTGAATAGATTGCATATATACAATCACCACGAATTCCTATTTGTCTGTAGTTATTATTACTTTTTAGAATTATAATAATTTCCCTAAAAAATGCTCTTAAAATTCTTGCTAAAAGTTCTTTTTCTACTTCTTTGAAAAGTGTAGTTGAATCTATAATATCGATAAAAAGTGCTCCTACATAACTTTTTATCCCATTATTATATGAAAAAACACTATTATCTTGTGGAATTGATTCCCTATTTTCAATTTCGGTTTTGGTATGTAAAACTTCTATTACTCTTTTTTTGATTTCTTTATAGTTTTCAATCATCAATTATACTACCCCCATATTACTAAATATATTATTTTATACAATTATAATTTATTTTTTTACATATTTCAAATTATTAAATAATTTTAGTAACTATTTTTTAAAAAAGCCATTCTATATATAACTTCTTCTAATCAATAATCTATCAAACTATTGAAAATTATTTAATATTGTTATATGAAAATAAAAACTATTTGTATTTAAAATATTAATCTACAAACAATTAAGAGCATAATAAAAGGACTGAATCTTATTGAACAGAACTCAATCCTATAGTTTTATTTTATTCTTATAAAATATTCAATTTTTGAGGTTTATTTCAAAAATGTTAACTTTTAAGTAACTCTTTTTACTTGTCTTTTTTAACAGGCGGACACACAATAAGAAAGTTGTGAACCATTTTTTACTTTAAATTATTTTGTATAAGTTAATTTTAAATCATCATATGTCAAATTAAGATTTGCTAATACAGTTTTTAATTTTGTATAAGAAAGATTGACAAATGTATTAGCAACTTCTTTTCCATAATCTTCATTTATATCTGATATAGTGACATCTACAAGTTCACCGGAATAAGTTCTAGGGATATCAAAACGTGCTATAGTTTTCATATTTACTTGTGCTAATTATCCTTGGGGATTTTTGTCCCCAAGGAAATTTTTTGCTACTGCGGTATATTCACCGCGCCTACCAATTTATAGATAATCTTTACTTCCTGTACTCTTTGTCCGTCTATCCTCTCAGGTCGTCCAATGTAAATCTTATCTATAAAACTATTCAGAATTTCGGGCGTCAGTTCCTTTACATCGGTATAACTTCGTACCAATGAAATGAACTTTGCAAGACTGCTGTCACTTTCCTCTTTTGCTGCAAGACTCAACTTCAATGCTTCTGTTTTTTGTTTCAGCTCTGCTTGTTCGGTTTCGTAATTCTTGGCAAGAAGTTCAAACCGCTCTTCAGGCATTCTGCCGCACACTTTTTCTTCATAGAGTTTGACGATTATTCTCTCTATTTCCGATAGCCTGCTTTCTGCCTTCTTCAGCTCATTTTTTACCGCCGATTGCAGCCTTGCACTTTCTTTCACGGAGCATTTCCGGAAATCTATAAATGTTAAAATAAAAGTACCCAATTGTGTTCATGTAAGAATCCCCAAT
>UQBM01000040.1 GCA_900539265.1 uncultured Mollicutes bacterium | reverse complement strand
AGTTAACTCTTAATAGTGTCTTTTTTTAACTTGTCCGTTTTTACCGAACAAGTTCATATAAGACATTTTTTATTTTTATAATTTATTTTAGTTAAATTGGTGAAGTGAAAAAATTTATTTTTTCAGTATCAATGTAACTTTAAGTTGTTATGAATATACGATATAGTCACAAACTAAAATCTGTTTTATTTTTCAAAAATAAGTTACAAATGGTTAAGATAAATGAGTAGAAAAATATATGAGAATATGATATAATTATTTGCAATAAGTTTGATTTGCTAAATAGTTATAGAAAAAGTATGTAATATTTATGATAATTAATTGGTATTATTTAAAATTGAGAATAAATTTCTTAAAAAGAAACTATTTAGTAATAAGAAAATTATGTTTTAGTAATTGATTAAATAATAAGTAGAATATAATTAAAAAATAATTTTTCCTTTTAAAGACTATCAATACATAATAGAGGTGAAGTTGTGAAAAAATGTAAAATAATTAAGAATGTATTGACATCAATAATCATATTAGCAATATCATTTGTTATAAGTGTTTTATTTCAAAATGTTTTTAAAGTCGAAGAACATATAACTACACTATTTGTATTTGCGGTTTTCCTCATTTCATTATTAACTGATGGATATTTATATGGAATCATATCGAGTATTATATCAATGCTTGCAATAAATTTTGCCTTTACTTTTCCATATTTTGCCTTTGATTTTGGAACTCCAGTCAATATCATTTCTGCTATAGTAATGATAATAATTGCCTTTTTGACATCCACTATCACAACTAAAATTAAACATCAGGAATTAATGAAAATTGAAAATGAAAAGGAAAGAACAAAAGCAAATTTATTACGTGCAATATCACACGACTTAAGAACCCCTTTAACTAATATATATGGTTCAACAACTACTCTTTTAGATAATAGAAGCAATTTTTCAAAAGAGCAAGAAGAAAAAATATTAAAAGGAATTAAAGAAGATTCCGAATGGTTAGTAAGAATGGTAGAAAATATATTATCCATAACAAGAATCAATGCAGGTCAAGTTAAGATAATTAAAACACCAATTGTTTTAGACGAATTGATCGATTCTGTAATTTTAAAATTTAAGAAAAGATATCCTAATCATCAATTAGATTTGATAACACCAGATAGTATCATTATTATTCCAATGGATGCAATCTTAATTGAACAGGTATTATTAAATTTATTGGAGAATGCAATTTTACATGCCAAAAATATGACAAAATTAGTTCTTAAAATATTACTTCAAGGTAATAAGGTAATTTTCAATGTAATTGATGATGGTTGTGGAATTTCAGATGATAAAATTAGTAAAATTTTTACAGGATATTATGATACGGATGAAAAAATTCCAGATAGTAGTAAGCATAATTCTGGAATTGGTTTATCTGTATGTGAGACTATTATAAAAGCGCATGGTGGGGAAATTTACGCAACCAATAATAGTGATAAAGGAGTAACATTTTCTTTTGTATTAGAGAAAGAGGAGGCAAGTGATGTCGAATAATAAATTTAAAATACTATTAGTTGAAGATGATGAAAATATTAGGAATTTTATTAATACCATATTAGAATTAGAAGGTTATTACTCAATAATTGCTAAAAAGTGTTCAGAAGCATTTACGATGTTTTACTCATATAATCCTGATTTAGTTATTTTAGATTTAGGGTTACCAGATCGAGATGGTATGGATTTTTTAAAAGAAATAAGAAAAAATAGTATAACTCCCATAATTATTTTATCGGCTAGAAGTGATGATACAGATAAAGTATTAGCCTTAGATTCAGGTGCTAATGATTATGTTACAAAACCCTTTAGTTCAGTAGAATTAATGGCTCGTATAAGAACAGTATTAAGAGGTAACTCTTTTATACTCAATGCGCGATTAAGATTAGAAGGAAAATTTGTATTAGATAAATTAACTATTGATTATGATACAAGACAAGTATTTTTAAATGAAAATGAAATTAAATTAACTCAAACAGAGTATAATATACTATCTTTGTTATCGAAATCATCGGGAAAATTATTAACATATTCGACTATTGTAAGAGAGATTTGGGGGTTCAAAGATGAAGGAAGTATAAAAAAACTCCAAGTTAATATGGCAAACATTAGAAAAAAGTTAGGAATTAATCCAGGAGAAGAAAGTTATATTATTAATGAACTTGGGGTAGGATATCGCATCAATATGAATAAATAATGCTAATTACAATTGGTTACTTTAATCTTTACCAAATCTTAACCACAAATGTAATAAAATTTATTGCATTTATGATATAATGTATAAAGTAAATCAGTTATAATACTTCATTTTTATTATATTTGATATAAAAATATAGGAAGAAGATAGGTTTAGTATAATGACTAAATTTATTTAAGAAAAAATATTATGTCTTTTGTGGAATTTTTTAGTCAAGCATTTCAAAATCCATTATTATTAGTTTCAACCATTTTAACTTTAGGAGTAATCTTAGTTAATGGTTGGACTGATGCACCCAATGCTATTGCAACTTGTGTGTCAACAAAAGCTATTGGGATTAGAAAAGCCATTGTAATGGCGGCTGTTTTTAATTTATTAGGTGTATTTATAATGACAGCAATTAATGCATCTGTAGCAATGACTATTTATAATATGGTTGATTTTGGTGAAGATGCAAAAAGTTCAATTATTGCATTATGTGCTGCGATGGCCGCTATTGTTATATGGGCGACTGTAGCATGGAAATTTGGTATTCCAACAAGTGAAAGTCATGCTTTAATTGCGGGCCTTACAGGAGCAGCAGTTGCTATCAACGATAGTTTTTCAGGTGTAAATGGTGCTGAATGGCTTAAAGTAATAGTGGGATTATTATTATCAACGTTATTAGGATTTGGACTTGGTTATTTGTTTGCAAAATTAACAGTTTTTTTATTTAAAGATAAAAATCGTAAGAAATATAGTAAATATTTTCAAGGGGCACAAATAGTTAGTGGAGCTTCAATGGCATTTATGCATGGCGCACAAGATGGTCAAAAATTTATGGCAATCTTTTTATTAGGAGCAGCTTTTGCTAGCGGGCAGACAGTTGCAACAAGTTTCGTAGTTCCAATTTGGTTAATTATTTTATGCTCCGTAGTGATGGGACTTGGAACATCAATTGGTGGATATAGAATTATTAAATCAGTTGGTATGGACATGGTAAAATTAAAACCATATCAAGGATTTGCAGCTGATTTATCAGCAACATTATGTTTATTTTTATCATCTTTAATCGGTATTCCAGTAAGTACAACGCATACTAAAACAACTGCAATGATGGGTGTAGGTGCAGCAAAAAGATTAAGTAATGTCAAATGGAGTGTTGTTAAAGATTTAGTATTTACATGGATATTTACGTTTCCTGGATGTGGATTGTTGGGATTCGGAATGGCAAAATTATTTTTGTCAATATTTTCATAAGGAGAAAAAATGGCAAAAAGTAGAAATGATTATTTTAAACTTTTAGAAGAAAAAGCAGATAATTTAGCAAATGTAGCTGACTTATTAGAAAATTTAATTTGTAATTTTAACAATATAAAATTAGAAATTGAAAAGGATAGGATTCATAAAATCGAACATCAAACTGATAAACTTCATTATGAAATCTTAAATAAACTTTCAAGTGAGTTTATTACTATTCTTGAACAAGAAGATATTCTTCATCTTGTACAATTAATTGATAATATAACTGATGCATTATATGAAGTAGTTAAGGATTACTATATGTATAGTGTTGATAAGACACCGCCAAATGCATATCAGTTAGTAAAAATTGTAAATCGTTGTATAAAGTCATTAAAAGCATCAATATATGATTTGAGAAATTTTAAAAAATCAGAAAAGTTATATGAATTACTCATAGATGTGTTATCAATTGAAAGTGAAGCGAATACTGTTTATATAGACGCAATTCATAATTTATTTACATCAAATTTGGAATATAAGATGCTTATTGGCTATAAAGAAATATATGAAAGTTTAGAAAATTGTTGTAATTTGTGTGCTTATGCAGCAGAAATTATTGAACAAATTGTTATAAAAAATATATAGAATATGAGTAACTTATGGAGTTGATAAAATGCGGAAATTTATAAAAAAACAACCACCAGCTAGAATTATTGTCTTTGGATTTGCATTTGTAATACTATTAGGATCAATACTTTTAATGATGCCTTTTAGTGTAAAGGAAGGGGTAAAACTTAATTATATTGATTCATTATATACTGCAACTAGTGCTGTGTGTGTTACAGGATTAATTGCAGTAGATGCAGGAGATACTTTCACTCCAATTGGACAATTTATCTTAGCGATTTTAATTCAAATAGGTGGGTTAGGTGTTACTGCAGTAGGCGCTGGTGTAATTCTTTTAATGGGGAAAAAAATGAATTTAAAAAGTCGTAGTTTAATTCATGAAGCAATGAATTTAGAGTCAGGTAAAGGTGTAATTACTTTTATCAGAGACATTTTTATAACTACTTTAACAATAGAACTTATTGGAGCAATTTTAAATTTTATTGTATTTGTACAAGATTATCCTATAGGTAAAGCAATAGGAATAAGTTTATTTCATTCAGTTGCAGCATTTAATAATTCAGGCTTTGATATATTAGGAAATTATCAAAACTTGATACCTTACCAAGATAATATATTATTAAATTTAGTAACTTGTGGATTAATTATTTTTGGTGGAATTGGATTTTTGGTTATAAAGGAAATAGTTATTAAAAAATTTAATTGGAAAAAATTTTCAATGCATACAAAAGTAGTTTTAACAGTTAGTTTTGTATTAATTATTGTAGGTACAATATTGATAAAATTAACGGAAGATGTTACATGGCTAGGTGCTTTTTTTCATAGTGTATCAGCTAGAACAGCAGGATTTTCAACTTATCCATTAGGTACATGGTCAAAAGCAGGTTTATTAGTGTTGATAGCATTAATGTTTATTGGGGCTTCACCTGGGTCAACTGGTGGAGGAATAAAAACGAGTACAGCGTTTGTATTATTTAAAGGAATAAAATCTGCTGCAACCAATAAGAATGAAAAAGGATTTAAATATGCAATTCCCAAAGATGCATTTAGAAAAGCAGCTGTAATAACTGTTTTAGCAATAACAGTTGTATTTATTTCAACATATTTATTAGTAATATTAGATTCAAATATTACAACACTTGATGCATTATTTGAAATGACAAGCGCATTTGGTACAGTAGGTCTATCAACAGGAATTACTCCGACATTAAGTGTTGGTAGTAAAATCGTTTCCATAATGGTAATGTTTATTGGAAGACTTGGACCGCTAACAGTTGTATCACTATGGTACTTTTCAAGAGGGGAAAATATCAATTATCCAGAAGGAAACATTGCAATAGGATAGAAAAGAGGAAAAATGATGGCAAATAAAAAAGGAAAACTAATATATGGAATAATAGGACTTGGAAGATTTGGTCTTTCATTGGCAATTGAATTAGCCGAGGCAGGAGAGGATTTAATAGCTTTAGATAAAGATGAAAATAAAGTATCCATTATTCGTGAATATACTGAAAATGCATATGTAGTAAGAAATTTGGAGAAACAAACTCTAATTGATTCAGGATTAAAAAATTGTGATGTTGTTGTAGTATGTATTGCTGAGCAAATGGATAAATCACTATTAACGACTCTTAATTTAGTTTCAATGGGAATTCCAAAAATTATTGCAAAAGCAACAAGTTTGGAGCATGGACAAATTTTGGAAAAAATTGGTGCTGAAGTTGTATATCCCGAACATGATATGGCAGTAAGACTTGCCAATAGATTAGAAACTTCAAGTATGTTAGATTTTGTTCAATTGAGTGAAAAAATAAATATATCAAAAGTAAAAATTCCCAATCATATTATAGGAAAGACTGTTCTTGAAATTGATTTAAGAGCTAAATTTGGTTTGAATATTATTGCAATTGAAAATCAAGGCAATGTTATTGAATTAATTGAACCAAATTATATCTTTAAAGAAAATGATATTTTGTATTTATCTGGGGCTAAAAATGCATTTTTAAAACTATCAAAATGGAGTTTATAAGATAAAGATATAAATTATAATATTTTGAGTCTATCAATATTAAAAAAAATACTTTTCATCTAAAATTAAATTATAAAATTATTATTATATAAAAGCAGATAATTATATCTACTATTAGAGATGAAAATTTAACAAATAATGCTGATGTTTAGCTAATTAGGGAATAAAATATTTTAGTTAGGTTACTATTAATAGTAACCTTTTTTATTAAAAATAAAAGTTTATAATAAATTATGGTAATAGTTTAAAATTTAAAAATATAAAATAGGAAAGTATATTAATTTCATAAAATACTTTAAAAATTTTTAAATTAAATCTATGTTTTAATATAGTTTTAAAAAATAATAATATCTATTTAACTAAAACTTATGATATGCAAAAATGAATAAATCAAAAAAATTTCCAAAATTAGAAAAAATATTCTTGAATATTCTAATTTCAAGTGTAAAAAATAATGATGAAATAAAATGTTTTATAAAAATATAGAACTTTTATAATTTTTATAAGAAGGAGGAAATTTATGAAAAAATTTTTGTTATGTGCATTATGTTTTTTTACTTTAATTGCAATTGGAACAGGATGTAAAAAACGCAAAATAACTGGTATTGAAGTAACAAATCATCAGTTAGTTGTATTAAAAGGAACTGATTTAAGTGGATTAAAAGTAAATACTATTTTTGATGATGAGTCAAAAGGAGATCTTGTTGATGTTACGTCTAATATGATTTCAGGTTATGATAAGAATAAGACTGGTAATCAAGAAGTAAAAATAACTCATGAAGGTCAAGAATTTACTTATACTATCTTTGTGGCAGATAAAATCATTAGTAATGCAACTGAGTTGAGAACTGCTTTACAAAATCAAAAAGATGGGGAAGCATTAGCACTTAAGAGTGGGACCTATAGCATTGATCGCGATGAAACTACCCAATATGAAAATCAAACAGGTTTCTATTTTCTAATCACAGCAAATAATTTAACACTAAAAGGTATTGGAAATGTTACAATCAAGAGTACAGTTGAAACGCCAAATACTGCATGGGCTAATCAAAATTTTGTTACAATCGTTGGTAATAATACAACAATTGATGGTATCAATTTTCAATGCAAAAAAGAACCGAATAAAGTTATTGAAATATTAGGAAAAAATACGACTTTAAAAAATATTAAGATTGAACCTATGGATACAACAAAATATGCGGGTAGTATTTATTTAAGTACAAAAGAAGGTAATACAACACTTGAAAATGTTAGTTTAAAATATGGTCGTATTACGACAACTGGCGGTACAGGCTCTACTTTAACACTTAAAAATGTTACTATTGATTTTGCAGGAGCATATTTAGACGATACAACAAAAGAATCAACATATTGGGGATTTGATAATTCACGTTCTAAAATTACTGTTAATGCAACAAATAGTAAGATTATTGTTTCAAAAGAATTTAAAGAATCAGAAAACTATCAAGAATTTAAAGACCAATTACCTACTGGTTTAACAGTAGAAGAAAATAAATAGTTATTTATTTAGGATATACCTTATGATTCATCATAAGGTATATTTTTAATTATAAAAGTATAATATTATATATTATTTTAAAAAATAATGATTGTAAAAAAAGAAAAATTAATAATATTATGGTATAATAAATATTACATAAAGGGAGGTATATTTATGCAAAATGGTGATATAAATAGTTATAAAAAAATTGATGAAAGATACTATATAAAATTAAACAATATTATTAAAACCTTATTAATAGTATGTCTTATTTTTACATTAACTTATCTTTTCGTTTATGTTTTGACAGTTTTAATGCAAAATTTATTATTAAAACTTTATTATCCTTCTAGAAGTGGTGATAATAAGGTTTTTGTTGTTCCGATTATTAATTTTGTTAAAATTGCGATATTCTGCATTGTATTTATTACTATTTCTATAATATTTTTAAAAAGTAATTTTGGCAATAATCAGAAAGTTACATTTGAAATTATATCGATAATAATTGGGTTACTTTTTTTAATAAATGCGGTACCACTTCTCAGCTATTTTGAAAATAGGTTTTACTCAAAATTAGATGTAAGATACTATTTCAATTATGTAACAATTATAAATTTTTTGAGTAATTTTGAATGCTTATTAAGAGTAGGGGCAATTTCTTTTATTATATCTCATGTTATAAGTCTGGTTAAAAAAACTATTTTAAAATATGAGTCATAAAAATACCTAACATATCAAAATGGCATACTTATATTAGAAAAATATCTACCAAACTGACTTTTATTTTTTAATAAGATAGTGTATAATAATGATGATTAAGGAAAAAATAACCTTAAGCAAAGAGAATTATACAAATTAGGAGGCTAACTATTAATAATCAAGTAAAACGATAAAATAATTTTTATTGTATA
>UQBM01000039.1 GCA_900539265.1 uncultured Mollicutes bacterium | reverse complement strand
ATAAAACAATTGTTGATGGAGATGTTAAACGTAATACATTAAATTATTATTTAGCTAACATTTTAGGTAAATCAAGGGCTGTTTTATCAGTAATAGATTATGATGCATTAGACAGTGGATATCCAATATTAAGAAATATTATAGAAATGTATCTAACTTATTTAGCATTTAATTATTCAAATGCTGATATAGTAGAATATATGAAATTTAATGATTATAAAGTACATTTTGATGCTGAATTTAAATTACCAGAAGAATTTGAAAAAGCATATTTTAAGAATGGAAAAGATGTAAATAAAATTGCATACTTAAACTATGGATGGTTAGATAGCATATTTGAATTTGAATATCTAGGAATTAAGAAATCTTATAACTTTTCAGATGTTGTAAAACTTGTAAACCAATTGATTTATAAAGATAGAAAAATTAAAAATTACGCATCAAATTTGGAAGTATATTATAAAAAATGTCATTATCATTCACATGCTAATTTATATGGATTTAGATTCCCGATTATTTACATAATGGATTTATGTAAAGGATTAGGAGAAGTACTATTAGGAATAGCATATGAAATAAATAAGATTGAGAAAGTAGAATTATTTAATGGTATTGATCTTGTGAAAAATGCAAGAATGTCAGTGGATAGATTACATAAGATGAGAGAAGATTTAACTACTGAACAATTAGAAAAATATTATAAGAATAGAAATTAATATAAGGAATAATATGTGCAATTAATGATATGAAATTGACATAAAATTGCTTGTTTCTTTGTTTAAATTGAAAGTAAATAATTAGGTGTAAGTTTTTAAAAGCTTATACCTTTTTTTATAATGTTTTGTCATATTCTTTCTTTTTTTATCAAAATATGATATAATAAGATAAAAATTATAGTTAAATGGTGAGAATTTATGAAAAAAAGAAAATATAATATTATTGATTTGTTTTGTGGTTGTGGGGGAATTTCTCAAGGATACTTTCAAACAGATAGAGTAAACATTATAGGAGCAATTGATTTTAATCAAGCAGCTTGCGATACATATAAATTGAATTTTCCAAATGCAAATGTAATCTGTTGTGATATTACAAAACAAACAGTAGAAGAATCTAAATTTAAAAAAGTTGATATTATAGTCGGTGGACCTCCATGTCAAGGATTTTCAGCTTTGAACAGACATAATAAAAGACTAGAAGATGATCCACGTAATGTATTGTTTCTTCAATTTATTCGTTTTGTAAAAGAAATATCACCTAAAGCTATAATGATTGAAAACGTTAGACAAATATTAACTCAAAAGGATGGTTTTGCAAGAAAAACCATATGCAATATGCTTGATGATTTAGGATATAATGTTTCATATCAAGTACTAAATGCAGCTGATTTTGGTGTTCCACAAAAAAGAATGAGAGCTTTTTTTGTTGGTATCAAAAAAGAAATTGGAAAATTTGATTTTGAGTTGATTAACAAATATAAAGTTTCTAAATTAACAACTGTTGATGAAGCATTAGGAGATTTATATGCAATTGAAAACAGTATTGTAGAAAATGAAACCATTTATGATATTGATATCAATTATAGTAGTGATTATTTAACGAAAATGCATGATGGCACAGGGAAAGTTTATAATCACTTTATAAAATATCCTAATATAGCTGTTCAAAAAAGAATTAGTTTTGTTCCTAGTGGAGGGAATTGGAAAGATGTCCCAGAAGAGTTGTTCCCTTCCAAAAGAGATAATCGACATTCTAATTATATGAGAAGATTAGATAGAACAGGGCAATCAATTACAATTGATACTGGTCATGATGTATATTTTCATCCAATATATAATAGAGTTCCTACAGTTAGAGAATCAGCAAGAATACAAAGTTTCCCTGATAAATTCCGTTTTACAGGAACTAGAAGTGAACAATTAAGACAAGTTGGAAATGCTGTTCCACCAATGTTAGCACAAATCATAGCTAAGGGCATAATAGAGGTTTTAGATGATGAAGAATAAGATTATTGATTTATTTAGTGGTGCTGGAGGTTTATCGCTAGGATTTGAAAACGCAGGATATGACACTGTATTGGCAATTGATTTCTGGCAACCAGCAATTGAAACTTTTAATTATAATAGAAAAAATAAAGTAGGACTAGTTAAAGATATAACAACATTAGATGAGAATTTCTTTAAGAACTATGATTTAGATAATGTATGTGGTATCGTTGGAGGACCGCCTTGTCAAGGTTTCAGCATGGCAGGTAGAAGAATAATTGATGATGAAAGAAACAAATTATGTCGTGATTATTTTAGAGTCCTAAAAATTATAAATCCTTATTTCTTTGTTATGGAAAATGTAACAGGTATTTTAAATTTAAACGGTGGAGCTGTAAAAGACGATATATTTAAAAGAGCAAATGAAGCTGGGTATAAAGTATTTATCAAAACTTTATGCGCTGCAGAACATGGTGTTCCACAAAATAGAAGAAGAGTATTTTTCGTTGGCATTAGGAAGGACAAAGTCAAGGGAGATTTTAATTTTCCAGTAGATTTAAATTATAGAGTCAATTGTGAAGAAGCTATATCTGATTTACCACGTTTAGATTTACATGAAGATAATACAAAATACAGATGCAAACCTATCTCTGATTATCAAAGAAAAATGAGAAAAAATTCGTTAAAAGTCTATAATCATGAACAATCAAAACATACTAAAGAAACAATTTTAGCTATTTCATATGTTCCTGAAGGTGGAGGGATTAAAGATATTCCAGAAAGTATCCGTGGTGATAGAAATTATTCATCATTGTTGAGAAGAATGGATAGATCTAAACCAAGTCAAACAATCGATACTGGTCATAGAACTTATTTTCATTATGAAGAAAATAGAATTATATCAGTTAGAGAGGCGGCAAGATTACAAAGCTTTCCTGATGATTATATTTTCCTAGGATCAAAACAACACCAATATAAGCAAGTTGGTAATGCTGTTCCACCAATTCTTGCATTTGAAGTTGCCAGTAGCATAAAAAAGTATTTTGAAGGTGATGAATAATGAAAGAATACAAAAAGTTTATTAAATTTTATAATGATAATTCAACTCTTCTATTTAAAGACGGATTAAGACCTGCTAAAAGTATTACTAGAAATATAATTTCTGGAGTAAGTCCCTTTGTAAAATATTATCTTGATACGAAAAAAATTTCATATACAGATGTGGATATTTCAAGAAAAATATTAAAATTAAATACTAATTCTGTTACATCTACTACAAGGGATAATATAAGAAATTTAGAAGAATTGCAATTTATTACAAAAGCTTCTAAAACATCTAATGTGTATAAATTAACAAGAAATTTTATAGAATTTGTAAATAGCGGGCTAACTTTGCAAGAGTACCTAATTCAACGATTACGTGCTATTAAATCTATTTCTGATATTAGTATGTTTTTTAATTGTATTTTATGTACATTAAGAGAAGGATTAGAGTATGGAGAAATTATAAATTATCCAGATAGTTATGAAAAGTTTAAATCTAAAGTTAGTGATAAAACAGTAAGAATAGAATTATGTAAAAAAGTTCATAAATTATATGGATTCCATGGAAAAAATAAAGATTTTGGAGAGTATACTCCCAATGCTATTTATAGATTTGTTAGTACATGTTGTTCACTAAAACTTATTAAAGCTAATGGACAAGATAGATATGGATTTTCTAGATATATAATAGACAGTAAAGGATATGAACTTTTAGATATTTTAGAAAATAATTTAATTGTAAAAGAAGACGAAATTTATAAAATTGTCGAAGAACCTAAGGTTGAAGTTTTAAAAGAACAAAATGTATTTGAGGATATTTATGATTCAATTTATTTAGCTGAATTAAATAATATACAACCTGATGAAATCTTAAATACTATAGATTTACCATTACCTTTAGTAAATGATTTACAAGTAACTAAAAATAAGAGAGATCCTAAAAAAGGAGCTAATGCTAAAAAAAGAGCTAAATATTTATGTGAAGTTGATAGTAATCATATGACGTTTAAAGGACAAAATGGTGAAAACTATTCAGAAGCGCATCATTTAATACCAATGAATATGCAAGGTAAATTTTTCTATAGTTTGGACGTTGAGGCCAATATAATATCCTTATGCCCAATGTGCCATAACTTATTACATCATTCTATAAATAATGATGAAAAAAGTGCAATTATTACTAAGTTATATTACGAAAGAATAGAACGTTTAAAAAATTGTGGTATTTATATTAAGTTAGAAGATTTAATAAAAGTATATTGCAAGTAAAAGGAGGAACATATGGATCAAACTCGTAAATTTGAATGGAGATTTCCTATTTTAGATGGAGGAAAAAGACAAGGAATTAATGATAGTGGTATTGCCACATTTGCTGGTGCGGAATTATATAATAATTTAGCAAGAGAAATATGTCAAAATTCTTTAGATGCTAAAGATCCAAAATCAAAAGAACCTGTTATTGTTACATTTAATTTAATGAGTTTATTTAGTGGTGCTTTTTATCCTATAAAAGGTCTTAGGGATGCATTACAAAGTTGTAAAAGTTATTGGGATCCATATGACGATCAAAAATTGAATTCCTTTTTAGATGAAGCGTTTAGAACCTTAAATGATGAACCAATTGAAATTTTAAAAATAAGTGATTATAACACTATAGGTTTAGCTGGTTCAAAGACCAGAACAGATGCGTGGAACGCACTAACAGGATCTAATGGTGTTTCTTTTAAAACAAATGGTAGTCAAGGATCTTTTGGTATTGGTAAAAACGCACCATATGCATGTTCTAGTTTACGAACAGTTTTTTATAATACATATGCTAAAAAAGACAATTGTAAAGCATTCCAGGGCGTTACATCATTGGTTACGCATTTAAATAATAATGGTAAGGAAACTCAAGGTTGTGGATTTTATTATAATGTTGTAGATAGAAAACCAATATTTGAAGATGATAATTGCGAAGATATTCAGATTTTTAAGAGAAATCAATATGGTACAGATATTATAATTTTAGGATTCAAAAAAAATAGTAACTGGAAAGATGATATAAAACTTGCTATAGTAAAGAACTTTTTCATTGCAATATTAGATTCTAAATTGATTGTTAGAATCGATGATTTAGAGATAAATAAAAATACTATTAAGTCCATAATTAATAAAGCAATTGATTTAGATGATACAGATGATGTTTTAAAGAGAGTAAAATATTATGTTGACACTTATTTAGAACCGGATCAAATTTTTGAAACAAAAATATTGAAAGATAAAGACGTTAAGTTATTTGTTAAAATATCAGATGAATATACACGTAATATTGCGTATTTACGTGCTACAAGAATGCTGATATGCGAAAAAGCAATGAAAAAAATGAAACCATATGAAGCAATATTACTTGTCAATGGTGATGCTATGAATGATATGCTTAAATTAATGGAACCTCCTAAACATGATAAATGGGATTATAAGCTATTACCCGATGATAAGATGCCTTCTGGTCGTTCGATTATGAGAAAACTTTCTAAATTTATTACGGAGTCAATTGAATCAATATGCAAAATTGAAAGCCCTGAAGAAATTGATCCGGATGGAGTTAGTTCATTTTTACCTGACGATGTAGATTTTGTTAACAAAAAAGGTCCAAAAAATAATACTAAATATCGACCAGAAACTGTCGAAATCGAAAATGTTAAAAAAGTTAAAACTGAAATTTCTAAAGGTTCAACGATAGGTAAAATGTCTACTGGAGAAGGAACTGAAGGTGATGTTCATAATAACACTGATAGTGGAAAAGAATTTGATACTGAAATTCCAACAACTGGTAAAGAAATAAATATTGGAGATGATGTGGTTGTTGAACAACCATCTGGTCCAAAAGAAATAGTAAAACCATTAAACTCTACAATTAGACTTATACCTATAAGTACGGAAAGAGGATTATATAAAGTTATTGCTTTATTTAGAAATAATTATTCAAAAGTTTATTTGAATTTCAAGTCAGTTGGTGAAGATGGTTCTCAAGATTTAATAGATGTTATCGGTTATAATTATAATGGAAAATTTATTAAAATTAATAAAGATCATTTTGTAGCTAATAATGTGATAAAAGAACAAGTATATACATATGTTATATGTTTAAATGTAAATGCTAGAGTAGTTATTATGGTGGGAGGTGTTGGATATGAAATTGAATGATAAAAATTATCCATATCCTATATTAGTGGCTGGAAGTGATGATTATTGTGATTGTTCTTTCAATATTGAAATTGTAGATGGACCAAGAGAAGAGAATGACAACATAATTATTACTTTGCAATACAATTTGAAATGTTTAAGCTTAGAAAAATTATTAGAGCAAGGAAAGCTGGCTGTTATATCTCAAGTTTTTAGTAGAAGTACATCATTTAGAAAATACTATACTTTTAATAAAAACAAATTAGATCTAGTCATTGATAAAGGATTACTTGGTAGTAAAGTGGAAATTAACACCTATTTAACATCATTAGAGAAAATAGAAAACTTTAACTTTCAAGAACATAATAAACAATATTTTTCATTTCCTATAGCTATTCAAAAAGGAGACAAATTAGGATTTGCTGAGACTTTGAGTTTTGATTTAAAACCATATGATGCTTTAAGACCAATAGCTTCTGTTATATTGATTAAAGAAGATAAAAGAAAAGAAGCATCTCCAGTTAATGTGGATTTATCAAGTGATAAAATTAATGTTTACTTAAATTCTGATTTATATGATGAATATAGAAAACTAAGGGAATTCCCTGATTTAAGATTATATTTGTCTACAACAATAGTTATGCCAGCTGTTATAGAAGCTCTTTATGAAATAAAGAATAATCCGGAGTTAGACAGGGATAAAAGATGGGTGACTAGCATTGAACGAGTATTGAAAAAAATGAATATAGATTTATATTCTACTGAATATAGTTGTTATTCAATAGCTAATTTAATTTTTAAAAATGGCATTGAAGCTAGTCTACTATCATTAGAAAAATTCTATAATATCGAAGATAAGGAGTAAAACATGAAAATTAAATATTTTAGAGATGTATGTTTTGATAACTTATTAGAAAATGTTAAGAATAACTATGAAAAATATAGAAAAGAAGAAGTTTGGATAGATGAATTTTTTTCTAATGAAGAATATTTTATAGAATCAAATATAGAAATAAATGATGCTACATTATTAGTTGGACCAAAATTAGATTATAATAATGCAATTTTGCTTTATGAATCTATGAAAAATTTAACACCATATCAGGCAACCAATTCTTACTTATGGGCTTATTTAGCACATAAAAAATATTATGATTATATGGCTGTAAGATGGGCGATTACTAGTGATGAAGTAGACTCAAGTAATATCAATAAGATTAGGGAGAGATATTTTTGTCAGCCTAATCGAAGAGGATTATTAAGAAATGGAATATCTCGTTTATGGTGGGTTGCTTATTTGAGTTATAAAGAAGATGGACCTAATCATTATGAATATACAAAAATTTTATTTTCAGATGAAGATTTATTGTTAGGATTAATGGAAAGAGACTATGCGATGTGTAAAAATGTTGTTATCGGAATAATGCAATATATGAGTGAATTCTTAAATGATAATGATAGGTTACCTAGTAGAGAAACAAGACGTAAACTGTTTAAACATATTAATATGATTGGAGCTACAACCATATTAGAATTAATGAGTATCGAAGAAATATATGGAGTTACTAAAAAATTCTGTTTACAAAGTGAAAAATAGATAATAAAGCATGCTGATTATATCGGCTGCTTTTTTATTTAACATTTAAACTTTTTTACTAAAGAAATTC
Organism: uncultured Mollicutes bacterium; assembly: GCA_900539265.1. Taxonomy (GTDB): domain Bacteria; phylum Bacillota_I; class Bacilli_A; order ML615J-28; family CAG-313; genus CAG-313. The sequence continues at coordinate 710 of UQBM01000039.1, read as the reverse complement.
TATTTCACAAACATTAACACGTGGTGGATATATAGTATATGTTTCAATAAATTTTATATATTTTTATCTCATATAAGTATATTTATATTTTATATACCACTAAGTTCTACCTAATATGTTGTTGATGTAAAAACAAAAAAAAACAAACATTTATTAATACTAAGTCTTATTTCGATATTTGATACTTTTGATAATAATACGCATGGTGCTGGCGCCCCGCTTTTTAGGCATAGTGTCCAAATTTATGACCTCCCCCTATCCTTTCGATATCCCAAAAACTATTGTGGTACTGGCGCCCCCGCTTCTACGTAGCCATCTGTCCAATTTTAAGTACCCCCTATGCTACTGATCCATCATTCCTGTGTGCTTTTATAGCAGCTTTTATGAGTATTTTGTACAAAAAAAGCTTATAGGCAACCAGAAATAGGTTACTTATAAGCAGTTTTGCATATATGGTCTTATACTATATTTTTTGACACTATTTTAACATAAAATGCTCAAGTGTCCAATTCCACTATGACAAAGTGTCCAATTCTACTTTCTCAAGTGTCAACTTAATATGAAAAAAGTGTCCAATTCATATTGAATTTTTGGACACTTGGTTTGTTAGTTTATTAACTTTTATTTACATCTTTGATATAATAAGTATAACATAATATAAATGTTAAAATAAAAGTACCCAATTGTGTTCATGTAAGAATCCCCAATTC
>UQBM01000038.1 GCA_900539265.1 uncultured Mollicutes bacterium | reverse complement strand
ATAAGAAAAAACGTAAACACGTTTTTTTTGTGTCTACGTTTATTTTATCATTTCAATTCTTTTATATCTAATTATTCTTTTTTCTTTTTTTAAAATAATGCTTTTCTTACATAAAAAACAAATATATTATAATGAATTTACCTTTTTAACATTTTCTTACATAAAGAAAGAAGCATTTTTTACCTATTTTATAAATATATTAAAAAAGTTAAAGAATTCATTGACAAAAAATGGTAAATAAGGTATAATTTAATTGAGTTCGGGGGGGCAAATTTGACTGAGGTAATAAGATAGATTTTTGAAGCAAAGAGCATTCTAATCGAATCATATTTTCCCTTTTGACTCATATAGATACACAACATCATATGAAAAAGGAGGAGAGAATATGAAAAGTGTTAAGAGATTGTTTTTTGCTTTTTTTACATTGCTTGTAGGAAGTTTTCTACTTTGCACTGTAACAAATGCTAAAGCTAGCACAATTGTGCAAGTTACTCCATGGACATTATCATTTGATAATGGAGATGTAGTAAATGTTATGAAAGACGACACGTCTTGTTCTGTTGTCGCAAATTCTTTTTCAGTTACCTATTTGGATACAACTGGAAATACAACTGGTGGATATTTTGATGTTTTTCGCGAATCATTACATATGGAAGGAATCGATCCATATGCAATGGATCAATATATCCAAAATGGACAAACTATCACTTTTAATTTAGGTGGTCCTATAACACTTAGATTTCACCCTACTGATTCAGGGGACTATCAATGGTTTTACTTATTTTTAGATCGTTCTATTATTAATACAAATAGAATTGTAACAAGTTTAAATCCTGGTCAGTATTATTATAATCAATCCGTTTGGTTTGGTGATTATGATAGAGTTCGTTATGGCGATCAAGACATACGCTTTGAGGTTCATAATTTGACCACAGATGAATTAAAGACCATTTATGGAAGCGCATTTATAATTGATTTTTATATTGAAGACGAGGGAGAATACGAAGTAACAGTTACTGATTTAGGAAGAAATGAAAGTAGATTATATCAATTTGCCATTGATAAAACAGCCCCAACTATTCAATTGGTAAAATGGGATTATATGGTTGAAACACCAGTTCTTTCGGGTACTATTACAAGTGCTGGTATGAAGGTTATATATGGTGATAATATTAAAGTGAATTCAATGACTTATCAATACAAGCCATTTAATTCAACTAATATTGAAACAGGAACAGTTGAAAATAACTTTATCTTCTGGAGAAAAGGTGAATATGTAATCACAGTAACTGATATGGTAGGAAAAGTTACAACACAAACTTTTATGCTTACAGATTTTGATATTGTTGCTGATCCTGATGGTGCTGCAACTTTAGGTACTGAGGTTACACAAAATGGTGGAGCAAAAGGGGGAACAATTCTTCACGTCGGCTATACTAGATGTTTATATTTAGGAGGTAATGCTTCAAGCCAATCAAGATTAGACTATACTTTCACATCTAGTAATCCATCTATTGCAACTGTTAGTGCATATGGTACAGTTACAGGATTATCAGTTGGAACTGTTGAAATTACTTGTGTATTAAAGAGTAATCCAAGTAAAGTTTCTAAAATTATTTTAACAGTATTACCATAAAATTATATGAGTAAAGGAGAAAAAATATGAAAAAAATAGTTAAAATTTTTACAATGTTTTTTGCATTACTAGTTACCTTTGGTTTAGTAAATACTGTATCAAAGGTTAAAGCTAGTAGTGATGTAGTAGTTACTCCATGGACATTGTCATTTGATAATGGACAAGTTGTAAATATAGTTGAAGATCAAAGTTATATTTCAGTTGTTTCTAATGGTTTTTCCGTTACATATAATGATTTAACGGGAGAAACTAGTGGTGGATATTTTGATCTTTGGGTTGAATGTCCTGGTGTAGTACCCTATGAAGCGATAATTGAGGAAAAATATATTGCGAATGGGGAAACATTAACTTATCAAATAGGTGGTCATTTATACTTTGTATATCATTCTTATAATGAAGAAATGCAATATATGGATAGAGAATGGGTATCTCTTTTTGTAGATCGTTCGATTGTTTCATCTAATCGTATATATACAAATCTAGAAACTGGAAAATACTATTATAATGGAAATGTTTCATTTTCTGATATAGATTATTTAAGAGATCCCGATTATGACTTGATATTTGGAGGAAGAAATTTAACAACTGGAGAATATTTAGAAGATAGTTATGGTCAAATACATTTAAGTGATGAAGGTGAGTATGAAATAACTATTCGTGATAATAGAAAAAATCAAACAAAAACTTATCGATTTGCCATTGATAAAACAGCACCAATGATATATTTAGTTGAATGGGATTATTTTGTAGAAACTCCTATGTTAGAAGGATCTATTACAAATGCAGGTATGAAGGTTATATATGGTGATAATATTAAAGTGAATTCAATGACTTATCGATATAAACCTTTCAATTCAACTAATGTTGAAACAGGAACAGTTGAAAATAACTTTATCTTCTGGAGAAAAGGTGAATATGTAATCACAGTAACTGATATGGTAGGAAAAGTTACAACACAAACTTTTATGCTTACAGATTTTGATATTGTTGCTGATCCTGATGGTGCTGCAACTTTAGGTACTGAGGTTACACAAAATGGTGGAGCAAAAGGTGATACCACTCTTCATGTTGGTTATACTAGATGTCTATATTTAGGTGGAGATGCCCCAAGTCAATCGAGACTTGCTTATACATTCACATCAAGTAACCCTTCAATTGCAACAGTTAGCAATTATGGAACTGTTACAGCCAAAGGGGCAGGAACGGTTGTAATTACTTGCGTTTTAAAGAGTAATCCTAGCAAAGTTTCTAAAATTATTTTAACAGTATTACCATAGGTTTAAGTTATAAAAGTATGAACGATTTGTATGAACATAAATTAGTTCATACTTTTTTCGTTGTTTTTGTCAAAATAACTTTTCTTTAAAGATAAATTTTTATTACTTGATATTATCGCTATTTCATGTTATAATTGATTTAATGTAATAAATTATTGGAGAAATAAAATGGTAATAAAATATGAATTAATAAAAAAAGATGAGAATTCAATGGCAAGAGTAGGAAAAATTACAACACCCCATTCTATAATAGATACGCCTTGTTTTATGCCAGTAGGAACACAAGCTACTATTAAAGCCTTATCAAAAGAAGAGGTGATGGCAACGGGAGCGCAAATTATATTAGGTAATACCTATCATCTATGGAATCAACCTGGTCATAAATTAATTGAGAAAGCAGGTGGACTTCATAAGTTTATGAATTGGGATCAGTCAATTTTAACAGATTCAGGCGGATTTCAAGTTTTTTCTCTTGCTAAACTTAGGGATATTAAAGAAGAAGGAGTTTATTTTAAACATCATAAAAGTGGTAAGCCACTCTTTCTTTCACCTGAACTGGCAATAGAAATTCAAAATAGTTTAGGCAGTGATATTATGATGAGTTTTGACGAATGCCCACCATATCCGTCAACGAGAGATTATATGGAAAAATCAGTTGAAAGAACAATTAGATGGGCGAAAAGAGGTCTTGAGGCTCATCAAAATAAAGATAGACAAGGCTTATTTGGCATAATTCAAGGAGGAGATTTTGAGGATATTAGAAAATATTGTGCAAATGAATTAACCAAACTTCCGTTTGATGGTTTTTCTATTGGAGGATTAAGTGTAGGTGAACCTAAAAGTATTCAAAACAAAGTTTTAAGTTATACAACACCTCATTTACCCCCAAATAAACCAAGATATTTGATGGGGGTAGGTTCACCAGGTGCTATTTTAGATGGAGTAGAAAGAGGTATTGATATGTTTGATTGTGTACTTCCAACTAGAATTGCTAGGCATTCTTGCGCGATGACATCAAAAGGAAGGATGATACTTAAAAATCAAGAATTTGAAGATGATTTTAGGCCACTTGATGAAGAATGTGATTGTTATACTTGTAAAAATTATACAAGAGCTTATTTAAGACATTTAGTAAAAGCTAATGAAATATTAGGTGCTAGACTTATAAGTATTCATAATATTCAATTTTTAGAAAATTTAATGAAAAACATTAGACTTTCCATTATGGAAAATAAATTTTTAGAATTTAAACAAAAATTTTATGATAAATATGGATTAAATGAAAGTGATAAGGATTTTTAAAATGAAAAAAATATTGTCAATACTATCAATATTTACTTTGACATTGGTTATGAGCAGTTGTTCACTTCTAAAAAATAAGTATGTTACAATGACAAATGGAGTTGATATCACGATTCCAAATGAGTATAAAGAACATATGCTTTTACCAAATCATATACCTAGTATACATTTCGATTTAGAAAATGTTCGCATTTCAACTGATTCAACGAATTCTTTAGTTAGATTTGTTCAAAATGATCCGTATGTCTTAAGCGATGCTATGGCCAACCATTTAGCAAGATATTCCAATGATCAAATCATCGAAACAAGAAGGGTCGAACGAGAAGAAAAAAAGGGTGCGAAATTAGGAAGTGATTATTTACCAATTGATGAGGGAACTCAATCCTTAGAAAAGATTATCATTGCAACACAGGATGATGGAACAAGAGTTTCCTATTCTTTTAGAACTTTTCAAAGTAATGGAAAAATTTATTATGCATATTCATATACTGAAAATATGTCCATAGCACTTGAAATGCCTTTAATGGTAGTAAAAGAAGAGAATATGAAAAAATTAGTATTGTTACCAATACCATATAATACGAAATATATTGTGGGTGGTTATAATATTGAGTTAGATAGTCTTTTAAAAAAGGATCAGTATTTAGATACAACAAAAGAAAATTATTATATTTTTAATTATCCGACATATTTAAAAGCGATAAATACAGATTCAAGTTATTTAATAAATGAAGTCAAAAATTGGTATATCAAACATTGTAATGGTCATTTTGAAGAGAATCAATTTATTATTGAATATTTAGGTGTTAAATTTTGGATTGATTTTGATCAAGAAAAATTCAATAATGATACAGAAAAAATAGAACCTGCATTTCAAATTAAATATATCGGTATCGCATAAAACAAAAAACCTTGTAAACAATTTACAAGGTTTTTATTTTTTTAAAATAAAAAGGTTAAAAAAATGAATATTTAAGAACTCATCTTCATATTTTTATATGATAAGAAAATTTCAATAATTTTAATTAAAAAATATTGTATAATTTAAAAGATTTTAAATCTATACCTTTATGATAAAGGTTAGATTATACAATATTTTACCATTTTTTTCCAATAAAGTCAATAATTTAGTTAAAATAGATGAATTTTAATATAAATTTAATGTTTTAATGATACATTTAAAAATTCGTAAAGGTATACCTTTAAAGACGTTTTATAGTATAATTAAAAAATTAAATTATCTTATTTATAATAAATAATAAAGTTTTTTAATCAAACGGGAAGGAAGAAAGATGTCTGAAAAAATACAAAGTCAATTAAAGCAAAATATAACTAAATTTGGAGTGTTAAATATAATTGGGGTTATATTATTGGTTATATTTTTACCATTGGTTATTTTAAATTTGATATTCATTATTCAAGGATGGATTCATCCAGACAAGGTACCAATGATTTTTGATACTGCCCTATTAATTGTTGTATCAGATTCAATGACAATTGAAAAAGATGAAAGTGGAAATATTATTAGTGGAGCTTTTAATAAAAACGATTTAATTTTTATTAAAAAAGTAGATCCTACTACTTTAAAAGAAGGAGATATTATTACCTATGTTGCAAAGGATGGTTCAATTGTAACCCATAGAATTTTTTTGAAGGGAACCACAGAAGATAAAAATGCTTCTGCTTTTGTAATGAAAGGGGATTATAATACTTCAATTGATCAAGATCCCATTTCTTATAACCAAGTTGTGGGAATTTATAGGGGACGAATTGCAGGACTTGGTGGTGTTGCTAGTTTTTTACAATCGCCAATTGGTATTATTGTTGTTTTAGGATTACCACTAGCGTTAATTCTAGTAATTGATTTGATTAAGAAAAGAAAAGAAAATCAACTTGCCAATTCAAAAAATGCGGAATTAGAAACTGAATTAGCACAATTAAAAGCGGAAAAGGTACAAAAAGAATTGAAAGATAAATCTAATTAAGTTTTGGTATTCACATGGCCACACATGAAAATACATATATAAATTTATATATTAAATTTTAGTTTTAAAATTTAAGGAAGGAGAAAAAATGAAGAAAAATAAAATTTTTACATTAGGATTAGCAATTGCTTTTGTTTTTGTTTTATCATTAACTTTAGTATCCGGAACATTTGCTAAATATACATCAACAGTTACTGGTAAGGATAGTGCAGCCGTTGCTAAATGGGCATTTCAATATGGAAATAATGAAGGAGCTTTAACAGATATTGATTTAGTATCAACTAAAGAAATTTCATTTAATCTATTTGATACTATTTTAGATACGTTAGATGGAGGAGCAGAAACTGATGTAGTAGCAAACAAAATTGCACCAGGAACAAAAGGTAGTTTTCAATTTGTAGTTAAAAATGTTTCTGAGGTCAATGCAACTTTTGATTTAACATTAGAATTAACAGGCGCACAAGTACCATTTCAGTATACAATTCAAGTAGATGAAGGTGCTGCTAGTAGTGCATCTACTACTTTACCTATGTTAAATAATCAGGCTATTAATATGAATGCTTCAACAACCATTACTATAACTTGGGAATGGCCATTTGAGGGTAATGATGAAACTGATACGACTTTAGGAATAGAAGCATCTACTGTAACGATAAAGGCAACAATTGTATTTGTTCAAGTTGACTAATATTTCATTTTTACAAATTTAAAGCCACAAGTATATATAAGCGCATAGATAGATTGTGGCCTATCAAAGCGCTTATATTTATGGCATTAAAAATAATTTATTAATAAATATATTTTTACTAAAGTATATTTTTATACAAATGTATTTTAGTAAAAATATAGAATGAGGAGGAAAGACCTATGAAGAGGAAATATAAAAGTACCCAGCGATTGTTAGGTTATCATGTATATTTCAACACTATCAAAGATTCTAATGGTCAAACAGTTGCCAAAATTAAAAGACATCAAATCGTCACTAATGATGACTTATTTTTTAAATCCGTCCTTAGTTCTAATACAATAATTGATGTAAGTCCCAAAGAATTAAAAGACAGAAAAATCAAATATACCCTTTATAATGAACAAACTAAACAAATATTTGCTAAGGCTGATAGTTTTTTTAATATTTATAACCTTGAAAATAGTTATTTAGGTTCTTTTTTTAATTCAACAAAATCAATTATCTTTATTATAAGATGTACTATTTTTGCCATTTTAGCACTTTTTATTAGTTTTGTTAGTTTGCAAACTACTGGTAATTCAACAAAACCTAAAGAACTTGTGGTTAGTGAAATTGATGGGGGTATCATTTCAGATGAGTGGAATATTTTTGGTAGCCAAATTGGGGATAAAATTTTATATCCAGGAAAAATAGGTGAATATTATTTCAGCATTACTAATCCTAATCAAAAGGATATCGTAATGTCAATAGAGTTTGCTGAAAATAATAAAGATCAATTACCTATAGTGTATCGACTAGTTTGCAAGAATGAATATCTTTGTGGTGAAACTAACAATTGGATTCATATTAATGAACTATATGCAAATGAAATTTTAATTAAAGCTAATCAGACAATTCAATTCAGACTTGATTGGAACTGGAAAAATTCGGATAATGATGAATTTGATACACAACTAGGAATTGATAATAAAGCAACTTATACCCTTTTTGTGACAATTACTTCAATACTTATTTATCCAAATCATCAAAATAATTTATAAGAAAGGAGCTACTAATGGATAAAAAGACAACTAAAAATAAAATATTCATCTTACTTAGCTTACTGATATTGGCAATTGGTCTTGCCATTAGTGGTGAAATAGGCAAATCAACTACAATTGCTAAATATAAAACCATCATTGATTCAAATTCTAATTCATCAACTATTGCTAAATGGGATATTAGGGCAATAAAAAAAGATAAAACTGAAGTAAGTATGCTTGGAGAAGGGTTTAAACTATCACAAGCGGGTGATAATGGTAATTGGTTTTTTACAATTCATAATTTATCGGATGTAAAAGCTCAAATTGCAAATTTATCTAAAATACATTTGCGCCTCGATAGTGACAATTTTATAAATAAAGAAAATTTGAATTGGAATTTTTTATCAGGAGACAATCCGATTACTTTTTCAGTCTATTTATATCATTGTGATATTTCTGAAATTGTAAGTTATCAAAAAAAAGATTCTTTTGAAATAATTTCATTAGATGAATATTGTGATTTAACTTTAGAAGAGCAGATAAATTATCAAGAAATCATTGATGAAAGTTTAGAAAAAAATTTATTACTTCAAACTTCAGAAAAAATGACTTTTAATAAAGCAATTGAAGAAAAAGAGAATGGTAGTATCACTTACTTTTATGTTGAATATGATTTTAGCAATTTAGGCCAACAACTAATTACTTTAGATACGAAAAGTTATAAAACTTTTCGAGTTGAGTGGAGTGTATCAGAAAGTAGTGGTAATGTTAATGGTATTACAGCAAAATACAAAGCCTATCAAATATCTGATACTAATATGAATTTTGATGGCTTAGTTGAATCATATAAAATACAAGATAAAACGTATTATCTTGGTTATGATGAATATGATTACTTTGATTACTTAAATTATATATCACAAACTGGTGTTAATGGAGAACCGGCTTTTGTTTTTCCTAACACTAATGGCGTTATTGGACAAACGATGAAGGTAACTTATTCTAATCTTACAGATTATCAAAAAACACAAATTAAAAATTATATAGCAGGCAATACGTTAGAAAGTTTAGAAAAAGTTGTCGAAAGAAAGACTTATGAAATGTATGAAAAATTTTTAAAAGATAAAATAGATTTTGAGAATAGTTTAGGATATCTACAATATGGACTTTTTTGTAGTATTACTTTTGACTTAATAATAGAACAGGTAGATTAGACAAATGTTAAAAATAATTTATAAACTAATTTCTTTTTTCCTTATTTTTTTATTTGCTATTGTTTTTCTTTTTCTATCAGTGTATTTGATAAAAAGAATGATACATAAAGACCAACCAACTACTGTTTTAGGAGTTGCCTTTTTTGAAGTATCTACGGGTAGTATGGAACCAGAAATAATGATTGGTGATTTAATCATTACTAAAAAAATAAAAAATGATAATTATCAAGTAGGAATGATTGTTACTTATTTACCACCAAATGCTAAAACGCCAGTAACCCATCAAATTGTAAAACGTGATGGTAATCTTATTACAACAAGAGGAATAAACGAAGAAACAAATAATATGGATGATGAGCCTTTTGATGTATCATGCATTATTGGTAAAAAGATAGCAATATGGCATCAATACTATAAATTTGCCAATTTTATCAAATCACCGCTTGGTATTATTATTTTTATTGTAGGAGGAGTGCTAGTTATTGAGGGGTATGTATACATTGATAAAAAAATAAAAAAGACAATCAGTAATTAAATTTATAATTTGTTTAGAAAGCTAACTATATAAAAATCAAGTAAATAATAAAAAATATTTTAGTTAGCTA
>UQBM01000037.1 GCA_900539265.1 uncultured Mollicutes bacterium | reverse complement strand
TAACACAGTACATGTACCTGTAGAAGATATTTGTCCCCAATAATTCATTGTAACTGTTTCTTCACTTTCATTAATTATATTCCATGAGTAATATTGAATCATTGGATAAGGACAATTAGTACTATTTAATTCTAATTGATAATATCCATTTTCTTCACTATATGAATACGTCATATCCAATTCTATTTCAATTAAATCTTCTTCTAAATCATTAAGAATTGTAAATGTTTTATAGTAGACAATAGAAGGATCAATTTTTAACACCGCATATATTGTTACAGATGTATCTGAATCAACTGGCATCGCAAGTACTGTACCATAATTGGTTACAGTAACTACACTTTCATTGCTTGAATACCAATTATAATCAAGTCTTGACATAGGGTCTCGTAGTCTATCTTCAACCATTAAATAAATATTTCTAGTAAATCCTTCAGTGATAGTATATTCATTACATTCTCCTTCATTAAGTAGAACTTCAGTTCCTAAGTCATATCCAGTATAATATGGATCTGCAACTAGAATGCCTTGCATATTCATATTATAATCAACCATTCTTCTTAAAGCAAAGTTTATATTTGCATTATCTTCGTTTTCAGCATATCCAAAATAATAAGTTCCTGGATCTAAAACAATTGTAAATATAGGACTTCTATTTATCGATGTTATTTCATCTATATATACAGTTTCAATATAATAATAGTTTATGCCAGGTTCATAACCAGGATCTCTTACTTTTTCAAAAACATAGACTTTAATATTATTATTGATTATTCCACTTGTTAATATATCTAATTGAATTTCAGAACGATGGCTTATAGTCACTTCTTCAAAATAACTTTGCGCATTACTATTTTCAAAAATCACATTAAATCCAATTACTGATAACGAATTTAAATAATTTATATTATTTGTTTCCATACTTTCTATATTAAAAGTAAGTATAGAATAATTATTTGATGGTAAAGTTACATCTATATAATATGTACCATTTTCAGGTAAATTAACATATATTGTGTTTTCATTTTCATTTGATTGAGCAAGTATATTAAGTTCATTTACTGAATACATACTTAATAGGTTATTCCTATCAGCATCAGTATATACTTGGATTGCATATTCTGGATAAGCCACATTAGAACCAGCATTTAATGTGAATTTATAAAAACCAGCACCATTATAATTCGTGTATTTAAGTCTCGCATGGTACATATTATTTTCAGTTAAATGTAAGCCTGATAAAATATTTGTTCCACTACTAGAATTAAAAGTAATTGATATTCCATCAGTAGGATAAGCAAGTGCATAATTGATATTAATTGTACCACTTGATGTAACAGTTGAATGTTCTATACTTAAATAATAAGTTCCTTTATTTAAATAAGCAGTTAATGAATTATCACCACTATAGACATTAGTCATATCTGAATTGTAAACAATTATTTTTGAAGCTACATCGGTTACAAATTTATATGACCTTGTACAATCAGCAACTAATTTATATAACTTATTATATCCAGCATTTAATGTAATACTTTCTTCTTCATCTATTAAGCAATATAAATCTATTTCATCATAATTGTCATTATCAGATATGATTTTACTTTTATAACTAGACCAATATACTTTATTTTTATATTCAGCAACTCTATCTTGGGGAACTACGATTTGTAAAGATGTTGAACAACCATCAAACACATTATTACCTAAATTAGTTATATTTGATATTTCTCTTTCTACTATCACTGAAACTAAGCTAACGCAATTTTCAAAGGCTGAGTCATCAATATATTGAACACTACTTGGAATTGTTATACTTGATAGTGATGAACACTCTTTAAAAACAGATGAACCAATTTCTTCTAAATATAAAGGTAATTCAATAGCGCTTAATTGAGTGCAATTTAAAAATGCAGAATCATTAATTTTTGTAATTTTTTTATTATTATAATAGTTAGGAATTATCACTGAATCATCACTTTGAACATTTGTAATGCCATTAATTGTATACGTGTTAGTTGTTTCATCTAACATAAAATCAAAGAAATATGGAGTATCACAAATCACTCTATTACTTGGGTACGGGCCCGTAAGCATACTTGTTGTATTATAACAATAAATTTCTATACCAAATTCTGATGAATCTCCTAAAATAGTTAATATGTTATTCCATTCTGAATTTGATATTTCATATTGGAATATATCATTATATGCTTTTGTAGTATTAATATTATTTATACTATATATTTCATTATCATCAATATCATAAAATTTTATTTCAAATTGGTCTAATGGAGTATATTGACTCCCATTAATGATCCATGATATTATAGGAGGATTATATGTATCAAATGAAGATATAGGGTTTAGTTTAGATGAGATATGACAACTACTTAAAATTTCGCCAACTTCTTCATGGTATGTTGGATAATTTGCTAGTAAATTTTCCACAAACTTTGATATTGTTTGTATTTTTTCTCCATTTATATATCCCGGCTTGATGGAAGATAAAAACATTTCTAATCCATCTATTTGAAGATTATATAAGTTATTTAAAAAAACAGTGATTGCCCATTCTTGCCCTTCACAACTATTAAATTTAATATTTGAATATGATGTATCTAGAGATTTTACACCTTCCAAACCAGTAGAGCTTAAAGTTTTTCCAGTTAAATAGTAATCATTCCAGTAATAATCTTGCACAATATAGGAAAATGCTTCTGCCCATCCTTCTGACCAAGCAAATTTTGTTCCAACATTTTTACCTTTCCCATAATTTGGATCACTTATATGATCTTCATAACCTGAATGTTCTGGATTCACACCAACATCAACACCAAATATAGAACTTATTGCATAAGCCGCATAATCTGCCCAAGAAAAAGGAAATAAATTCAAACTTCCTTGTACAAAATGACCATATTCATGTAGCATTGTTTCCCATTCGTCTCGTAATCCGCCTATACACATTAATCCTGATTGCAAATCATAATCATAATAACAAAAAGCGTTGGTATCCATATCTGAATCATAAAACGCAGGATATGCTACGTTCACTTTATTTGTAATATCAATTCCTTGTTCATTAATAAATTTTTGCCCCATTGCAAGACTTTGAGCAACTTTAAATAATCTATTTAATACGTTTGCTTCTGCTAATCCACCTGTCTTATCTAATTGAATTCCGTATGGAATTTGTATTGTTCCAAAGTCTCCATTTCTATCAAAAAAGCCAACGTTTATAGAATTAGTAATTACACTATAAGACAAAAACTCTTCAATTATTCCATCTACAATACTCCAATCTAATAATACTTCTCCGGAAAGGTCTAATATATTAAGCCAGTCCTTTTGAATTTTAAATGTTTTACTCTCAGGACATATACGTACACGAAGTTCTATACCATTAAACATATCAATTATTCCACTTACCGGATGTAATAATTCTTTCCAACTTAATACATCTGTAAAAACATAATCACCATTATCATCTGTATATCCCTCTTCTAAAATTATTGATGTCAATGGACTATCATTATTATAATAAATATAATATAATTGCACTTTCATATATTTTAAAGGAATATAGTCTCCATTTGAAGCAGGTTGCCATTCTAAATGAACTTTAATACCATCTTCCTCTGGATTTCTTGATGAACTCCTTAAATTTTCATTTGGAATAATATGATTTATTACACTTGAATTATATAATCCGTATTCTATTTCTATGTCATCCAAACCTAAATTTCCTAATTCATATTGAGATTTCATTGCTTTATTCCAAGCATCATCTAATGAAATATTACTAGTATATGTCATTCCAGCAAACGAATAAGAAAAAAATTGATCAGTACTTGCTAAAGCGATATCCGTCTCATCATCAGATGCATATACAATCAAAGAATTACTAAAAGCAACCGCCCCAATGGTCAATAAGCAAATTAATAATAAAAAGATCTTCTTCATATGACCTTCTTTATCTTGCATTCATATATACTAATTTTTTTTCTTCATCATAATGGTATTCAATTTCAATACCATCATACTTACTACCAAAGTACAATAAGTACTTATTATTGATTGAATCATAATAAATTGGAACAACTGCAAAATAAAATTTTTTACTATAATTTTCTGTTGATTCTTCTATCCAATTTAAATATTCAGGTGTTAATTTTAATTTAATACCTTCATTTTCTTCAGAAAATATTGGAGGTTCAGATTTAAAAAAATTGCTTTTTCCAAAATTTGCTTTATAATAATCTGATAAAAAGACTTCTTTATCTATCTCTTCAATAAGAATGCTTTTATCAAAATTTTTATAATCATCACAAGGATTATATCTCCTATAGCGTTCTAGGCAAATATAACTAACAAAACAAATTAATTTATAATTATCAATTTCAACATTTGCAAATGAATACTCTATTTTTTCCTCATTCCAACCATATTTTATATTTAATACTATATCATCCTTTTCAAAATAAAAACCATCAATTATTTTTGTAGGATCTCCATAAAGTTCATATATTATTTCAGCACTTTGGTAATTAACATGTGGTTTAGTATAAAAATGTAATTCAGTCTTTTCCTCTATTTTACATCCTACTAAACACATTATAAATATAACACTCATAAAAACTAAAAATACTTTTTTCATTTCACATCACTCCTTTCAATCATATTAACTTTATTACTTAATAATACATTTTCAAAGATAATCACCATATTTAACAAATAAATCTTAATCATGTGTAACACCTCCCGTTATTTATATTATATGTTATAAAGGCAAAAAACTCTCTTATTTCTAAGAGAGTCTAATAATTTCTTTCCCTATTTAATTCTAAATACTTTAAGGTAATCATTACAACTATCTTAGAGTATGAGCTTTTTCCCACACCTATATTATACCAAATATTACTAGTGATGTCAAATTATATAAATGTATGCTATAGGTTCAAATCCCATTAGGAGACTATTTCTCCAACCACTTAAAAATACACTATATTCAAATCCCTTTAGTTGCTAAAATCTATTAAGTGTACTGAAAAATAAAAAAATGCACCTAAAAAAGATGCATAATTCCTTGATTTTGATGATAAAATCGTTATATTTTCACTATAAATCTGATGACTTATAGACACATTCTAATGCCTAACTGCTACGATATCTATTCTTTATATAGGTGTGTGGGACTATAAGTCTTGTATAATATACGTATATCATAATAGATCAATTATTATATTTATATATTATGATATAATTTACTTGTACTGTGGATTTGTTACTTATAAGTTACAGCTCGACTGTTGAAAAAGACTCTTACCACAGTTTTTATTTTAAATGTCAATCAGTTAGTTAACACATAGATGTTTTATCGGCAAGAATACAAAATAGAAACCGTGGGCTTACCCAGTACTAAAAAAATTATCCTTAGGAGGTGCTTTTGTGTATTTAGTTGGAATAGACATTTCCAAATACAAACATGACTGTTTCATTGCTACAGAAACAGGTGAAGTAATTAAAAATTCATTTTCCTTTGCTAATAATCATCAAGGATTTAATGAATTATTAACGGTACTAAAATCATTAGATCAGACCCAAGAAATAAGAATAGGTCTTGAGGCTACAGGTCATTATGGAAATAATTTAAAAATATTTCTATATGACAATAATTTCAGTTTTATGGAATTTAACCCAGTTCTTAGTGAACGTTTCCGCCAAGTCACTTCATTAAGAAAAACTAAAACTGATAAATTAGATGCACACTTAATATCTAAAATGCTACTAACCTATGATTACAAGACCTATTCTCTTAAATCATATCACATTTTAGCTTTAAAGTCACTTACAAGACTAAGATTTTCGATGATAAAAGAAAGAACCAAATATAAAGTAAGACTTAAAAATATTATGGACTTAATATTTCCTGAGTTTTTTAGTTTCTTTTCAGATAGTTATGGTCCTACACCAATGTATCTTTTAACAAAATATAAATCTCCTAATAATATTGCTAATGTGGAAATTAAAGCTCTTTATGAAGACATCTTTAAAGTATCGAGTGGGCGATATTCCTATGTGAAATTAGTAAAATTACAAGATTGTGCCAAAAAATCTATTGGAAAGTCAAATGATATTTTAGAATTTCAACTACAATCTATTTTAAATATGATCGTATTTTATAATAATGAAATAAATAAAGTAGATTCTAAAATTAATTCTATCATGAAATTACATGAATTCTATACACCGACCATCAAAGGTATAGGAGTAATAAGCGCAGCTTCTATAATATCTGAATATGGTAATTTCTCACTATTTGACTCTCCTGATAAAATGTTATCGTTCGCAGGACTTGAACCAGCTGTTTATCAGTCGGGTAATTCAAAAACTTTTGGGAAAATGGTTAAGCGTGGCTCACCATACTTAAGATATACAATTATGAATTGTGCAGAAACATTATTAGTTCATAATCCTAGATTATACGATTATTATAATAAAAAACGCAACGAAGGTAAACCACATAGAGTAGCGTTAACCCACGTTGCTAAAAAACTTATTCGTATTATTTATAAAATTGAAAAAGATAAAATACCATTTAATCAAAATCTAATTTAGTAATTACATCTTATATAAATAATAGTAGCAGTTATATTATATAAATAATATTTAAGTTTTTATCATTTTTTCTAAAAAAAGACAGTCATTTAATCGTTTCGAGAGTGATATCCTTTGTCACGCTCTTTTTTTATACTTATAAATATTTTATAATCATTTTACTTGCTTTTTAATAGTTAGTCTCTTTTCTTTAGCTACTTTAGTTTTAATAATTTATCTATTACTTTTTTTAGTTCATAGATGGCTTGCCCAATTTCATTATCAGGATTTTCTCCAAGACTGATTTTCTCATCAATTAATATATCTTTTATTAAATCTATTTGCTTTATTAAATTATTTATTTCCTCACGTGTCATTTTATACCTACCTTTTTATTTATTTTTGCATATAAGTTCTTTAATATTTAATAAACTATTAAAAGACAAAATGCACATTAATGATAATGATTCTTTATTTTCATTCCATAGTACGTATTTTTTATTATTCTTGAATAAATTACTATGAGCAAAAGAGTTTCTTAATCTTGTGAACAAAGCATCTAATTGACCAACATCATTTTTTATAAATATAATTAATTCCTTATTATTTTCAAATTGTTCTTTAAATTTTGTAAGTTCATTTTCGGTAATTCCACCCTTTTTGATAAATATATAATTATCATTTCCGACAATATTTTTAATTTCTTTAATTATCTTTTTGTATTCTGAAGGTGATGAAATTCCATAATCACTAAATTTTTTAATACCTTTTGTACTACTGGAATATGGATTATTTAAAACATAAAAATGCAGTAATTCATTTTCTTCATTTATGTTCTTATTCTTACAACTATAATAATTATCAAATTTCTTCTTTATAATTTTTATAAATTCTTTATATATTTCATTTTTATTCATATAATTACCATATTTTATATTCTAGCAAATTTCTTAAATATATTTTCCTTCATTTTAAACACTACTAGCAATGTGCATGCAAGGAGTATTCCTATTATTG
The DNA here is from genome assembly GCA_900539265.1 of uncultured Mollicutes bacterium. Taxonomy (GTDB): domain Bacteria; phylum Bacillota_I; class Bacilli_A; order ML615J-28; family CAG-313; genus CAG-313. The sequence goes on along the minus strand of UQBM01000037.1, from coordinate 2,511 downwards.
ATATTATCCTTATTATTCTATTCATATTCCCTTCCATTGGTGTGGTGTAAGTAATGTATTATTCAAAATCATTAAATACTACTTCTAAAACTCCCCCACCTTAAACACTTATTTTTTCAGGTTTTTTTATTACAATTTCATCTTTTGCATTAATCCCTTCTTTAACAATTTGTGCTAGTTCTTTTATGAATTCATTTGAATACATTTCATCATATCTATTAAAATTAATACTATAGTGATTAACTATATTATCTTCAAAGTTAATGCATGAACTAAAACTAATCTGAATTACGAACTTTCTTTTATGTTTACATTCCCAAAAGAAACCATTGCATTCATCTTTAATTTGTAATAATGTATCTTTATCAATTTCTGATATTGATCCCTTATGTTTTAGTAACTCATCATGTTTCATCCAACCTTTTTTCCAATAAGTCTTACTAAAAATCATATATTCATAGTTATAAGTTAAATTAAGTTTTCCAATTAACTTTTCGAATATATTTAACATTTTATCAATATCAAAAGTATATTTTGGTGACATCTCAAAAATTAACCACATTGATTTTTCTGCCATAATGTAATACTCCTTTTTAGTTGTTAATATTATACCACATTTCTTCATTTATTTCTACTATTTAAAAAGCCAGCTAACTTTATTTGTTAACTGACTTGATTGTTTATTTTTTATTTTCTTTTTCTTCTTTTTTCCTTCTTCAATGCGAAACTTTCCAACAAAATACAATGCAGTTCTAAAACCACCAAGAAAAACTATTAAAAATAAAATTCCTTTCCATTCATTCATAAAATTATTATCCATAATACTTTTTATCAGTTTATATAAAACAATAACTGCTCCAATAATCCACATTATTTTTCCAGATAAAACTTGTAACTCACCAATTGTAGGGTTCTTCTTTTTCATAATATATCCTTCCTATAGGTTTAATTCATAAATATACTCATCATCATTCTCATCAACTTTAACAAATCCTAATTTCTCATGCATTCTTTGTGATGATAAATTCCATTTATAAACAGTTGTACCTGTTATTTTATCATAACCTAATTCTTTTAATCTTTTAATAACAGTTTTCATTACTTTAGTCCCTATTCCAATACCACGATACTTTTCATACCATATTGTTATAGGTGGATTAACATCCTTAACTGTAACATCTCCAATTGATATAAAACCTTGCCCTTCTCTTATCTGAATATAATATAATTCACCATTATTTTTAAGCCACTCAAACATTCCCTTTATATAATCTATATCTGGCTTTTTATTATCATCAAATATACCTTCTGAATTTTGATATACATATGGGTCTTGGTATCCCCTTAATGCTATTTCATAATTTCCATTATATTTTATTAAACGTAATGATTCATTGATATTTATAATATTAGGTTGTTCAATATTATTTATTGCCATAAATTGCTCCTATTTTATTAAATAAATGTCATATCCTGCATTATAATGAGAATAACTTTTAATTTCTTTATAGTTTTCTCCATATTTTTCTCTTGCATATTCATCTGTTTTTTTCCAAGCTTTTTGATGAATATCATCTGGTATATGTTGTAAAAATGAATGTGCTTTATGTTCTAATCTATGAATTCTAAATTTCATAAATTCAGTAAACTCTTCTTTATAATCTAAAACAATATGGTTTTCTTCACCTTGTGGCATATAAAAATATTTCTTTTCAATTTCAAATGAATTATTATCAAAATCAACTGGTTCATACCCTAGTTCTTTTAATACTTCATAGTAATAGTTTCTTACATCTTTAAATGCATTTTTGCTATTTATTGATAATTGTTTTTGTTCTTCAGTTATTGGAAGTCCTGGTGATGTAAATCTTATAAATTTACCACCTTTTTTTAGAACCCTATAGATTTCTTTATATACTTGTTCTGGATTATCTACTAAATGAATCATTGCATTTTCTACTACAACATCAACACTTTGATCTTCTAAATTTAAATTGTAAGCATTCATTTTACAAAGATGTAAATGATCATATTTTCCATTGCTTCTTTGATAAGCAAACTCTAACATCTTTTCACTTATATCAGCACCTATGGCAATTGCACCTGCTTTTGCAAAAGGAATTGTTGCTTGACCTAATCCACACCCTAAATCAAGAACAACTATACCTTTTCCATATCTTTTAACAATGTCTTCTGCACTTGCTCCATATATACCATAATGATCTAATCCCCAGTATATTATGGATGGTGAAAAATGAATATTAATATCATCATAACCTATATATTTATAACCTTCATCATTTACATTGATATTTTCTTCATCGCAAAAATATTTAACTCCATTATAAATTGGTATTTCATAAGCACATTTTTCACATTTAAAGTTTGTTATTTTACTTCCACATTTAGGACATTTAAACATAGGTCTATCTCCTTTTTACCTATGTACTTATGTTTATTCGTGTATAATCTAAACTGAAATATTAAATGAATAGTTTAGATAAAAACACG
>UQBM01000036.1 GCA_900539265.1 uncultured Mollicutes bacterium | reverse complement strand
ACTGGCATAAATTTTTATTTTTATTATCTGTCTACTTGACAGACATCAGTTCATTAACCTTAAGGCTTTTCTTTTTCTTGATAAAATTTATCATCTATGCTATAATAACTAATTAAGGAGAATTTAATTAGATGTTTTTAGATATATATAATAAAATAAAAGAATATGATACAATTATTATTCATAGACATACAAAACCTGATTGTGATGCACTAGGATCTCAACTAGGGCTTAAAAATGCTATTTTAGCAACCTTTCCAACTAAATGTGTAAAAGTAACAGGGGATATGGTAGAACGCTATAATTGGTTTGATCAAATGGATGATGTGAAAGATGAAGATTATCACAATGCTTTGGTTATTGTATGTGATAGTGGATCAGAAAAACTAATTAGTGATGACAGATATTGTAATGGTTCTTTTTTAATAAAGATTGATCATCACTTACCACAAGGAGAATATGGCGATATATCATATGTTGATACAACTAGTGAATCTTGTGCAAGAATTGTTGCAGAATTAATAAAAGAAACTCCGCTTGTAATGAATAAAGAAGCGGCAAAAAATTTGTTTGCTGGTATAGTAACTGATAGTGGTAGATTTAGATATAGTCAAACATCTTCTAAAACTTTTGATATAGCCTCTTATTTAATGCACTATGGTATTAATATTGAACAAATATATAGTAAAATTTATACAGAAAAATTATATAATGTAAAACTTAAAGCAAAATTAATATCAAAATTTAAAGTAACTAAAAATAAAGTTGCATATTTAGTTAATACATATCAAGATGTTTTAAAATATAAACTTCCAATTTTTGATATTTCTAGGGGAATGGTTAATATTATGGCTGGGATTGAAGGTATTGATGTTTGGGCTAATTTTACAGAAACTCAACATGGTGAAGTATATTGCGAAATTAGATCGAATGGTTTAAATATCAATACGGTTGCAACACTTTTTGGTGGTGGAGGACATCTTCAAGCAAGCGGATGTACTTTAAGTAGTTTAAATGAAGTTAAGAAAGTAATAAAAGCATTAAATCAATTAGTAGGAGATAGTTATGATAAATGAAATTTTAAATAAAATAAAAGAATATGATACAATTATTATTCACCGCCACATAAGACCTGATGGTGACTGTATCGGTTCTCAAAGAGCTTTAAAAGAAGCAATTAAATTAAATTTTCCAAATAAAATGGTGTATGCGGTAGGAGATGAAATTCCACCTTATTTACAAGATTATGGAATTATTGATGAGGTTGAGGAAGAACTATATCAAAATGCTTTAGTTATTGTAGTTGATACTGCAAGTCGTGATCGTATATGTAATAATAATTTTGAAAAAGGAGCTTTTTTAATTAAAATTGATCATCATGATGATTCAGAAGATTATGCTAATATTAATTATGTGGATCCATTATCACCTGCTTGTGCATCTATTTTAGTAAGATTATTTAAAAGATGGAATTTTAAATTCAATAAAGATATTGCAACATTTTTATATCTATCAATTACAACTGATACTGGACGTTTTAGGTATCGTGGTGTTAATGAAGAAGTTTTAACGAATGCTGGTTTTTTACTAAACTATGGAATTGATACAGATACACTTTATACGAATCTATATATCAAAGATGCTCAAACACTTAAACTACAAGGATATGTATATCAACATTTTAAAAAAACTAAAAACGGAGTAGCATATATCTATTTTACAAAAGAACTTATGAATAAATTTAATGTAACCAAAGAAGATGCTGCTAATTTAGTAAATTGTCTTGATAGTATCAAAGGTTCACTTATTTGGGTTGTTTTTGTCGATCAAGTAAAAATAACTAGTGATATATCCAAAATAAAAAAAGATACTTTAGAAGAAATTAGAGTTAGAATTCGTTCTCGTTTTGTACCTATTAATGAAATAGCAACCCATTATAGAGGTGGTGGTCATCTAATGGCTGCCGGAGCTATAGTTTATTCTCAAAAAGAAACAAAAATGATATTAAAAGAATTAGATACTCTTTTAAAGAAATATAAGGAAGATAATCCAAATGTTTTCTAATTTAAAAATATTAGTGACTAATGATGACGGAATAGATAGTTTAGGTTTAAAAGTATTGGTAGAAAAATTAAAAACTTTGACAAATGATATTTTAGTTGTGGCACCAAATAAACAAATGAGTGCAACGTCACACAAAATTACCATTCATGAAGGTATATTGCTAAAAAAAGAAGAAGATATTTTTAAGAATGTTTTAACATATAGTATTTCGGGAACACCAGTAGATTGCGTTAATATTGCCATTAATTTACTAAAATTTAGGCCTAATGTTATTTTTTCTGGTGTGAATAATGGATTCAATTTAGGAACTGATATTTTGTATTCCGCAACCGTTGCATCAGCTTGTGAGGGAGCAAATTATAATATATTGGGTATTGCTATATCTTGCGATGTTAATAATCTTGAAGGAATGAAATATTTTGATGATATTATTAGTTATATGAGAAAAACTAAAATTTATAAACAAGCTGAGGTTTTAAACATTAATATACCAAGGCTAGCCAATAATATTCAAATTACTCATCAAGGTGTTTTTCCTTTTCAAATGTCATATGTTCAAAAAGATGATGGTTTATATTATATTAACTCAGTACCATTAGTCCATAGTATTTATAATGATATGAATTCAGATGTATATGCTATTTATCATAATAGTATATCAATCACTCCTCTTACTAATAACCAAACAGATTTTAAATTATATGAAAAATGGAAGAAAATAAACATATAAAAAAGTAATTATTCATAAAATGAGATGGGTGATTAACTGTGAAAATATTAAAATTTATTAAATGGCTATTAAAATCAATTATTCTTGGACTTGCAATCATTTTTATTTTCAATATTATTGGTGCTTACTTCAGTTTAAATATTCCTGTAAATATATATACTATTGCTATCGTTGGTACTCTTAGAATACCTGGTCTTGTAATGATTTTAATATTTTTAATTTTGTAAAGAGGTATAGTTATGAAAAAAATTGAAATTGATTTTAAATTATCAGTAAGTGATGGTAGTATGACATCATTTATAACTGATGGTATATATGAAGAATTTGATGATTATATTAAAATCAGTTTTATAGAAGAAACGGAGATTAAGGCAAATACAAGTATTGATATATATAAAGATAGAGTTATTATTAAACGTGTTGGTAAGATTAATATGGAAATGGAATATATAATGGGGATGGATACTACTTTATATCTTACAACAAATTTTAATTATCAACTTTCAATGAATAATTATACAAAATATTTAGAAATTGATGAAAATAGTTTACAAATAGTTTATCAAACGGAAACTGATAAAGAACAAAATGTGACACATAATTTATCTTTAAAATGGTCTGATATAAAATAATAACCTTTTTAATTTGCAAAAAAATTGGAAATATAGTATAATATACTAACAATGGGGAGTAAATTAAAGTGGAGGATAGATATGGGTAGTAAAGATAAAGAAAAATCATTATTGGAGATTGCAATTGAACTTTTAGATATGAAAAAAAAGCCACAAAAGATAACAGCTATTTTAAAAGAAGTTATGGAAATTAAAGGGGTAAAAGCAAGTGTTATGAAAGAACTTTCCCCGCAATTTATTTTAGATTTTATGCAATCTGGCTATTTTGTTTATTGTGGAGATGAATGTTGGGATTTAAAAGATCGTCAGCCAACTGCTGTATTAGACAAAGAAAGTGGTGATTATGATGATATCTATGAAGATGATGAAGATGTTAAGAAAAATGAATTGAAAGATGATATCTTTATTGATGACAACATTGATCGAATTCAAGATAATGATGAAGATGATGATGAAAATGAAGAAGATGAGATTGATGATGATCTAGCTAAGGCTTTTGATGATTTTGATGATGAATATAATGCCGGATTAATATTAGTAGATGATAATCAAGAAGAAGAAAATGAAGATGATGATGATAACTAAATTAGATAAGTAATCGTATATATGCATATACGATTACTTTTTATTGTTCATATGATATAATAAATTAGTAAGAATGGGAAAAGTGTAATATGAATAAAGAAGAAGTAAAACAAATACTATTGCAAAACAACATTACTGTTAAAAAAAAATATGGTCAAAACTTTTTATTAGATGAATCAATCTTAAATAATATTGTTTTGAAATCCAATATTAAAGAAAATTCTTATATTGTAGAAATTGGTCCAGGTCTTGGTTTTTTAACCAAGAAATTAAGTCAATGTGCTAATAAGGTATTGTGTTATGAAATTGATGAACAAATGGTTAATATCTTAGTAAAAGAAAACTACAATAATGTTGAGATAATTAAAGATGATTTTTTAAAAAGAAATTTAGATGAAGATTTTTTGAAATTTGCAAAAGGAAAAAAAATAATGATTATTTCTAATCTTCCATATTATATAACAACGGCTATTTTATTAAAAATTTTAGAAGAGACTCATTATGTCGATAAAATGATAGTTATGATGCAAAAAGAAGTAGCTCAAAGAATTTGTGGCAAACCATCAACTAAAGATTATAATGCTTTAAGTGTTTTGCTGCAATATTTTACTATCCCAAAAATATTATTTGACATAAAACCTTCATCATTTTATCCACAACCTAATGTTGATAGTAGTGTGGTTGAAATAGTATATAAAAAGGAAATTGTCAATAAAGCTTTGAACTTAAATTATTTTTTACAATTCAATCGTAATATTTTTTTTCAAAGACGTAAGACGTTGATAAATAATGTACAAAAAGCATATGACTATGATAAAAGTGAAATTGAAAAATTATTATGTCGTTTTCATATATCTTCATCTGTTAGAGCAGAAGAATTAAGTGTTAATCAAATCGTTGATATTGCCAATACTTTTTATGAACATTTTGAAGAAAATAAAAGGACAAATTAATCTATTTATACATATAATATAAATAGGTGAATGTTGTGGATTTTAAAGTAAATGATTATGTTTTGATTAAAGATGATGATACAATCTATCAAATAGAGGCTATAGAAAAAAATATTGCTTATTTAAAGGGTTTAACTTATCGTTTTCAAACGACCTCACTAATTAGTGAATTAACGTTAGCACCAACTGATCTTGTCGAAAAGGCCATTAAAAAAGTAAACGAAATAATTGATCGATTTAAAATATCATCAAAATCTCGTGATAAGCATCAAATGATATATGGAACTATTCTTCATATTGATGGTGATAAAGAATATTTAAATAGTTGTATGGATTTATATAAAGAGATGAATATTTTTGCCAATGGTATCTATTTAAAAGAAAATGAAATAAAAGATAAAATTGAAGATTTAGTGTTGATGCTTACGCCTGATATTGTTGTAATAACGGGTCATGATTTATATAATGGTAAAGGTTTTAAAGAACTTTCTAATTACCGTAATACTAAACATTTTATGGATGCAGTGAGAATGATTAGAAAGCATTTTAATTCGGATTCGATGACAATCATTGTTGGTGCATGTGGATCCAATTTTGAGGCTTTAATTGCTTCTGGTGCTAATTTTTCATCATCACCAAAAAGAATAAATATTCACACATATGATCCTGCGGTAATTGCTATTAAAGTAGCAACAACATCTATTAATCAAACAGTTGATTTCGGTCAAGTACTTAAATATATTGAAAATAAAAAAGATGCTTTTGGGGGAATTGAAACAAAAGGTAAGATGAAAGTACTTTTATAATTTAGGAGAAAACAATGGTATTAAAGGCCTACGCAAAAGTTAATTTAATTTTAAAAGTTTTAGGTAAAAATAATGATAATTATCATACTCTTCAAATGTTGAATGCTAAAATAGATTTATATGATCAAATTGAGATAAAAAAAAATAATAAAAAAAATGATATAGTAAAATTTAGAGGATTTAATCAAGATTATATTAAAGATGATTTAGTTTTAAGATGTATGAATATTATCAAAAATCATTACAATATTAATGATTGTTTTGACATTACAATTACAAAACAAATTCCCATTGGTGCAGGAATGGGAGGTGGAAGTTGTGATATTGCTACAATTGTAAAATATCTTTTAAAAAGATATAATATTGATGAGAATTTCAATCAATTAATTAATCTTTTGAAAGATCAAAGTGCAGATATCCCTTATTGTTTAACTAATAAGGTTGCGCTTGTTGAAGGAATTGGAGAAAAAGTTAGTGAGGTTTTTGTTAAAGTTCCCGATGAATTTATCATTGTAAATCCACGTATATATATAAGTACCAAAAGAGTCTTTGAAAAAGTCAAAAATTACTCTAAACCATTTACTAAAGACATTCTAGTTAAGCAAATTGCAACTAAAGGGTATAATGCTTTTAGCAATGATTTAGAAGAAACGGCTTTTTTGCTTTATCCTCAATTACAAGAAATTAAAAAGAATTTGACTAAAATAGGTCACACTGTTATGAGTGGAAGTGGTTCTACAATGATGGTTTTTGGAGATGATATAACAAATATGATTGAACAAATTAAAAATATGTATCCCCAATATTTTATAAGAAAAGTAAGAATAATAAAGGAGAAAAATAATGGAAACTAATGAAATAAAAGAAAAAGATGAAAATAAAAAAGAAATAAAAGAAATAATTCATATCACTAAAGATGATTTATATCATTTTAATTTATATCTTTCAAGTCTTAACAAAAATCTTGGAATGGTTGTAGGTGGAATTGTTATTTTATTTTTTGGCATTTATGGCATTTTTACTGATGAATTAAGTGTCCTTTGGATGAATATTTTATTATGTATTATGGGAATTGTTGGTATTTTATTTGCCTTTGTTTTTTATAAAATACTTGTAAAACACAAAATAAAAAAACTAGATTTAAAAGATCTAGATGATGTTGAGGTAACTCTTAATGAAGATGGTATTTTATACAAATTTCATGATGAAGTTTTAAATGAAGGTAAAGAATTTTACCCTTTTGCATGGAAAGAAGTTTCAAGAGCAGTTGTTACTAATGATTATATATATATACATATGATAGATAGAAGAACTGTTATTTTGATTACTACAAAAGATATACAAAACGAAGAGTTTATAGAATATTTAAAAGAAAAATTGATGCCTTTGAAAAGGTATTTTGATAAAAGACAAAGTCGGTAAGAATTTACCGACCTTTTTATATTTAAAGATAATTTTTCAATTATCTTGTATTATATATTATGCTAAAAATTTTAAAAAAATACTAAAAAATAAAATAAATTATTGTTTTACTTTACGAAAACGTTTTCATATGATACAATATATTTGTAAAAAGAAACAATAGGAGACAAGATAATGGAAATAACAGATATTAGAATTAGAAAAATTAACACTGATAGTCGTTTAAAAGCGGTTGCTTCAATAACAATTGATAATTGTTTTGCAATTCATGAATTAAGAGTTATTGAAGGAAAAGAAGGATTGTTTGTAGCTATGCCAAGTCGTCAAGTAAGTGATGGCACATTTAAGGATATTGCTCATCCAATTAATGCTGAAACAAGAAAATTAATTGAAGATTTTGTTGTTGCGAAATATCAAGAAGAATGCTAGAAATAGCATTTTTTCTTTTTGTTTAAATTAACTTTTAATCAAAATTTTGTTCAAATATAAAAATGCTATTCTTTATATGTGCAAAAAAAACATAATTGTGTTATACTATATATAGATAATTTTAAGGAGAATTGATATGGAACAAATTGCAAAAGAAATTCGCGCAAAAACTTTTGAATGCATTGCGTCAATTGGACAAGGACATATTGGTGGTAGCCTTTCAATCGTTGATGTGTTAACTGTTTTATATTATAAGCATATGAATATAGATCCAAAAAATCCAAAAATGGTTGGTCGTGATCGCTTGGTTGTTTCTAAAGGTCATGCAGGTCCTGCTGTTTATGCTACCCTTTGTCAAAAAGGATATATATCACATAATGAACTTTTAACTTTGAATAAATTTAAGACCAATTTACCAAGTCATTGTGATATGAATAAAACACCAGGTATTGATATGACAACAGGATCTTTAGGTCAAGGGATTTCTTGTGCAGTAGGGATGGCGATTGCCTCAAAGTTAGCTAATGATAATGCATATATATATTGTATTATTGGAGATGGGGAATCTCAAGAAGGACAGGTATGGGAAGCAAGTATGTATGCTGCTCAAAAAAATCTTGATAATTTAATTGTTTTTTTAGATAATAATGGGATGCAAATAGATAATTATACTAAAAATATTAATGGACTAATTGATCCGATAAAAAAATGGGAAAGTTTTGGCTTTTTTGTTCAAAGTATCAATGGAAATGTTATTGATGAAATTGATTCTGCAATTATAAAAGCGAAAAAGAACAAAAGAATGCCATCAATGATTATATTAAATACCATAAAAGGTAAGGGAGTACCATTTATTGAAGAAGTTGGAGTTAATAATCATTCTATGCCGATTTCTTTAGAACAATTAAATAAAGCATTGGAAGAATTAAAATAGGAGGTAATATGGAATTTAGACAGGCAATGACTCAAACTCTTGCAAAGATGATGCAAGAGGATGAAAAAATTTGTATTTTAGATGCTGATCTTGCTAAACCAAATGGAACGACTCCTCTTTATGAAAAATTTCCTGACCGTTGTTTTGATGTTGGGATTGCGGAAGCCAATATGATTGGAATTGCAGCAGGACTTTCGGCATATGGTTATAAACCAATTGCTTTTACTTTTGCTCCTTTTGCCACAAGAAGAGTGTGCGATCAAATTGCTATATCGGTTGCTTATGCAAAACAAAATGTTAAAATTGTTGGTACTGATCCAGGAATTACGGCAGAATTAAATGGTGGAACCCATATGAGTTTTGAAGATATTGCTGTAGTAAGAAGTATTCCTGATATGACAATTTATGATGCAGTTGATGATATTCAATTATCTCAAGCAATAGAACAAATTATGAAATTAGATACACCTGTATATATTAGAATGCCAAGAAAGAATGCTCAACCCGTTTTTGATAAAAACTATAAATTTAATTTATTTAAAGCAGATATTATTGAAGAAGGAACTGATGTGACAATTATTGCAACCGGAATAATGGTTGCCGAGGCTAAAAAGGCTGTTGAAATGTTAAAAAAAGATGGTATAAGTGCTGAATTAATTAGTGCAAATGTAATTAAACCATTAGATGAAAAGACGATACTTGAATCAATTAAGAAAACAAAACATGTTGTAACTTGTGAAAATCATAACTTAATAGGTGGATTATATTCAGCTGTTGCCGAACTTGTTTGTCAAAGATATCCATTAAAGATAAATGGTATTGGTGTAAAAGATCGTTTTGGGCAGGTAGGTAAATATAACGACTTACTAAAAGAATATCAAATGACACCACAAGATATATATTATATTGTCAAAAATAGTTTAGATTAATAGAAAGAGGAAACTAAAATGGCCATTGTTCATGGGAAAAAAATTAAAATTTTTTCATTAAATTCAAATCCAGTTTTGGCAAAAGAAATTGCTGATTATGTTGGGATACCACTATCCAAGTGTAATGTAAATCGTTTTTCAGATGGTGAGGTTCAAGTAAATATTGAAGAAACAGTCAGAGGACATATTGTATTTGTGGTACAATCTACAAATTATCCTGTCAATGAAAATTATATGGAACTATTAATCATGATTGATGCACTAAAAAGGGCATCGGCCGAACAAATTAATATTATAATGCCATATTATGGATATTCTAGACAAGATAGAAAAGCAGCACCGCGCCAGCCTATTTCAGCAAAATTAATGGCAGATTTATTACAGACGGCAGGGGCTACTAGACTTATGTGTTTAGATTTACATGCTGATCAAATTCAAGGTTTCTTTAATATTCCTATTGATAATTTTTTGGCACTTCCAATTTTAGCTGATTATTTTGTGAAAGAAAAAATTGAAGATATTGTGGTCGTTGCTCCAGATCATGGTGGTACAACAAGAGCTAGGAAGTTAGCAATGGTACTAGATGCCCCAATGGCTATTATTGATAAACGTAGACCAAGACCTAATGTGGCTGAGGTCATGAATGTTATTGGTGAAATTGAAAATAAAAATTGTATCATTATTGATGATATGATTGATACTGCTGGAACACTTTCAATTGTTGTTAAAACTTTAAAAGAAAGAGGAGCAAAAACAGTAAGAGCTTGTTGTACTCATGCTTTACTCTCTGGTGCTGCTATTGAAAGATTAAATAGTGCACCACTTGAACAATTAGTTGTAACCAATACTACAGAATTAACAAAAGAAAAAAAAGCAATAAAAAATCTTGTTGTATTGTCGGTAGCTCAACTGCTTGGACGTGGCATTCTAAATATTATTGATGATAAACCAGTAAGTGATTTGTTTGTATATAACAAACCAGAAAATTTTTAGAATAAAAAGAGGTATAAGGTATAATATGAATAGTGATGAATATAATAAAAAAGAAGAAATTGTAGATGTACCATATTATACAAGGGATTTGTGTAAAGATAATAAATTTAGATTTGCAAGACGTCTTATTCGTTTTGAAAATATTTCTAAGTATCGAAGAATTATTAGCGAGATGAATTATGGCAAAGAGTATTTTCAAACAAAAGAATTAAAAGATATTGAAAATATGGCTGTAAGAATTTTAAAATAATCTAAAAGAAAAAGTTGAATCACTTGTTTCGATTCAACTTTTTATATGAAACGAAAATAAAAGAGTATATTAGTAGACATTTATAAATATAATTGATATAATATACAATGCTATTAATGAGTTAAAAAAGCATATTTTCCTTTTAATGGTAAAAATTAATATCTTATATACATTTAATTATTTTCTTGACAAAAGGAAAAAGAAATGATATAATATAAAAGATGCAAAAATAAA
>UQBM01000035.1 GCA_900539265.1 uncultured Mollicutes bacterium | reverse complement strand
CAAACTGAGGATAGTTAAATGAACAAAATTGAGGATATTTAACTTGACATTTATATCATCGGCATCACCACCTTTCAAGTTTTTATGTAGGGCGGCTTTTTGCAAAACAAAAAGACCCGTATCTGTTTTTGCATACGAGTCACGAAACACCAAAAAGCGAATGGCACTTTGTTCGCTTAAAAATGATGCTCCGTGCCTTACATATGTAAAATTAGATACGAGTCTTTATCAAAACTCTTGTGGGGGCTATCAATACTCAAACCGAAATACGAATGCTCGGCGGCTGATAGCATAGGCACACAATTACATCTATTCAATTTTCAAGACCTCATCTTTGTGAGGGGCTTTATTTTATCATACTCGGAAAAATTTGTCAAGACCTTTTTGAATATTTTTTTCGGTTTTGGGAAATAATATTTAGTTTGACACAATCGGTCTAAAACACCGTTATGTTGCTTCCTGGATTGTCACGGATTTTTTGCTTTCAAAAACAAGGTCACACAAGCAATCATACTTGTGTGACCTTGAACATTTAGTTATTGTTTTTGAAAATGGATGTCGGTAAGAAGAATCGGGGTTTCCTGATCATCTTCCTCACCTTTCCATGCTACAATGAAACGAACTTCTGACGATGTAGGAGCATAACCTTTGTTTTTAAGTTTTTCGAGCATCTCCACAAAGGTTTTTGAGAATTTTGCCACGCGCACATCTCGACCGTGAAGTTCGGCACTGAGATATACATCGTCTATCTTTAATGCGGTGCCGCTTCTCAAATCGAATATGAGTTCCTTTTTGTTTTTGAAATAATCGAGAACAACATCTCTGTGCGTTGTTTGCAATACGATTTCCGACGGCTCACTATAATCGTTGCTATCAGCAACATGAATTACATCGGGGAGAATATATTTTGCAAATAAATCGGTGTTGGCATGAATGAATAGATTGCTCTTTGCTCTTGTCATACCGACATATAGCTTTCTGCGTTCCTCATCGTTCTTTCCGTGGGCATCCTTGAGCATCATATATACGCTATCAAACTCACGCCCTTTGGATTTATGTATGGTCGAAACATAGATTACCTCTGCTTCGCTATCAACATAAAAATCTTCATAGTTTGATTCGCTTATGAATTCCTCCAAATCGGAAATGTATTTTACCGAATGAGTGGCTTCAAAATCAAGCACAAGCTTGCGAATATTATCAATACACGAGCTATTATAGTACTTGCTAAAGAGTTCCTTTTTCGCCTTATTCCATATCTCGTCGGGGATAACAGGCGAATGCAGATCTTTTTTAATAGCGTTAAGGAATACTCGCACCTCTACGAGATTGATTAATTTGAAGCCGTCAAGCGATTGTATAAGCTTTGCGCGTTTTCCGTATTTCAAAAGCAATCCCATTATGCGAAGTGCCTCATCATTGGTGTTCGTAAGTACACAAGCTCTGCCGCCAGTATATGTTGCAATTAGATTTTGAACGACTGCTTCTTCCATATTAGCAGAAGTATGGCGTGTGATTTTTACAACTCCTGTTTCCTCGGTAACAGGCTCCACGGGAGCAACCTTCATACGATTCGTAATCGTTTCCGCAAACGCATTCGCCAATGCAACAACATTAGCTTTGCTACGATAATTTTCGACCATTTCGTATTTGTTTGCGCCGTACTGTTCGATCAGCGTTCTTAAATGAACAGAATTAGAGCCACGGAACTCATAGATGTTTTGATCGTCATCGCCAACGGCTATAATTCGCATATCGTCATTTTGAGCCATCAAAGCACGAACGAGAGCGAATTCATGCTCGTCCATATCTTGCGCCTCATCAATAACGAGAACGGTCTTGGTAATTTTACCTTGCTCTACCTCTCCGTTGCGAATCATTTCGGCGGCATCTCTAACAATGTTTTCCGATGCTTCAAGCGTTCCGATCTTGCCGAGCAAATCAAAGCAGTAGGAGTGGAATGTTTTGATTTCGATGAAATTCGCTGCATTTCCAATAAGCGTATGTAACCGTTTTTTAAATTCGGTAGCCGCAGCTCGTGAGAAAGTCAGCATAAGCATCTGCTCATGCTTAACATCCTCTAACTGATAAAGAGAAGCGAGCTTATGAACAAGGACTCTTGTTTTTCCACTTCCGGGACCGGCTGCAACAACTATATATTTGGATATATCGTTGATAATTTCCTCTTGTATATCGGAAAGATCACCAAACAGCTGATTATATCTGTCGGGTGTGATATTTCGCTCAATCTCTTTTGCGCGCTCTCCCTTAAAATACTTCGCAATGAATTTTTTGAATTCCATATTGAAGTAATCCTGAACAAACTGCAAGGCGGCATCATAATCGCGCACCATAAGATTTGCGTACTCACCTACGATGTGGATTTGACGGATTTTTTGCTTATAAAATTCGTCAAGCAATCTATAATCGTCAACCTTGTATTTAATTCGGTTATCTCTTACGATACGCTTGATTTCCATGGCATTGTAGAGAACGAGGAATCCGCCTTCAAGTTTCAGCGCACCGATCTTGGACATATACAGAAGAGCATCCTCGACATCGCTTAGTTCAACAGGTATTCCTCCTATGTTCAATTTAGGCGTGTTTTGATATTCTTTATAAAGTCCCACCAGAGAAAAGACAACAGGCTTTAGATCCTCGCCCTCTGCTTCTTTTTCTTTCTGCTCAGCTTTTGCATACAGCTCGGCAAGTATGAATCTGCACAGTTCAATACGCCTCTCAAACTTGTCCATCAAGTTTTTAAGACCCAATGCCGGAACTACATCCACGGAAACACTATCTCGATTTTCTTCTTTGTGAATATAGTTCTTAATAGAAAGAAAATAGAGAATGGTTTTTATATTCTTTATTGTTGACGTGGTAATTCCTTCTGCTTGGGCAGACTCGTTTAATTCTTTAAATCCGAAATTAGCACCCTCGTCATCAATCTTTGAGAGAATGAAGCGTTCAAGCTTTGCAAATCTTTCGAGAATCAGCGACGACTTATGGTGGCTGTCCGAATCGTTAATGTATGCGGACATATCGCTGTAATCTTCCAACAGACCTTCCTGACGCATCAAATTGATTGCCTCAATAACGGCTTCTTTTGACAGTGCAAGATTGTCGGCAAGATAATCTATGCGTGATTCTGCTTCATCGTTGCCTGCCGTAGCGATACTACGGCTTGATATTAAGGATTTAATTATGCGCAGAGCTGCCGTGCGTTGTTCTTCGGAAAAGAGGGATGAACTTCGAATGCGATAAGAGGCTTCTGTCATATCCTTCGCACGTATGCTCGTAGCAAACACCTTCGGTACATTTCTGCCTCGCACAATATATCCTGCGGTTTCAAGTGCTGAAATGGCAGTTCTGACACGGGTTTCCATTTCAGATCCTGCCGAGTCATCCCATCCTGCCTGACGCGCGATTTCGAGAGCAGAACAGCATATATTGGGGCGATTTTGCGTGAGATCCTTGATAGCTTTCCATACTTGCTGAATTTGGCTGATGCTCAATTTCGTTTGATTCAGCAATATGAAATGCTTATCAAGATCGTTATCGTTAAAAAGAACATAGCATTCAGCTTGCAAGGATTGATCTCGTCCGGCTCTACCTGCTTCCTGAACATAATTTTCAAGGGAGTCCGATATATCATAGTGTATAACAAGCTTTACATCGCTCTTGTCAACACCCATACCAAAAGCCGAGGTTGCTACAATAATGGATACCTCGTTGTTCATGAATGCCTCTTGATTGATAATCTTATCGTTGGCATCCATCTTTCCGTTGTACGGAAGAGCTTTAAAACCATCGCTCGTTAGTTTGGCGGCAAGCTCAAATGTGCGTTTTGTTCGTGAAACATAAACAATCGTCGGACATTGCTTTTGAGCAATCAGCGTTCTTAATGCACTGTATTTTTCTTCATCCGTTTCTTTGTGTAAGACGGTATAATGAAGGTTTTCTCTCGTGGCTTTGGAAGCGAAGATTTCCAATGTCAAATCGAGTTTTTTATAGAAATAATCGCATATGTCAGAGATAACCTTTTGCTTTGCTGTTGCAGTAAAACAGGACACGGGGATGGGTTTACGCTCGGTTTTCTTATCCTTTTGAAGTTTGCGGATGAAATCACCGATATACAAATAATCCACTCTGAAGTCCTGCCCCCAAGCAGAGAAACAATGCGCTTCATCGATAACAAAACGCACGATATTGCGCGACATCAAGAGTCGCTCTATCGTTTTTGAACGAAGCTGTTCGGGGGATATGTAAAGCAGAGATGCTTTGCCATTTTTTACTCTTTCGATAGCATCTGCGCGTTCAATGGGATTCATCATTCCATTGATGGTTACTGCGCCCTCGATGCCTTTCTCTACAAGGTTGTCAACTTGGTCTTTCATTAACGACTGAAGAGGAGAAATTACAACCGTAAGACCATGCGTTGCTCTCCCTGCCATCAGTGCAGGTAATTGGAAGGTGATTGACTTTCCACCACCTGTCGGGAATACGGCAAGAAGCGATTTTCCATCAACGGCTGCTTGTGCGGCAACTTCTTGCAACGAGATCTCATCACCGGCAAACTTACGGAAGCCAAGATAACCGAAGAAGGTTTTCAGCCACTTATGAATATCAAGCGCGTTGCGACAGTATTCACAATGTTCTTCACATGGAGTGTTACATAAAAATTTGATAACATTCTCAATTTTGGGATAGTTATAGAGAAGCCAAGGCGGTGTAGTAGAATAATGATCATCACAACCAACTAAAGCGAGTGCATACGCCAATTCTACGGGATAGTGCTTTATGAGAACATCTAAATCTGCGTTTGCACATATCCTTCCTGAAAATTCATCACTAATCAGTTGTGCTAAATTATATTTATAAGGCTTGAAATCCACATAGTCAAAAAATCCTTGGAATTCCGGATGGTTATAAAGCAAACCGCAATATATCATTTTGCGATTTTTTGACAACTGATAAAATGCATTTACTTCGTCGTAAAACAAGGAGGATGCTTTATGGCTGTCGTTAACGGGATTATTTAATTCCTCTACATAAAGCTTATCATCCTTAAGTAGCTTGTGGTAAGGACGCTTGGGGAACATCAGAGGAGAAAGATAGAGCGTATCTATTACTTTCTGATGCAGAGCATCTCCAATGTGTGGATTGATATGCTTCATATCGTGGTGAACTACATTGTGACCGCATAGGAACTCCACACCTGCCACGAAGGCACAAAACTCCGACACGGAAGGAGAATGAAAAACAGTTTTGTCACCTCTGACCGCGCCTATATCAAGTATTTTGTTTTCATGGACACTTATTTCTGTGTCAAAGAATACTATGCTTTTTGCCATATTGGCCTCCAAATTGTTCTTATCAAATGATTCTTACAATTGCGTGCAAGTTATCTATTATAAATTTTTGCGCTTCGATATTGTAAAGAGCAATGCTATACTCACCGTTGCTACTGCTTCTGCGCTCAACGCTAATACCCATTTCACTACCAATATCGCTTGGCAATTTATAGTTCTTTGCATCAAGCGAAACCACTTTCAGAATTCCAACGCTCAATAACCACTCTGTAATATCCGTCGCTTTTAATTTCGCTGCGCTCGTGTTTATCTTTAACGCATTTATTCTGTCAGTAATCTGACTTATCATCAAAGGTGTTTCGGAGAATTCAAATTTTTCAAGCTCTGCTTGAGTGATTTCAAATGGCTCGGATGGCTTGCGTTTAACTGTTGTATTCGAATATGCTACAGAAGTTTTAGAGAATTCGATAATTTCCGAAAGATGATCTCTTATGAAGCGTTGAGCGTTCACATTGCATCGAACATAGTATTTTGCTCGGCCGTTGTCCTTTATTACCTCATCCGTGGTAATACCGAGATTAACTCCTTTTTGTGTAGGGCGTTTGGTCATCTTATTATCGCTCGTTGCAATTCTCGTCAAATATCCTTCATGCAAAAGCCAATTGTTTATCTCGGTTGCGGTAAATTTACGAGTTGATCTTAACGCATCGTTTACTCGCTTTGCAAAAGTGCTTATGCCCACTCTCAACGCAGAGCATTCGATTCTTGCAAGAACATCGGGCGTGACAATCCACTCGTTAGTCTTATACATTTCTGTCAAGGCAGACGGATTTTCAATAATTTTAGATAAGATATCCGCTACATATAAAAAGCATTTGGATAGTCTTGGGTTAAGCGCAACCTCGCCGTCGGGGATAAGTGTGCCGTCAGTAGGATCAATACCGATGGCTAATTTATCAATAAATGATTTTGCTTAAGCAATCTTTTCTATTTCTGTCATAACAAACCTCTATTAATTCTCAATATCAGTGATTTCAACAATATCGCTGATATCGCATTTTAAAGCAGTACAAATACGAACAAGGGTTTCAGTTGAAACATTTTCATCTTTGTTGAGCTTAGTTAATGTTCCACGACTGATTCCGGCTTGTTCAAGCAAATCCTTCTTTTTCATTTTTCGATCTATTAAAAGCTTCCATAGTTTGTTGTAACAAATAGCCATGTTGCACCTCGAAATATAAATCTTTTATACCATTATACATCATCGCATAAATAATTACAAGAGATTTTGCTATTTTGTTTTGAATTTTTGATTGATTTGTGGTCAAAAAGTCTATTTTCGTGTGAATAATTCCTAAACAATTGATATTTCAGTCCAGTATGAAAAAGATAATCCATCACAGACTCTTGTCCATGATGGATTTCCTTGCTTTCACTTAATTAAGGTTTCTATCGCTATCTGCATTCCTAATTTGAAGGCATACTCGAAGATAGCTGCTTCGGCAAGGCTCATATACTCGCTCCAGCAATCGTGGAACTTCTCGAATGTTTCTTTCTGCTCGTCGGTGAAGGTCTTTTCCAAATCCTCGTGATGCCTTGCCATGTAGCCGAGCAGTTCCTTCATCTCCTTGGAGTTTGTTCGACTGTCCTCTTGCGGTATTATGTTACCGTGCCATAGTTCTTTTATTGGGTTGTTCATGTGATGCACCTCCTGTTAGCACAACACACTACCACAGAAAGAGAAAAAAGTCCAGTAAACAAACTGTTAACTCTCACCGCATAGAAAAAAGTCATTACAGAATTGCTTCCGTAATGACTTTTTCTTAAGCCCATCTGATCCGTATCGGTCTTTACCCAGTGTTCACTTTTTGTCCCTATGAGTAAAAACACTTAGATATGTGGGATTATTTTGTTATAAAAAATTTTATATAGGTTATAATATTATTATTAAACTATAATATCCCATACATTTTGTACATTTAATACATAATTAGTTGACAATTTGGAAAAAAATAGTATAATATTATTAGGAGGAAATTATGAAATCGATTTTTAAAAAATATTTTTTATTATTATGGATTGTTATTGTTGCGGTATATAATGCGGTATTGTTTTTATTATTCAATCAGTTTGCAAAAGAAACTTTAAAGGAAACTAGTTTTTGGGTCATTTATGGCTGTATGATGTTTGCTTTTTTAGTATGGCTTGTAATTGGATTATTAGAAAGAAATACAAAATTAGGAGGAATTAGTCCAATTGCGACTTTTGTATATCCATATCTTGTTATTATTTTTTTAATTACAACAATAATGCTATTTTTTGCCAAAAATATTTTGGTTGTTTGGGTTTTTGTACCAATGATTCTTATTAGTGCTGTTTTTATAATTTTAGCAATATTTGCTTGTTTAAATCGCAAATGGATAAAAGATAATCCGCAAAAAGTTCCTGAACTTTTTAGTGTAGAAGGTTTAGAAAACTATTTTGAGGACTTGGCTTCAAAATGTGATAAAAGTTGTAAAAATGTTGTATATGATTTGGCAAATATTTGTGATGGCTTAACTAGTATAAAAGGTTCTAGTGAACTTGATACTTTAGAAAAACGTCTATTTGAATATGCTTCGTTTATTAAACAAAATGCAATGCGCGCTGAAGAATTAAATATTTATAATAATGTAGAAAAATTTAGAGAATTATTAAAAGAAAGGGAAGCACTTATAGCTGAACTTAATCAATAATGTTAAAAATTGTTAATTATTCAAAAGCTTATCGTAAAGATCAATATGCTGTAAAAAACTTAAATTTAGAAGTAGAAGCTGGTGATTTATTTGCCTTCATTGGTCATAATGGAGCTGGTAAAAGTACAACAATAAAATCAATAGTTGGTATTTTACCCTTTGAGGAAGGTGAAATATACATAGATGGTTTATCGGTAAAGGATTATCCAGTTGAATGTAAAAAAAAGATTGCATACATCCCAGATAATCCTGATCTGTATGAGTCGCTTACGGGAATTCAATATTTAAATTTTATTGGTGATGTTTTTAAAATCAAAGAAGTAGAACGTAAAAAAATTGTTGAACAATATGCTAAAGAATTTGAATTGTATAATGATTTAAATAATTTAATTAGTTCATATTCACATGGAATGAAACAAAAACTAGCAATTATTTCAGCTTTTATACATAGCCCAAAATTATTAATTTTAGATGAACCATTTGTAGGTCTTGATCCTAAAGCTGCCTTTATTGTTAAAAAGGCAATGGCTGATTTTTGTAAAAATGGAGGAGCAATTTTCTTTTCAACTCATGTTTTAGAAATAGCGGAAAAATTGTGCAATAAAATTGCTATTATTAAAAAAGGACAGTTAATTACTACAGGATTAATGAATGAAGTGACCAAAAATGCTAGTTTAGAAGAAGTATTTATGGAGCAATCAGACAATGAGTAATATTTTTTTGTTAATCAAAAATTATTATAAAATGTTTTTTTGTAAATTATTTAAAAGTAAGAATAAATCACTAGCTTTTTTACTCTTAATTATTTTAGGTAGTTCCTTTTTCGTAATGTTTGCAAGTCTATCATATAATACTATTCATACAGCAATTTCTTTAGATATTCCTGAAGTGGCTTTATCATCTTTTTCAATAACTATTTTAATGTTTGTTTTTATGCTTATAATTAGTGAAAGTAGTCCTATCCGTAAGAATAATGATGAAGAGTTATTATTGTCACTTCCATTTAAAAAAAACGAAGTTGTTACATCAAAAATATTATATTATTTAAGTTTTGATTTATTTATAATATTATTTTTAATATTACCATCTTATGTTATTTATTGCGCTTTAGTAAGGGGAAGTTCTTGGTTTATATTATTTAGAGCTTTGTATGTTATCATTTGTAGTACTTTATTTGCAACAGGAATATCAGGGATTATAAGTACATATTTGATAAAGATATCTAAAAGGTTTAGGTATAGTAATATAATAAATTCTATATTTAGTGTTGTTTTAGTTATGACCTTTATGATTATTTATTTAGCATTTACTTTTATAAGTCAAGATATTTCTAAAACTAGCAAGATATATGAATTATACCCTGTAGTTTTACTTACAAGTTCAATCAAGGATGGTAAGATTTTATCATTGTTAACCTTATCATTAATTTGTTTTTCCATCTTTACTATATCAATAATTATTAGAGGTTATTATCTTGGTAAATGTGGCAATACGTATCATACAAAAAATTTTAATCTTTCATATAAGGAAAAAAAGGTGGAAAGTAGCCTTTATAAAAGAGAGTTAAATAAATATTTTTCAATTCCTATCTATGTTACAAATACAATTTTTGGACCTCTATTTATGATTGTCATTGCTTTAGTAATCGCAATCATTGGCAAACAATATTTTATAAGTTTAATTGAAACGGTCATTGCCTCAGGATATGAAAGTGGTGTTGCTCCAGAAAATATTATGAATATAATAAATGAATATTTTAACTTTGGTGCAATAATTTTAATATCGATAATTCTTTCAATGTCACCAACAACCTCATCGGCTATTTCTCTTGAAGGAAAAGAGTTATGGATTTTAAAAGCGCATCCTATTAGTTATAAAGATGTATTTATTTCAAAATTATTGGTCAATGTAACTATTGAAGGATTACCAGTATTGTTAGTAGGAATTGTACTTGCAACAAGACTTGGTTTTATTTATTTGCCGTTTATTGTTCTCATTCCCTTTTTAGTAGTAATTTTAACTGCAATTACTGGTTTATATATTAATTTATTATATCCTAAATTAAATTGGGAAAGTGAACAAGAGGTAGTTAAACAAGGAATTTCGGTTTTAGTAACAATGAGTGTAAATTTTATTTTAGTACTTATACCTATGGTACTTTATTTTATCTTATCATTAAATGAAATTTTTAAATTAATTATTGTTGTAATTAGTTATATCCTTTTAATTATACTTTGTGCAATATTATTGTTTAAACATGGTAGAAAATTATACGAAAAGTTATAATAATTTTAAAATAATAGATAATTTTATCTATTATTTTTTTATTTAAAACGGAAAAATATTGTGCTTTACGTATTTATATAAGTGAAAGGAGATAATAACAATGAAAATATTTTTAAAAGTAAATTTGATAATACTCTTAATGAGTTTAATAACAACTGGTATTGTAACTATTAATGCAGCCTCTAAGACAGGCCATAAAGAATTTGAGAAAATAACGTTTGTATATAATCCTGAAGCAAAATTGTTAGTTGATATGAGTAATTCTGAATTAAATGAGATGATGAAAAAAGTTAAGAAAAAAGTATTTGGATGGTCTATTTATTCAAAAATTAAAAATTATGATGTAATTTATGAAGCAGGGACTATTTTTTCTCGTTCTAACAACACATCACAAGAAATTAATTTTAATTATAATACTACATCGACTACTAAAAAACAATTTAGTTTTAATCTGTCTGGTACGCTTGCAATGAAAACATCTGGAAAAATTGATGATGTTAGTGCTAGTCTTGATAAAAGTATTAGATCTGATATTGGTTTAAAAAGTGACATTAGTTTTGAAGAAGAGATGGATTTTACAATAAGAATATTACCAAGAAAGAAAGTATCTTTAATTGTAAAAGGAAATGCTACTATATCAAACGGAGCTAATAAATATTATTTTCTAGGAATATGTACAAAAAAAGGCTATTGGGAATATGTTGATGTAATAAATGAATATTATGAGTTATATGAAGAAGAAATATATTAAAATATTACCATTAATTGTAACAAGTAGTATTATCATAGTAGTTATTTCGATATTAGTAATAACAATTATTAGAAAAAAAGATTATTTTTATTTTATTATTCAGCCTAGTAATTATTATTTACCTAATAATAATTTAACTTTGAATATTGAACTTTATAGTAATCATCAAAATGATTATTATTTAAATAAAGATACTATTGAAAAACTACTTATTAAAGATAAAGTAAAAAATGACTTTTATATGGTCAAAATTAATCAAATTGTCGCAAAAGAAAATACAATTAAGTATAACAATAAATATTTTTATAAATATCTTTTGAAGATAAAAATTCCAATAAAAGATATTGATTTTCTTCAAATTAGTCAGGCAATTTTAGAATTTTATTATCTATCAACAGAACAAATAAAACTAGATATTGGTAGTATTATTATATATAATGAATGTAAAAATCATCACATTCATATTAATCATCTAAAAGGAATTGTTAATCAAATTGATCAGTTAAATATTTTAAGTGGTATTGGGTTGACGCTATCAAGTGATGTTGATTTGGAAATTAATAATATTGTACCACTTGATAGAAGAATTAAAGTCCAAGGTAGACTAATAAAAAAATTAAAAGAAGATAATTATGATAACTTTATAAATATGAGTGATCTTTTAGATAATGAATATAAAGTACTAGAAATGGATAGTGATTTTCCCAAAATAATATTAAATAAAAATATTAAAAATCACTATTTAATACCACTTGGATATGAGGAAATATTTAGTATTACTATATTGGGATTCATTATTGATTACTCAATTGATGGTATCAATTATCAACAATTGATAAATCCATTTAAATTTTATAACACTAGTTTTGTAAATTATCAGGTAACTAAATATGAACCAAATATTTATAGTTAATTTAACAAAAAAATATAAGAAAAAAACGATTATTAAAAACATATCTCTTACCATTAGTGGGGATAAATATAATTTTTTAATCGGTTCTAATGGGGCAGGTAAAACTACATTCATCAAATGTTTATTAGGAGAGGTTAAATATGAAGGAAAAATAAAAAAAGATAATTTAACAATATCGTATGCACCAGAAAATTTAGTAATGCCGGATTATATGACAATGTATGATTTTTTAAAATTATTATATTCAAATAAAGTAAAATCTAATAAATTAATTGATAACAATATTATGTATTATTTAGAACTTTTTGCTATCAAAGATTATAAAGATATGTTAATTTGTAAACTTTCTAAAGGAACAAAACAAAAAATCATATTAATTCAAGCTTTATTTTGTAATTGTGATATTTATATTTTTGACGAACCATTTAATGGATTAGATGAAGAAGCAAGGAAAATATTTGTTGCCGAACTTGTAAAAATAAAAAAAAGTAAAAAGATGATTATTATTTCAACTCACTATATAAAAGAATATAATATTCGATTAAAAAGAATATTTAATTTTCCATTAGTATGAAAATATATAAACTCCATAGGAAATATTTATTTAGTAAGATAAATGTAATTATAACTAGTATCTTAATTATCATCATCATTATATTTAGTGTTAGTATAATAGAACCATTTAAGGATAGTTCAATTAGGTGGATGAATAGATTTTATATTACTAATAATTTTGAACAAGCGTATTTAACTTTTGTAAAATTCATAATAATCTTTTATTCTTGTTATCTATTCAGTAGCTGTTTTAGCAAAAATAATGATAATTATTATATAATATTAATAAATAATATATCAAAAAGTAAATATTTGATAAGTAAGATTTTTACTATAGAAATGAAACTTTTAGAAATATTAGTTATGATATTATTTAATTATATTTTAATAAATTATCTATTTAATCAGTGGTATATCATAGAAATTTCAATCTTCAAATCTTTTGGCATAATTTATATTTTATCAATAATATATGGATTATTAAGCTTAATTTTAATTAAAATAATAAATATAATATATAGTAGTATTATATCTTTAGGGTTTTATTTAATCAGCGAGATTTTAATTGATTATGAAATTAGTTCTAAAATAATTAGTATTATTCAATTGTTTTTTCCTACAACTTACTTAAAAGATAATAATCTATTTTTAAAATATGGAATTCTACATCTAATAAGTCTAATAGTATTATATTTTTTGGTTGCATATTTACTCTATTTAAAAAAAGAATAAAAAGTTAAAATAGTTGACTAAAATATGAATATATGATATAATTTTATAGAAATTAAATAATGTAGTGAAAAGAAGAAGTCCCACTTCTCACCTGACTGATGAAGATTAGTAGGTAAACAGTCATGAAGTTTAGTTAATAATTTTTTATGATTTGCTTAATACAGTGGGGATTGCCACTGTTTTTTCATTTACACTATTAATTTAAAAATTATTATAAAAGTAGAGGTGAAATTTATTAGTAAACCAGGCGATAAAAAGGATAATTTAGTAAATGAAGAAATTGAAGCTTCATTTGTACTTGTCATTACAGAAGATGGTGAACAACTTGGAAAATTAGCTTTAGAAGATGCTTTGAAGGAAGCAGAGAATCGAGGATATGATTTAGTCTGTGTAGCACCAAATGCTCCAGTTCCTGTTTGCAAATTAATGGATTATAGTAAATATCGATATGAACAAAGCAAAAAAGCTAAAGAAGCACGTAAGAATCAAAAAATTATCTCTGTAAAGGAAATCCGTTTGAGTCCAACTATTGATATTGGTGATTTTGAGACTAAAGCAAGGGCAGCAAGAAAATTTTTACTAGGCGGTGATAAAGTAAAAGTTAGTTGTCGTTTTAGAGGTAGAATGATTGAGCAAGCAAATAATACAAAAGAATTGTTTGTAAGGTTTGCAATGGGATTAGAGGATATCTCACAAATTGATCAGGCTCCATTTTTAGATGGAAGAAATATGTTTATGTCTCTTTCACCAAAATTACAAAAAAAGAAAAATTAATTTTTAAGGAGATTTAATTATGCCAAAAATGAGATCACATAGCGGTACTAAAAAACGCTTAACTGTAACTGCAACTGGTAAAGTTAGACGTGGCCAAGCTGGCAATAGACATCTTGCACCAGGAAAAACACAAAAACAAACTAGACAAACTCGTAAATTTGCTCTTGTATCAACAAGTGACAAGAGACATTTAAGACAGATTTTGTCTAATATTAAGTAGGAGGTAAAAATATGCCACGTACTAAAGGCGGAGTTGTTTCTAGAAGAAGACGCAATCGTGTTTTAAAACAAGCCAAAGGTTTCTTTGGTTCAAAACATTGTTTATTTAAAGTTGCTAATCAGCAAGTTATGAAATCACTTTCTTACGCTTATAGAGATCGTAAGAATAATAAACGTAATTTCCGTAAATTATGGATTGTTAGAATTAATATTGCAAGTCGTGCACTTGGTCTTAGTTACAACCAATTGATGCATGGATTAAAACTTGCTAATATTGATATTAATCGTAAGATGTTAGCTGATCTTGCTGTAAATGATGCAACGATGTTTTCTAATCTTTGTGAAACTGCTAAAAAAGCTCTTACAAAATAATTGAAAAAATACTAGTTTTTAAAAATGAAATAGTCAAGAAAAAGTAGACACAAAAAAAACATTTATATGAATCCCTGTTC
>UQBM01000034.1 GCA_900539265.1 uncultured Mollicutes bacterium | reverse complement strand
TTGAACAAGGGTATGTATAAGTTCTTTTTGTGTCTACATTTACTTGACTATTTCACGTTAAAGTTTTTCTTTTCATTTTTAATTCTCCTTTAATAATTCTAAATAATTCTTTTTTCTTATCCATTTTAATACCTAAATAATCGACAAGATATGTTATAATTATACTATTTTTAAGATAATTTGTCAATATAATATAGATGTTAAAATCGATTTTGTCAATGTTTCATAACATTTTACATAGAATAATAGTATGCTTTTTATAAAAATATGCCTTTTTTTTAAAAAAACAAACCAAGTTAACTTGGTTTGTTTAAACTACTATTCAATTATAATATATTGATTACTAAGGATTTCATATAACTGACTAAAACTTTTCTTATCAATATATTGATAAATAGTTGCTATCATTAAGATTTCTTCATTTACTTCAAAAAAACTACCATCTAAAAAATTATTATATTGATTAAAAAATAACCTATAGTCATCTAAATTATTGAAAAAGCGATAGATCATCTTTTGCGTTGCTACATTATTTGTAAAATCATATTTAACATAAACTAATTTTGAAGTCTCTTCTTGTAAATATATTAACTGTTGATTTGTAATCGTCTTGCCAAGTTCTAATATTTTAGCATTTTGCTTATCCACATTTAGAATAAACCTATAATTATCCTCAATACTATCTTTGTTACAAGATGTTATAGTCATTATAGTTAAAAAACTTAAAATAAGAATTATATATTTACTAATCTTCATTTTGATTCTTTCCTTTACATTTCATTATAAAATCAGTTAAACCAATAGCAACACCACAACATAAACTATTAAATAAAATGGATATTATTATAATATTTTTATTAGTATCTTCTAATTTCAATAATTCTGGAAAACAACAAATTGCAAGAGGGATAATAATAATTGCAATCATTTTTAGTACTTTTTTTATTTGTAGGTTTTTAAATAATATCAAAAAGTATATTCCTAATAATCCATAAATAATTAAATGAAAAAAGATGAAACTAATAATTTCTAAAGTTGAATATTTCATAAAACCTAGTTTAGTATTTTGCAGCACCTCAACAGGAAAAGAAAAATAATAATTTGAAGTTGCCTCATCATGATCATCTACTTCAATAATAACGGTAGTTTTTCCTGCATGTAAAGGAACTATTGTGTTATTGATAATTTTGATAACATTAGGAGTTGAAAATCTATAAGTAACTTTAGAAAAAGTTGCGTTTGGATCAACATTTAAATTAATTTTTTGATATTCATCAAATGATAAACTATTTTTCTCTAATACACTTATTAAATATTTTGGTAATACTTCACAAACTTTGATGTCAAAACAAAGATCTAAAGCACTATTTTCATAATTTTTGATATAAATTGTTGTACTCCCTGCACTTAAAGCATATAGTTGATACATATTGTTGCTATAGGTAATTGATATAATTTCTGGATTACTAGTTATAATTTGATAGTTATTAGCATTATTAAAATTTGGCATTACATTTATGCTCATATATGCTTTTTGAAAAACATTTAACATCCTAGTTGAAAAGTCAATCTCAACATAGTTATCATTTTCTTTTAAATACGTTTTATAACTCATCTTAGTAACTGGCTGATATTCTAAATAGTTTTGTTTAACATTAACAGTAAAGGTCTTTGATTTAACGGTCTTGCCATCATCTACTGTTACACAAATATCTGATGTTCCCTCACCAATTGCCATCATATCACCATTATTTCCTATTATAATTGATAAAGGATTAGATGATGTATAAGTATAATTTAATTTTTTTGATAAAGAATTTGTAATAGTAGTTAAAAAACTATAAGTTTTCCCAACGTCCATTTCAAGAACCACCTTAGCAGATAAATCAAAAATAGTATTTTCAACATTAAAATCTAAAATAATTTCTTGCTCAAGATTATCAAAAAATTTAATAACAATTTGAGTACTACCTATTTCCATAAAGTCAATTTTTACTAAATATTGATTATTACTATATGTAGTTGTACAGGATGCGACATCAGGATTAGTAGAATAAATTAAATAATTATTACTTTGTGCATATATATAAGGCGTTACAATTATATTAAAACTTATTGTATCTAATACCATAACATTATTTTTTTGATATTTATTTAAAACAAAGGTTTTATTATTTAATGTAGGATTTTCAATAGCTATATATTCAATTTTATTATTAGGATTATCCATCACAAAAAGGGTAAAACTAATCTTTTGGGTCTCATCATATCGATATTTTATTGTAACTTGTGTTTCTCCAACTTGCTTAGCAATTAAGTATCCATTATCAACATAAGCAATATCGGTATTTGCAACCTCTACTATAAAATCATCTTTCTTTAATATATTATTTGATCCCAATACTTCAAGATTAACTGCATCTCTTTCATACATTTCATATATAAAATTATTTTCTACTATTTGTAAAGTAGGATTTTTTAACGTTAAATTATCAAATATTTGCGGTTTTATCTCAAATTCTAAAGTCTTATTTAATAAATTATTATATTTACTAGAAATATCAATTGTTGCTTTGCCAACACTATTACAAACAACTGTTGCAACATATGATTCTACACTTTTATAAGACAAATTATCAGTCTTTATTGAAAAATTTACCATAGCATTATTTGAAATATTGCAAGAGGAATTAATTGTTATTACATCTCCAACATATATATCATAGTCTCTAATGCTACCACTTATTTCTTTATTATTAATATATATAGCATTAATATTAATATCATCAGCAATCTCAACTTTATCTAATACATTATATATTTCAATATGAATCATATCAAAATATTTACTATCTACTAAACTTTTTACTGTAATTGTTACTTGACCATTTTCCTTAGCATAAAGATAGCCATCATTGACCATACATATATTTTCATCACTAGAGATCCATTCAAGTTTGCCTAGGGCCACACTACCGCCTACATTAATATTAAGTTTTTTAATCTCTCCTTTAATCAGTTGCAAGTTTTGATTATATTCATTTGAAAATTCTAATTTGTTCTTTCTTTCAATAACCTTAATCTTCACAATATCATAAAGATTAGCATCATTTTTATTAGTAACTCTAATTGTTGTTTCACCTATTTTTTTTCCATATACACTACCAGTTGTCGATACTGAGGCAACACTTTGATCGGTACTTAACCAATTATAATTCCAAGCATTAATCGTTGTAGCTATATTTGCCTTTAAAGTTAATTGAAGGGTATCACCTAAATAAACGATGTATTCACCATTTAATTTCTCATTAATTTCAATTTCGGTTAAAATATTTTCTATTTGCTTTTTTTCACTAGTTTCTTCAAAATTAAAAATACTAAATAGGCCACCTTTTTCTTTAACTTTAAAAACATCAATGGCAATCATAAACATAAGTAACAAGATTACTATTATATATATAATATTTTTCTTTTTCACTCAATACCTCCTACAATTTTATGTGGTATTTGATTAAGATTTTGCCAATTTGGTTTCAAAATAATTTCAAAAGTATTTTCAATTGCATATTGATGCCAATGTTTAGGTATTTGAAATCCTTCAAAATAAATTGTAAAAGAAGCATTTGTAAACGCATGATATTCTATAATATGAACATTCATTGGAATTACAACATATTGTAGTTTTAAACAAAAATTAAAGGCATGATAATTAATTTGTTTTACATCACTATCAATCACATAAAAGGTTTT
Organism: uncultured Mollicutes bacterium; assembly: GCA_900539265.1. Taxonomy (GTDB): domain Bacteria; phylum Bacillota_I; class Bacilli_A; order ML615J-28; family CAG-313; genus CAG-313. The sequence goes on along the minus strand of UQBM01000034.1, from coordinate 12,196 downwards.
ACTATTAGATGCGGGAAAATGAAGTAAAATTTCTCCACTAATATCAAACAAAATACCATCTTGATCTTTATAAGTTTGATTTTCCCAATCAACATAAATCATTTCTAAATTATAACATCCATTAACCCAAGTATCGCTAATAAAATTAACCCCTTTACCGATTGAAATAGTTTTTAAATTTGTACAATCTCTTAACGCTTCACTTTGAATAGTTGTTAGTTTATCACCAATAATCAGATTTTCTAAATAGGGATTACCATGAAAACAAAAACGTTCTAACACCAATATATTTGATGGAACACTAAAGGAGAGATCTTTTCTTCCTAATGGATAGGCTGTTAAACTATTTTGCTGTTGATCATATAAAACACCATTCTCACTATAATATTTACTATTTCCGCTTTCGACTAAAATTGTTTCTAAATTCTGACAATAGATAAAAGCATCTTCTTTAATTTCTTGAATATTTTTACCTATAATGATTTTTTTGATATTTTCATTATCAAAATAACAATCAATTGCAATAACTGGTAAACAATTATAACCATTAGGAATTATAATTTCTTCTTCTTCCGTATAACCACTTACAATATAACCAGTCTTTGAATGATTTAAAACATATGAAAGCCCCAAACTTCCAGCAATAATTGGCTCTAATTTACCATAAACAATTGTATTATTACTAGGTATTTTATTTAATGATGCTACATTTTTAAATTGTTCATCATAATACCAACCTCTAAATATATATCCATTAAGCATAACATTATCAATTAGCTTATAATTTGCGTTATATTTTAAATTGGTAACCTTTCTATATTCTTCTGCATTAATCATGTATATAATATCATAGGTCTTTCTTCGATATAAAACCTCAAGCACCAAAGAACCATCTAATGCAATATTCCCTTTGACATTACTATTGATAACTTCTAAACCCTCATAAGTTTTTATTGGTGCTACCACCTCTTCATCTAAACTACCATATAAAATATTTGTTTCAATTATACTATAATTATCATCAGTAATATTTTCACCTTTATAAATTACTTTATATGAAATAGCATTTGTATCTATCCACTTCACATAGATAGTTAAATTTTTATCAATTAAATTTTCTTCATTAAGAGGGTTTTTAAACTCACTATCTAAATAAAAACCATTAAATATGTGATTTTCTTTAGATGGTTGTTGTAAATTCTTTATAGTAGAACCATACTCAACAAATTGTGTTTGTTTGGTTGCTTCATCAATCACTATCTCAATTTCATACTTTACAATTTCCCATTTGCACCAAATGGTATTATCTTGTAAAAAACAATAATCACTATCTATTTTTTGTGTCAATTTTTCATCAAAATAATATCCTTCAAATTGATATCCCTTTTTATATGGAACTTCTAGATTAGCAATTGTATCTTGATAATTTAGATGCTGCTTTTCGCTATTTTGGTCATCAATATTAACAATTATACTAATTGGCATTTTTTCCCAAGCAGCATACAAGGTAATATTTCTATTAATTTTGGTTTCAAAATTATACAAAATTGTGCATTCAAAATCGTAATACCAACCAACAAAATTATATCCTATCTTTTGTGGAGTACTCGGTTTTATGATTGTCTTTCCTTTACTTACTTTGATAGTAGCAATTTCACTTCCCCCATTGGTATTAAAATTAACATCATAATAAATAGGCTCTTGATTAACACTTTGTTTATTATTACATGATGATAAAAAACATAACAATAAAACTGAAACGACAAAAATAAATTTTTTTATATTCATTTTCCTCCTAATTTCATAAATTAAAAACAAAAAGGAAGTCTATAATATCATAATAGTCTTCCTTTTCATCATTCTACTTAAGATTTATTTATACTAAACCTATTTTGTTGCTACTTTAACACCGGCAATAACTTCGTTTTCTGCATTATATGCAAATATAGAGAAGGCTTGAGAACCAGCACTAAATGTATATCCATCTTTTACTTTTGTACCATCAAATACATAGAAACCTTTCGTTACATTATATGTTAACCAATCCTTGTTTAAAGAAACAATTTCATCAGTTTCTTCTGTTGTGTCTTCAATAGATCCTTTAGTAACAACTTTAATTAAAAGTTTACCATTTTTTATCTCTGTTGCAAATAAACCTGTTTTTTGTACCTTACTACTAACTGATAATTCTACAGTTACAAAATCTGTTAAAGTACCATATTCTTTACAACTCATACCTTCAAAATATAAATTAACTTTTACTTTTGCAATATTGGTATCACCAGTTACAGCTTTTAATTCTAAGTAATTGTCTTGTACTTGTAAAAATTTCGTAAAATCAAGTGTAGGAATTACTAAATTTGTACCTTCAATTAATTCTTCTGATCCTTCTAGTTTAGTGACTTGAACACCATTAGCGCCATTACAAAATACTAAATCAGATTTAGCTTGTACAGAAGAAAGTGTTCCTCTATTTCCAGAAGATATAACTTTATAAACAGTTTGTTTATCTCCTTCTTTAGACGCATAACTATTCGTAAATAGTAATGATGTATTTAAAGCCTCAACATATCCATAATTATAACATTTTTCAAATGTATAATTACCTCTTGGAATGGCAAAGAATACGCCAACTCTTGTTGAAGTACCAATATTATCTAAATAACTATCACAATTTTTAAAAACTACTGTCGAATAAATCCAATCATAACCGCTCTCACTTTTTGCATATTTTAAAGTTATTGGATAAGTTGCATATCCTGCATAATTATAACCCGTACTTACTGAACCATATAAATCAACATTTAAGAAACTCATTGTTCTATTATCATAAGAATTAGCATTACAACTTAAAGCAATATTTTCACCTTTAATAAATACTGATAAATCTTTTAAAGTTGCACCAGATAATTCACCAAATAAATAATTAATAGGTTCAACAACATTATATATACGCTTATTATTTCCATCTAACACACCTTCAAATAATTGAATAGCAGCATTTCCCATATCCCAAAACATCTTCGCATCTTGTAATACAGTACTCATATCTATGTCATTCATCAATTTAAAATAAACATCTTTTGTTGTTTCAAGCGTGTTGATATTCATAAATTGAATAGCATTTGTTATTTGATATGGATTATTTAAGCTTCCATTTCCGCCAGCAAATCCTTGTTCAGGATCAACTACTTGATAATCAAAATAAGACGTAGCTTCTCCATAAGTAACAGAAGCTGTTTTATTACCAATTGTTGATAAATTAAAGTTTTTAATTGTAATTTTTACATCAAATGGTACTCCGTCTTGTTGTGCACTAACATTACCTTTTTCATCAGGATAACTTAAGGTTAGTACTACATCATTACCTTCAGAATCAGTAATTAATACTTTCATTAAATTGCCAGATGTTTCTTGATTCTTAACAAATGTTGTTGTTGGCATTTCAACAATGCTAATTCTTTCAGCATTTTCTAATGATACACATCCAACTAAGGTTGCAAAACCAAGTCCAGCTATAACGAATGATAAAAATAATTTTTTTATTATTCTCATTTTTTTATTCTCCTTTAATTTTTTATATTTTTATATATATTCATATATATATAAACGAAATTTAAATGCATATTCCCTTATATTCATTATTTATATTCACGAATAAATAAATATTTTGGATCTTGTTCATCCCCTGTAACAATAGCAATTTGAGAAATTGATACTTGATTACAAGATTTTGGTTCATCATTAACTAAAACAGTATGGCTATTTAGATTTTCCACTTTCTTTTTATATACATAACAATTATTTTCAGTATCATAAACGCCATCTTTGATATAAATTTTAATTTTTTGATCTGACAATGCAAATCCATCAAATACTTCAACTATACCTGTTAATCCAACAACATCTTTAGATTTTAAAACCTGTGGTAATAACTCGATTTCCATTGAAGCATCTTGAAAATTAGTATAATTATACACATACGTAGGAAGATATACTCTAATAGTAGCTTCATTATTATCAAAACTAAATTCTTGTTTGATTTCCCAATCAACATCAGAAACATAACCAAAGTTCTTTACCTTATAACAATTTAAATTTTCATCTACTAAAATAGCAGTATAAGTACAAATATTTTCCGATAATGATCTTCTAATGATAACTTTTTCTATTTTTGAATAATTAATTGTCTTTCCTAAAAAATTTATATTAGGAATTAAATATTTACTAATGATTTTTTGATTATCTGCATCCTTAAATATTACATTTTTTAAATCAGTAATAACTTCTTCTTTGCCATTTATGGTATTTGTATATGTTACGGTTACACCATTATTTAATTTAGCCTCGGCTGTATAATATGTTATATTAAAATCTATACCATAAGTAAGAGGAATAACATTTAAGTAAGACGTTCTATCTGTTTTTGCTTTTAAAGCAACTTCACTTAAAGCTTCTGGATCAAACAATACTGTGTTTTTAGCAACAATCCCAGCACAACCAATTACATTTTTAAATGAATTAGCTTTAACAATTTCTACTGTATCAGGTATCTCAAAAGCTGTTGTAATATTTACACGATATTCTACTGCTTCTTTTGCAAATGGTTGACATGCAGGAATCAAAGTAATATCAGGTACAAAAACCATTCTAGAAATATTTAATGTTACATGAGTATCACTATACTGAACAATATTGCTATAAGCATTAGCAAGTGATTTAAGTTCTGCTTTAGTAGAAAAATATGCTCTATTATACATAATATTATTATCAACATAAACTGTTTGAACTGTATCAAACGTTGATACATAATTTTTAATCGATTGCTTATCAGAATTATCGAAACCTTTATATTTTAAATTATCTAAAGCCTCAATAGCATTATCTAATAAACTATCCATTTTATCTAAAATCTCTCTTTTTTTAGTTTGTGAATCTAATGACCCACTGTCCATCCCATTTAGAGCTAATAAAGGTAAATTTCTAACAGTATATACAATTTGCGTTAATTCATCATCAAAGGTATCAACGTAGCGATATTCTGGATGACTTGCTGATAAGGCTTCAATGCAATCTTGGGTAAAAGTTTTTGTTGAAGACAAATTTTGTTTATTATTTGAACTAAAAGCCTCCTCCATAGATAGAAATTTTACTTCATTTTTACTAGCATCATACCAAAAACGATAATCTTTGATAGTTGATTCTAATGAATAATCATACTCTTCAATAATACGTGAAATTTCATATGGCTCAAAATATTCTCTATCTTGAAAAGCAGCCTCTGCCGCTAAAACAACTGAAATATTTTTAGCCTCTTGAACACCTTTTGATACTTTTGCCTTTTTAATATAACTTGTAATTGATGGGATTAGAACAGCTGCGAGAATTCCAATAATAGCAATTACTACTATTAGTTCTGTTAGTGTAAAACCTTTTTTCTTTACGCTATTCATATATTCATCCTCCTTTACCTTATACTGTTTGCTCTGGATAAACTGAAGTTTGTGATTCTGTCCAGGTTGTACCTTCTTTTGTTAACTCTAAAACGCGGTATTCCTCATTTACTTTTCTTAATACAAAAAAAGTACTAACTCCATCTATATTGAACTCATTTGCGGCAGCTGCAGCATCAACTACTTTCTTAGGTGATACATTACATGAACCATTTTCTAATAAAACATAGTATCCACCATCGGTTTCAACAATATAATATTTATTTGTAGTTAAAGTTTCATAAATATCATCTGTAACATTTACCTCTGCAATTAATTCTTGATACATTGCGCTTGCATCTTGAATTGCAGCAGATTCTTTTGCATTTCTAATATAACTTGTAATTGATGGAATTAACACTGCTGCAAGGATTCCAATAATAGCAATTACTACTATTAATTCTGTTAATGTGAAACCCTTTTTATTTTTTAATAATTTCCCCATTACTTTTCTCCTTATTTATATAAATTTTTTGGTGACTGCTACTAACACCTATATATCAACTATGTATTTTATTTATTATACATAATTGTCAATAATTCTTGAACAGTAGTTTCTCCATTTAATACTACTATTCTACAAGTAGAATATAAATCCAACATTCCATCTTCAAGAGCCTTTTGTCTTATTTGTTTTGTTGATGCCCTATTAATAATTAATTCTTTTAAATCTTCTGTCATTTTTAGAACTTCATGAACACCAATTCTTCCTTGATATCCTGTATTATGGCATGCTGGACAACCCACTGCCTTATATAATTTTTGTGATTGATTAATCTTTAAAATCTCATTTTCTCTTCTGCTAGAAAGATATTCCTTTTTACATTCTGGACATAATCTTCTAATAAGTCTTTGAGAAATCACTCCTACCAATGCATCAGTTACAAAATATGGTTGTAATCCCAAATCAATTAATCTAGTTACTGCTCCTGCAGCATCATTAGTATGAAGGGTAGATAATACCAAATGGCCTGTAATTGCCATTCTCATAGCAATTTCAGCGGTTTCCTCATCACGAATCTCACCAACCATAACAATATTAGGGTCTTGTCTTAAAATGCTTCTTAATGCACTGGCAAAGGTTAAATTAGCCTTATTATTTACTTGAACTTGGTTAACACCTGAAATCGTATATTCAACTGGATCTTCAACCGTAATGACATTAACCGATTCATTATTCATTTCTTTAATAAAACTATACAGAGTTGTCGATTTACCACAACCAGTAGGTCCTGTTAATAAAATAATACCATAAGGTTTTCTTAATAATTCATCAACAATCAAATTTTCTTCTGGCAAAAAACCTAATTTACTTCTATCATAATTAAAAGATTTCGTATCTAAAATTCTGATTACAATTTTTTCACCAAAAGAAGTTGGTAAAGTTGAAACTCGAAAATCATATGTTTCACCATTATAAATTTTAGTTATCCTTCCATCTTGAGGAATTCTGCGTTCTGCAATATTCAATTTGGAAATAATTTTTATTCTCGTGGAAACTGCTGGATACATTTTAGGACTAAATGCAGTATTCTCATAAAGCATACCATCAATTCGATATCGAATTCTAACAATATCTTCGTATGGCTCAATATGAATATCGCTAGCCCCTACAGCAATGGCATCATTCAAACATGAATCTACTAATTTAACAGCCGGTGAATTCACCAAATCAGCCTCATCCATTCCAACAATATGTTCTTTTTCTAAAAGATTCTCCTGTTTGTTATAAGTGGCAATCGTTTGGTTCATTTCGTTTTTAGCAAAGATTCTTGATTTAATTCTTACCAATTTAGTATCAGGACACACGACAATTTGTGCATTCATACCAAATAAAGCATACACAATATTGATTGCATTAAAATCAAACGGGTTTGAACTTGCAATGATATATCTTTTATTTAAATCATCAAAAGTAAGCGGAATAATTTTATATTTACTGATAAATTCATAAGTCAAACTCTTAACAAGATTTTCATCAATACAAATAGTATCAATATTATAATAATCATATCCGAAATAACTAGCTAATACTTGAGACAATTGTTCCTCATTAATAATTTTCTCTTGAATCAAAAATTCATTAAATGGTTTTTCTTCAACATTTATTTTTTCTAAAATATAATTCATTTCATTTATGCTACATACATTCATTTTAACAATTTGCATACATATTTGTTGAATCATATTTTGTTGAATTTTATTTTTCATTTTAAACTCCCGTATCAATAGAACTTGTAATATCAAGCATCGGTAAAAAAATTGATAACAAAACAACAATTACAATCATACCAATTAAAATAATCATAAGTGGTTCAATTAAAGCTGTCATTTTTTTAATTGTATAATCAACTTGATCATCATAATATGTACAAACTCGATTCAAAACTTCCTCAAGTTGACCAGATTGTTCACCAACCGAAATCATCTCAATTAAAATATTAGGAAAAATGTCAATTGTTTCCAAACTTTTAGCAATTGGCTGCCCTCTTTTAATTTCACTAATCGTAACTTGCATTTTTTCTTCAACATAACTATTACCAAGCAATTTACTCATAATAGTTAAAGCATCAATAATGGAAATACTACTATTTAATAAAGTAGCAAAGCCATTTGTAAACCTTGATGTTATACTTGCTAAAATAACTTTACTTTGAATACTATGATTTATATTAAATTGATCATAGACTTTTTTAAATTTCTTATTGCGCAAGAGCAACAAAAATGTCATAATTGATAAAAGTATAATTGATAAAATATATAAAATGTTATTTTTAATAAAATCGGTAATTTTTAAAACAATTGTTGTTATTGGAGGTAATTGTGCTTCTAATGATTGAAAAACATCTTTAAAAATAGGCATTACATAAAGTGATAAGATTGCTAAAATCGCAATACATAATATCAATAAAAAGATAGGATAAGCAAGAGCACTTTTGACTTTTCGTTTAGTTTTATTATCTTTTTCATAATAATCTGCTAGTCTATTTAAAACTAGAGACATCTTACCACTAAGCTCTCCAATATGAATCATATTTCTAAAGAAAGTAGGAAAAGTTTTTGGATATTTTGCAAGTGATTGACTAAGCATCATACCTTGCATTAAATCATAATGTACTACCTCTAAAATAGTTTTTAATTTATTTATTTTAGTATTATTCTTTAAAATTTCAATACATTTATTCAGTTCCATTCCCGCATCTAACATAATTGCAAGTTGTCTACAAAATAATGATAATTCATCAACCCGTATTTTTTCTAAAAAGGTAAATAGTTGTGAACTTTCTTGAATTTTTTTAGAACTAATTAAATAATAATCTAAATTACTAATGATTGCCCTTAAATCATCTTCATCTTTGGCAAAGAATACTCCATGAATTACTTTGTTATTTAAATCTTTGGCTTTAAATTTAAATTTTGGCATTTTTTCCTCCCTTTATTAAAACAAATGTAAATACCACAAAATTAAATCAGGACCAAAAAATAAACTAATTGTAAAACCAATGACAAGATAAGGACCAAAAGGTAAAACTTTTCTATTTAATTTTTTAGAAAAAATAATTTCAACAAATGCTCCAATAATACAAGCAATTAGAAGTCCTAACATTTCTAATTGCCAACCCATAAAAAGTCCTATCCCTAAAAATAATTTTAAGTCACCTCCACCAATTACAGGTTTTTTAATTATTTTTTGTATTATATAAAAAATAACAATAATGATGATATTCATTAGAAGAGATAATAATTTGTCATAATAATGAATAGTATACTCATAATCAAAACTGGCAATATCAACAAATATTATCGATAGAATTCCTAAAATTGCTACTACTATATTTAATGAATCTGGAATAATTAATTCATTTTTATCAATATAAAAGATAGCAATAAAAATTTCTAAAAGTAAAGTTACTAAAATACTTGTATAAGATAAATCAAATCTTATTAGCGAAAAAATAGCAACTAATAATCCTAAAATTTCCACAATGAGATATCTTATATTAATTTTTTCTTGGCAATGATGACACCTACCTCTTAAAAAAAGATAGGACAAAATTGGGATATTTTCATACCATTTTATTTTATAACCACAAATTGGACAGTGCGATGACTTTTTAATAATTGAAATTTTTTGAGGTAGTCTATAGATTAGAACATTTAAAAAACTACCAATTGCTATAAAGAAAAGCAAATAAAATAATATAACCAAACTATATAATAAAGCTGATTCTTTTATTAATTCTTTCGTTAAACTTATCAAAAATAAATATTTAGTCATATAAATAGCCTTTTTTAATAAGGTGATAATTTGTTATCCTATTTTCGGATATTTGAAACTGAACTTGAATTTGGAATTTTAATTTATTATTTACTTTTTGAATTATTAAATTAAATTCATTGATTGTTTGAAGTGTATTGACAACAACCTTATAATTGGTTGTATAATTAAATTCATACGAACTATTAACTTCTAGCAACGCAATATCTTCCCAAGATAGTTGATTTAAATATTCATATGTTACATTTTCTAATTCTAACTTTAATAATTTTTCTTTAGCATTTGCATTCAGTTTTTGTGATGAAGTATGAATAGTTATCAATAGCGACATAGATAAAAATACTAAAACAATAACAACTAGCAGTGTTATATATAAGGATGCTCCTCTATTATCTAACATTATCTTTTTCATATCATACCTTTTATTCTACACAAATAGTTCTTTCTAGACATTTTTGATTTAATTGATATTCTTCATTGTTAACATAAATTGTTACTTCTATTTTTAAATATCTTGTTATATTATCATTATGAATTATTTCATTTAAATCTATTTTAAAATAGTTATTGGTAACATCTTTTGATATATTAAATTTACCATCATAGTATAAATAAAGAAAATTATTAACTTGAACAACTGGATATATTGTTTCCAATCTTTCATTAAAAGTTTGTGGTTCAATTGTAAATATCTCTAATATTTTTTCTAGTTCTAATACCATATTAGTAGTCTTTTCGATATTTCTTTGTGCTTTTTTAATTGATAAAATCATTTGTCCAGTGCTAATAAAAATGATTGCTAGAACAACAATTGATACTAAAACTTCTACTAATGTATCACCCTTATTATTTTTCATTTTACTCTAACCTGAAATTTAAAATCATTATTAAATAACACTAAGTTATTTTTCACCTTTAAACTTTGAAGAAGTAAATCTTGATTATCAATTATTTTTAAATTTGAAATAGTGATGCATAAATCCTTTTCTACTATCTTTTTAATCAAAGGTGCAAACTTGTCAACTTCAACATTTAAATAATAATTGGCAATTTCTACTTGTGATAAATAAAGAATTTTTTTTAATTCTATAATCACTTTCTGAAAGAAAGTTTGAACTATTTCTTCTAATCTATTTTCTTCGATATTCTCAAATAATCGATTATTAGGTACACTAGATACTAATAATTCATCTAAATTATCAGTACCTAGTTGTACAATAGAATTATTTAGGAGAACATCGTTCTTCCCAATAAGAATTATAGTTTGTAGTTTATCAACATGAATAAACATACTAAAACTATTTTTAATAAAAATTTTTTTCATACATAAATATTGCTTTAGTGTATATGGTACATATTGTACTTTTATTATCCTTAATTGCAATTTAAAAAATAAATTTATAATCTTTTGATATATATTTTTTTTACACATTATATAATAATAATCTAAGATATTTTTATTCACCCTATATTTAGTTTTAGCATATATGTAATTATTCTTAAAATCACTACCATATAGTTTTTTGATTTCTAAAGCCAATGTTTTTTTTGAATCTATGCTATTTAAATTTGGTATCCTAATTTTTTCAATAAAAATATTAGAAATATTTAATCCTATTATGATTTGACTCCTTTTAAAATTAAGTCTTTTTAAATCTTTATAAATCAACTCTTTGATAGACTCATCATCAATATCATCTATTAAAATTTTATAATTTAGTGTTTCTATTACTTTTTTCTTAGATACTGTTTGAATACAACATGCCATTTGAATTCTATAATAATTCTCATCGTTAGTTACTAGACAAAAAATCTTTTTTCCCATAATTCCTTCTTTTAATTCACATTAATAATATTTTTTATTAATGTTTCTTTTTCATTATTATCTAAATATATTTCTATTATGATGCCCGATTGCGTATATTGATTTATTTTAATATTTTTAATTCTTTTAAACTTTTTAATTAAACTATCATTTGCATTATACATACTGCTACTAGTTTGATCATATGAAAAAATTATTTCATTGTCTAACCTTAAAGACCATTTAGTTAAACTTATATCATTTTCAATAATAACTTTTTTAGCATTTTGATTAGCATTTTCAATAATATTTTCAAATTGAGTAATAATATATTTTTTTTCCTCTAATCTTTCATTTTCCGCATACGATAATCGATAACTTTTATAAAAGGAATTGGTAATTACCGCAATCATTGACAAAAGAATGGCAATAATTGCAATGCTTACAACTAATTCAATCAGTGTATATCCTTTATTATTCAAGTATTTTTTCATATGATCACCAAAAAAATTATTAAAATGAATTTTTTAGTTCATTTTTTAAAATATTTTATTAGATGTTAATCCTATACCTTTTTAACACGCAATATAAATATTAAAATGTACAATATTAATCAAAATT
>UQBM01000033.1 GCA_900539265.1 uncultured Mollicutes bacterium | reverse complement strand
AGTTAACTCTTAATAGTGTCTTTTTTTAACTTGTCCGTTTTTACCGAACAAGTTCCACAATAATATTTTTTTTCTACTCCTACATATGGTCCACTCCCATTTAAAGAATATTCCAAAATAGTTTCTCCATCTTTAGAAATTATACAATATCCACCTTCCAAAAATTCTGAATATATAAATATTTCTTCATCATCAAAATTATATAAATAATCTGCATTTAGTATCGTCTTTTCTCCAAATAATTCTACTATTTTACCTTCTAAATTAAGGTTATCCTCATTACTATAAGCCTTTACTGATACATTCAGTCCAATAAACACATAGATAATTGATAAAAAAACTATAAAAATAAACGTGTGTCTTAAAGTATTTTTCATATTTTCCTCACTAAATTATAAAATTATAATGACATTGATCAATTTTATCTGCTATAACGACTATAAATTTCGTTGTTGGAATAGTTGCAGAGCCTGTTCCTATTCCTCCTATATTTTCTTTTATATATAAATTAAATATATTATTGTCTAATACAACTTTAGTTAATTCTACTCTGGCTGAATTATACTTTGTTGTATAAATATATATTATTATATTTTGTTTTTCAAAATTAATTTCAAATGGTATTTCATCAAAAACATTCATTGCTTCTACTTGTGAATTTACTGATATAGTATAGTCCTTAGAAATTTTTTCATCATCATATACAATATCTTCAAAATATGCTCCATATGTTATATGCTCTTTTACAAAAGTATTACTAAACGATTCAGTAATATTATCATATAATTTTACATTATACTTATCAATCATACTATTTTCACACCCCATCAACAAAACGCTTACTAACATAAAACACATCAATAATAATTTTTTCATCTTAAATCACTCCTTTCATTATTAATATATTCAACTAAACTTTCAAAGATAATCACTCCGAACAATAAATAAATCTTTGTCATTAGTTAACACCTCCTTATTAATAAGAAAAAAACTCCTCTATATTTCTAAGAAAGAGTTTGTTACTAATATTATTTAGTTATATCCTAAAATATTATATCACTTCTATTTAGGAATGAGCATTTTCTACCCACACTTTTATTATACCAAATATTGGAATTTTATGCAACTAAGAATATTTATGGGATAGAGTCAATTTTTAACTGGTGGGACGTTTCTCACTAAATTTTATGTTTTAATAAATTTTTCCTTTATTATTCGATTAATGAAATGATAGGCATTTGTTCACATTCTTCTACAAAAGATAATTGTTTGAAATGTTGCAATGCTTCTTCTACTTCTTGTTTTCCTGTTTTCTTTAAATATATAAATATATAACCTCTATTTTTTGTGTCATACCATTTGGAATATGAATATGTTTCAATATTTTGAAAATTAAAATCATTTAGTTCAAATTCTTTATTTAAAAATTTGCTTTTATAAGTTGATTTTATCTCTATTATTATTCCATCATAACTATATTGTTTTTCTTTTTTGCATCCTGCTAAGCACATTATAAGCAGCAAACCCATAACGACAACAATGATTCTTTTCATTTTATTTTTCATCTCCTTTCATTTTTAAATTTTGTTAGTATACTTCTGGCCGTATACTATGGCCAACTAGCTCTTTGATGATACGTTTTAATACTAAATAAATTAACATATAGTACCTCCACATACTGTCTTTTACGTTTCATCATTACTATTATATGAAAACTACATATAATAATTTATTTTTAAACAAAAAGCCCCCTTTTATCCAAAGAGAGCTTTATTTCTAAGAGCGTTTCCCCAAAGCAGACTTAGGAATTTAATTTACATACTTTTTTCAATTATAATTACTTTAACACTCTAATAATAAGGAATATACTAATATATTTTATCGATTTATTATAACTTTTGTATCGATAGTAAATATATTACTTATATCGCCTTCACTTAATGATATTGTTGAAACACTGTTATTTGTAACTATAACTAAACTTCCCATTGAATTTTCAGCGGAAACACATAGCACTTCAGGATCTTTATCTCCCACAATAACAGAAACTTCACAAGTACCAAGCACAATTGTTTCATTGTTTAATTTTTGCATTACATAACCAACATTTGTTTCTTCATCAATTTCAATATAATAATTTTCATTATCAATTGATAATACAGATACACCATCAGGATTATCATCTCTTATGATTGTTATTTATTTTGCTTCTACAACAACAATGTTTCCACATAATGCTACAACAATTAAAATTAAAAAAGCTTTAAATAATTTCTTCATAGCTGAATTTTCCTTTCTTTTGATTATATTGTACATTATATGGAAATTTTTGTCAATTGCTTTCAATTTTTATCAATGAGCATTTTTTTGCGTTTTTGAAGTAAAATAAAAAAAGTGCTCAACATTAATGAACACTTTTCTATTAAAATTGGTTTTTTGCATTTTTCTGCCCAAATTAAATTTTTTTCAAAATATTTATTAATGAACCCATTATTGCATGTTTACCTAAGTTCTTTAATATCTTATGATCTCTATGACTCAAATAATATATTAATAATTTTAAGTATTTAGCAGAATCTTCATCAAATTCTTCTAACTTAATATTTTCATCTAAATATTTTTTATATAAATCTTTCTTACTAACAGAATGAAGAGCAACAAGTAAACATGTAAGTAATGTTAGATTAAAATCATCTCTATTTATTAAATCTTTTATTATTCTGTTATATTCTTTTAAACCTAATAATGATACATATAAATACTTTTCAGTTATATTTATTTCACTACTTCCAAGGTTTAAAGAGTTTATGCAATAATAATGCTTTTCAACTCTGTTGTAACATTCTTGATAATTACCCGCATATAGTAAACTACTCATTAGAGTATGATTAACAGCGATATATCTTTTAAAGTTTTGGTCTTTTATCATTATATCTAAAGCTTGTAGTGAAAAGAATATCGCTTCAACATATCTTTCTTTAGCATAAAACCTTGATGCTAATATTTGATAGGTCATTGGGTTATTATAATTAGTTACCCATTCACCATCATTAATATATTCATCTTCAAAAAATAATGACATAATTTCAAATATTTCTAATAATTCATAAGTAAGGAATGTTTTATACTTCTTTATTTCTTCATACAACTCTTTATATTCTTCAAAAACTTTTTTAGGAAATATGTTAGAATTGATAATTAAAAATAGTTTTAATAGATTTAATACAGGAAACATCAATGTTTTATCAGTTAATGATTCATCAATAAAATTTGAATCATCATCAAAAGTATCATAGACTTTATAATACAAATTATTATATATTCTAGTTGTTACTTTTTCTAATTTATCAATAAATGCATCGCTAGGAATTTTTAAATCATAATTATCTGATAATTTCTTTATTATTTCTCTACCAACAGTTTGTTCATTATCTCTTGCTCTTCTATACGAGCTATTATTAATGTTTAATTTATTAAATACATTTTCTTTGTTCTTTTCAAATTGTTTAATATAAACATCAAATAATTGAAAATACTGTTTAGATTCTTTATATAAATCAAAATTAAAATGTTTCATTGTGATTTTCCTCCTAACATAATAAATATAATATACCATAATATTCGACAAATTTCAACATTTTTTTACTTATTGATATATTTAAATAAAAATCTGCTCAAAATCTCGTCAACGTTCTCTTCAATATGCTTTTACCTATATTTACTCCTACTTTTGATAAAGAACTGACAAAGGCCCTAAAATCTGTTTAAAAGTTGGTAATGATAATAATATTCAAATCCCCTTGTTCCTAAAATTTGAAATTAGTTCAACTCCCCAGTCTAGCTGTAAAAAAAGAAGGGTGGGCTCCTTCGTACAGCTCTACACTTTTTGAATAAAAAAAAGCTATTTTCAGTATTTCATCATAGTCTCACTATGAATTATTGCGAAAATAGCCTATTTTTTAAAAGTCTACAAAAGACTTTTTGACCGACTTTAATGGTAGGGTTAGTAGGATTCGAACCTACGAATGACAGGGTCAGAACCTGTTGCCTTACCACTTGGCGATAACCCTTTTATCTATAAGTATATTATATTACTTTTTTAGATAAATTGCAAATTTTTTATTTTAAATCATTTTAAACTATACTTTTTCAATTTAATTGATGTATTATCTGTGGATGGCGTGAAAGCATACACCAACTCCATCAGGTCCGCAATGAGCACCAGCAGTGGGATTAACAATAACATATTCAATATTTAAATCATCTCCAAATTTTTCTTTTAACATTTCACCCAAAATTTGTGCCATTTTAAAGGCATCAGTATGACCGATAATTACTTGATAGTTTTTTATATCTTCTTGTAACTTTTCAACATATGATGCAAGTTTTTTCAAACTTCCTATTTTTCCTTTTCCTTTAGAAATCGCACTCATAACGCCATCTGAATCAATATAAATAATTGGATGAATTCCTAATATTGTCCCCATAGTTGCCGTAAAATTACTAATTCGTC
Organism: uncultured Mollicutes bacterium; assembly: GCA_900539265.1. Taxonomy (GTDB): domain Bacteria; phylum Bacillota_I; class Bacilli_A; order ML615J-28; family CAG-313; genus CAG-313. The sequence continues at coordinate 13,913 of UQBM01000033.1, read as the reverse complement.
CACTTCTTTTAAAAAATTTTAAATCATCTGCATAAAAGTAAATAGCAAATTTATTTACTTCCTTTTCTGCCCACTTTAAAATTTCATCAATATTTTTACCACTCTTATACAGTTGTCCAATTTCTTTTAATATGTTTAAACTACAAATAGTGATACCTTTTGTATCAATTGTGTAGAATTTTCTTTGAGGATACTTTTCTTTTAACTCTTCTATTGCAATATGCATAGCGTTGAAAGTTCCACTTAACTTAGCAGAAAAATGAACGTATAAAATATCATCTCCATTTTTAAAGAAAGGTTCAAAATATTCAATATATTTAGTAGGACTAAGTGCACAAGTTTTTGGTATAATTCCTTTTCTTAACATTTCATAGAATTCTTTATAATTAAACTCTTCAAAATCCTCATATGGATAAATTACTTTATCATCAATAATATATGGCATACTTATTAAATGATATCCATATTCTCTAGCAAGACTAGGTGTCATATCAGTATCTGTATCTGTAAATAATATTAACATAATTACTCCCTTCATTCATTTTGCTATTAGCGTAATATCATATCATTTTATTAAAAATTTGTCAATATACTTACAAAAGTTCAAGTCTTGACTAAAATTAAAATTAATGATAAAATATGATGAAAAGAGGTAAATAATATGATCAAAATTATTGTAGATGCTTTTGGTGGTGATAAAAGCCCAATAGTAAATATTGAAGGCGCGATTAAAGCTTTAGATTCAATATCTGACTTAAATATTGTTTTAGTCGGTGATGAAGAAATTTTAAAAAAAGAACTTGAAACACGTACATATGATACCAATAGATTATCAATATTGGACGCAAAAGATGTCATTACTTGTGATGATAAACCTACCGAAGCAATTAAAAATAAAAAAGAAAGTTCTTTAGTAAAAGCATTTGAATTATTAAAAAATGATGAAGAAATTGGTGCAATGGTTAGTATTGGTTCAACTGGAGCACTTCTTGCTGGAACAGTTTTAAAAATTGGTCGTATAAAAGGTGTTAAACGTCCTGCTTTTTGCCCATTGCTACCAACAATGAAAAAAGGATTTGTAGCAATTTGCGATAGTGGTGCTAATGTAGACTGTGACCCCATTCATTTACAGCAATTTGCTATTATGGGAAGTTTATATCTAGAAAAGGCTTATCATATTTCTGCTCCTAAAGCAGCTCTTTTAAATATAGGTACTGAAGAAGAAAAAGGAGATCAACTTCATAAAGAAGCATACCAACTTTTAAATAAAACTAATACGATTAACTTTGTTGGTAATATGGAAAGTCGCGATTTATTAAGTGGTAAATATGATTTAGTTATTTGCGATGGTTTTAGCGGTAACGTTTTATTAAAATCAACTGAAGGTGCATGTCTAGAACTTTTAAAACTTTTGAAACAAACATTTAAGAAGAATTTAAAAACTAAAATGGGAGCCCTTCTTTTAAAAAAAGATATTATGGCAATAAAAGATTTTATGGATTATAATAATTATGGTGGTGCTGTAGTATTAGGTGCTAAAAAAACGATTGTTAAAGGACATGGCAGTAGCAATGCAGAAGCCATCTACCAATGCATAAAACAAGCTTATATGATGGAAAAGAATAAACTATGTGAAGCTATCGGAAATGCCATTTTTGAACTAGCCAATCAAAACGATTAGAATAAAAATAGTCTGTCAATTGACAGACTGTTTTTCATTACCATATAATTGATTGGATTCTCGCAACTTTCTTTCATCAATTTGATTAAGTCTTTCTTGCATTCTTTGTTTTAATAGTGCTGCCAATTCATTTTTAGGCATATCTTTATATTCATCATAGGTAATCGGTTTTAAAATATGGGCTTCCGGCTCTATTCTTTTTAACGATGATATAGAGTATACTTTATAACTATCATATAAAACAATCGGTGTTATCTTACATTTACTATGATATGCTGGATGCAATACACCAGTATAAAATTCTTGTAACTGATTCCCATTATCTCCATATTTTCCTTCAATAAAAGCAATAAAACTTCTACCATTTTTTATTCTCTCAGCAACGTTTAGCATAATTTTCACTTGTGTTCGCATATCAGTTTTATCAATAAATTCACCATTCAACATCTGAAACATTTCAATATAATAATGATGAATTATTCTACTTTTGTCAGCAATTATTGTGCAAGGATAATCCATTAAAGCAGTTAAAACACATACTCCATCATATCGTCCTTGATGATTAACAATATATAAAGTAGCTTCATTTGATAAATATTCTTGTCCATAAGTTTTTACATGAATATTACCAGCTTTATTTATTTTTCTTACAATCTTCATACATAATTCATATCTTTCATCAAAGGTTAAAAGATTCTTTTTTATAATTTTTTTCATCTTAAATAAATAATAAAGTGTAATAGGAAGTCTGCTTACAATAGTATAGAAAAATCTAAACATATGTCTTTTTTTCATTGCTCTAATTCTAGTATCATTAGGGTCAGTAAGATGATAAATTAACAAAATGATACCCATTGCAACTAAAAATAAAATAATGCCAATAATAAATTGTGAAATTTGAAAATTGTTGTTTAAAAAATAATCATTTTCAATAATACATTGTTTGATAATAACAATTGGACTTACCGCAACAAAAGCTAAACTTGCAAATTTCATTTTAATTTCATATTTCTTAAATAATGATTTTATTAATTTTGAAAGAATAAATACTCCTATACAATAACTAATTAAATATACACCTAAAATTATTAAATTATCTACAATATGTGACACTTCCCATACACTTAACAATTTAATAAAAGCATTATAATACCCTAATGCCAATAAAACGATTGCAAAATCCATACCTGGAATCACTAAAGTTCCCGCTGTAATTAAACCAACAACCATTAACATAATATAATCAAATATTGGCATATTGATGCTTAATTCAACCTCTTCCCCTTTTGTCACCAAAAAAGTGAAACTGAGAATAAATGCACTAACCAATAAAATTATTAACCAATTAGATATTTTTTTAAAATGAGGTAACAAATCTTTAACCATTTTAGGCAATGATCCTATAATAAAACCTAATATCATCAAAATAATTGGTAATGGATATTTTTCATAAATAAAACTAATGATATTCGCACCTATTATATCACCAATAATATAACCTAAAATAAGAAAAAATAAAAATGTAAAACTTTGTTTAAAATTTTTAAAAATAGAACTAATTGCATCAATCATCTGATAATAAAGGCAAAGAATAATTGCAACGGTACTAGCAGATAATCCAGGAATGGCAATACTAGCAAATCCAATTAGAATACCTTTAAATAAAATCATAATTTTTTTCATAAATCTCTTCACTACATCTCTTTTTATATTTTCATACATACAATATGATAATTATATCAAAAAAAGCATTATTTGTCTAATCATTTATTTAAAATGATGGTAAATTTTATATAACAATTAAAAAAATTAGTAAACTAATGATATTTTTTACTAATTTTTTATTATTAATTATTTATAACTATATCTGCTTTATTTTCAATCATATATTTATCAAAATATTGCCTTTCAAGTGGTATCCATTTTTCCTTAAATTTTTCCAATTGTGTTATTCCATCTCTTTTTAAAATCCTATCTTCTTGCTTGGTGGAAGTTATTTTTAAATAAATAGATAAATCATAATAACTTCCTAGTATAGGATGCATTGAATAAGCACCCTCTATGATTAGGATTTTTTTATAATTTAATCTTACTTGTTCTGTTTGTTTCATCTGTTTACAATCAAACTTATGGTATAAAATATTATCATTTATATGCTCTAATACTTCACTTTGAAGTCTTTCATAATCAATATTACAACATAATTGATGAAGTCTTTCATCAGTTCTTAAATTCGGTGGTAAATAAAAATCATCAGTATGAATAACATTTGCATCTAATTTTTTTGCAATTTCTTTAGCTAATATAGTTTTTCCGCTTGCAGCCATCCCATCAATTACAATAACGAGATAATTTTGTTTTTTCATAAGAGTTTTAACTTTTTTTAAAATTTTTCCTAAATGTTTATTTTCATAATAAATGGTAAATTTTTCTAAAGTTTTCGTTTGAAATAAAACCTCTAAAAGAATAGGAATAAGTATCAATTGAATAATAATACCTGGCCAAGCAGTAACAAAACCTCCAATTAAAAACATTTTCCAAGTAAAAAAATTATGATCAAATAAGCCACATAACATTCTTGTTATTCCCCAAATTATTCTACCAATAATCATTGATAGAATAAGAATTAAAAATATCATAACAAAATGTTTAATTTTACTTTTTTTTAGTAATAGTTGATATAATATTCCTATTATAAATCCATAAGTTGCAAGTTCAAAAGCCATTGCAATTCCTATGGGATAAAATGTTGGCATTCCAAAAATAAAACTTCTTGTAAGTGGTGTAATAAATCCAATTATTAGCCCATACCATGGTCCTAAAATAAATCCACACAACATCACAGGTATATGCATAGGGCATAACATATTACCAATTTCAGGAATTCTTCCTGTTACAAATGGTAATATCCAACCAAAAACTAGAAAAATAGCTGCTAAAGCTGTTTTCTTTATGGTAAGTGAATTTTTATTCATTAGTAATATCAATTAATTCATATGTTCTACTACCATAACCGAGTTCTAAAGCTGCCTCAATCGTATGAACACCATTTCTTGATTCAATTCTTTCAATTAAATGTTTTTTGCCAGGATCATTTGCCTGATATACCAAATCCAAACACGCTTGATCAATTGCAATTGGATCTGTTGAAATTAGAATACCAATATCTTTCATACAAGGATCTTCCGCCACTGCACAACAATCGCAATCTACCGACATATTCTTCATAATATTAATATAAACTATTTTACCACCAAAATAGTCCACTATACTTTTTGCTGCATCAGCCATTGCTTCTAGAAAATGATCATGATTCGCTGTCCAAATTTCATCAGGATTGCCACATCCATGAATATATGCCTTCCCATATGAAGAAGCAATGCCAATAGATAATTGTTTTAACGCTCCACCATATCCTCCCATTGGATGTCCTTTAAAATGAGAAAGAACTAACATTGAGTCATATTTAGTTAAATTTTTACCAACATAATTTTTTTGAATAATTCTTCCTTTAGGAATATCTAAAACCAGATCTGGTCCTTGTGCATCTAATAAATCTACAGTAAAATAATCAGTCCATCCATGATTTTTTAGTGTTTGTAAATGCTTTTCGGTTGTATTTCTTGCTCCGTCATATGCCGTATTACATTCAATTACAGTACCCTTTAATTCGTTTACAATCGGTTTAAAGAAATCTGGTTTCAAAAAATTTTGATTACCTGGTTCACCAGAATGAAGTTTAATCGCAACATTTCCATTTAACCTAATTCCTAATTTATTATAAAGTTTTATTAACTCATTACCAGTTAATTTTTTTGAAAAATAAACAATTGGTTTCATCGCATTTCCTTTCTTATTTTTTGATTTTATTATATTATAACAAAAAAATTGTTTTTTTCTACTAAAAAGATATAAAAATATTTATAAAAATTCTAATAAATTGACAATTTAAAGATATATAATTATAATTTAGTTATGAATAAATGATACGAGGTATTATGAAAAATTATCAAAATCCCTTTAAAACCTTAAGTAAACTTGAATGGATGATATGGATTATTTCTCTTACAATAATTTCAATTAGTTTCTTCCTTTTTACTGATAAAAATATAATTACATTATTGGCTTCTTTAATTGGCGTAACAGCTTTAATTTTTATTGCTAAAGGAGATCCTTTAGGACAATTTTTGACAATTATTTTTGCTATCTTTTATTCGATTATTTCCTTTAAATATAAATACTATGGGGAAATGATTACATATGTAGGCATGACCGCCCCTATTGCTTTATTTACGACAATATCTTGGCTTAAAAATCCTTACGAAAAAGGAAAAAATGAAATAAAAGTTTCCACTATTCGTTTTACAACATTAATAATTATTCTATTTTTAACACTTATTGTCACAATCGGATTTTATTTTATTTTAAAATATTTTCATACTAGCAATCTTCTTATTAGTACTATCTCAATCGCAACTAGTTTTTTTGCTTCAGCCCTTACATTTCTTAGATCACCATACTATGGTATTGCCTATGGAATGAATGATGTAGTACTTATTATTTTATGGATTTTAGCAACCATAGCTGATAATTCTAATTTTCCGATGATAATTTGCTTTATAGCCTTTTTGGTCAACGACTGCTATGGGTTTATAAATTGGCAAAAAATAAAGCATCGACAAACTATAACAACAAAGAAAGGAGAAACAATTGATGAAAGTCATTCTTATTAATGGTAGCCCTCATAAAGATGGCTGTACTTTTACCGCTTTAAATGAAGTAGCAAAATCACTTAAACAAAATGGAATAGATACAGAGATTATTCATATAGGATTAGAAAACATACATGGTTGTATTGCTTGTCGTAATTGCTATAAAACTGGCCAATGCGTATTTCATGATTGTGTAAACGAAATAGCAAAAAAATTTGAGAAATGTGATGGACTTGTAATAGGTACACCAGTATACTATGCCTCTGTAAATGGTACCTTATTATCCTTTTTAGATAGGTTATTCTATTCAACCCATTTTGATAAAACTATGAAAGTAGGTGCATGCGTTGTGTCTGCTAGACGCGGAGGATGTAGTGCTACTTTTGATATTTTAAATAAATACTTTACCATTTCAAATATGCCCATTGTTTCTAGTCAGTATTGGAATCAAGTTCATGGTAATACACCAAATGAAGTATTAGCAGATGAGGAGGGACTTCAAACAATGAGAGTACTTGGCAATAATATGGCCTTTTTAATCAAAAGTATTACCCTTGGTAAAGAACAGCTAGGATTACCAAAAAAAGAAAAACATATCTATACAAATTTTTATAAATCATAAATAAAACGTCTATTATAAAAGTGATCCACACCACTTTAAATAGACGTTTTTATTATTCAATTTCTAACTAATTGCTCTTATAATATTCATTGTAACTAATTTTTCATCATTTAAGACCAATTCTTCCATTTCAAAAGGAATTGGTGCAATTGAATCTAGTTTGATTAACTGATAATTTCTTCTCACCAATTCTTGATTATCAAAAAGAAGTTGTTTTATTTTCATATCTTTGATTTGTTCTATCTTTTGGTAAATATCATCTATACTACCATAATTTCGAATAATTTTTGTAGCAGTTTTAGGACCAACTCCTACAATTCCTTTGATGTTATCAGCAGAATCACCAACTAAAGATTTATAATCCGCATATAAAGCCGGTTCGATGCTAAATTTATGAAAAATATATTCAGAATCACAAATAATACTATTTTTTCCACGATAACGAATAATTTTAACATTTTCATTCACTAATTGAAAGTAGTCACTATCAAATGAAGAAATATAAATTTGAATAGTATTCCCATATTGTTTTACATAACTAGAAATAACATCATCTGTTTCAAACTCTTCTACTTCTACATACTTAATATGTATGTAATCCAAGGCCTTATAAATATCATTCAATTGAGAAAATGGATTATCATCATCTAAAACTTTGGAATAATCTATGCGATTCGCTTTATATTCCGGTAAGACTTCATTTCTTTTATTGGGATGTTCGCCATCAAATAAAATGACACAATGAGTAGGTTCAATCCATTTTATCAATTTATTTAAAGCTCCGATAAAACCTATTACGGCGTGGATTGACTTTCCATTTTCATTTCTTATTTTATTTGGCATTCCATAAAACATTTGAAACAATAGATTATGCCCATCTACTATTAATAATTTATTTTCCATTTTTAAAAACCCCCATAGTTGTTTAATGCATCCATATATCTTTTCCCACAATCACTATTATCAACAATATAATAGTGCGAAATTGAAAAAGTAGCAATTCCTTCCGCAATTTCATTGGCAAAAGCAATTTGATGCATAATTCTTTCTACATCTGCATATCCATTTTTAGCATATAATTCTAAATTTAAATAAAATTTTGCTTTTGAATTGTTTTTGCAAACTTCCCATATCATATAATTTAACATATTTATATGATTTTCTTTATTTATGCTATATTGAATAGCTGCATTGCCATATCCATCTTGGGGCATAAAAACATCTATTTCTCGAAAGTTTGTATTCTTTAGAAATTCTGTCCACATTTTTTTAGTTTGATTTTTAGTCATTATAAAATTTGATTTTAAAAAAGGGGAAATATAAAGAGGAGTATTAGGTGTAAAGCAATCAATATATTGAATGATTTCATTTATATAATAACTCCAGTTGTTTTCATATTCTGAGGTATTACTATACATTTCATTTGATAGATACCACCCATCCGGTTTATATTGATTCACCAATTCTTCCAAAACAAATACATCATTTTTTAAAAAAATATGCACACTATCATCATTATATCTATGTTCTTTATCATCCCACCAATATTCATCAAAAGATAAACCTAATATAATATTCATTGAGGTATTTTGAGCAGCACTAAAAACCATATCTAAAAAATTAGCATATTTAGTTTCAACAGATGCTGAAGTATCATAGTAACTGATTTCCATTTTACCTTTATTAAAATTTGCAACATTTTGAATAATTACAGTATCAATACCAAACTCTTTTAATTTCATAAAATGAATATTCATTTCTACTAATTTATATTGACAAAAATTCCATGGTTGCAAAAAATCAATTGTTGGCTTTTTTTCTAAATGGTTAAGATTAGTAACATATTTTTTTTGGCAACTCACACAATTCAGTAATAAGAAAAACATTAATAAAATGAATATAACTCTTTTTTTTTGCATCTTCATACTCCATTTTTAACTATTATGTTATTTTGAAAAATTATTGATAACTTTGATATATAAACTCAAACTGTGGTTTATCATATACATATCCAATACTTTGATATAAATGATTTGATATTGGATTATTCTTATCGACAAAAAGATATGCTATTTTATGATTAGTTACAATATAATTTGTAAGAAAAGAAACTATTTTTTTGGAAAATCCTTTTTTACGTTCTTTTTCTATCGTATATACAGCTGATATACTACACAAACAATCCGTTTCTCTCGTTTTTTTTGCAATAGAAACAATTCTTTTTTCGTTTTTGATTATTACAAAATCACTTATATTTTCCTTAACCCTCTTTAAAGTTTCTTGATAGGAAACTTCATTATTAGCAGTCTCTTTATAAAAAGCAACCATTATTTTGGTAATTTCTTCAACATCTAAAACTTTTGCCCACTTGACCCCTTTCGTATCAAAATTATTGATTGTATCACACCTCATTATGTCCATTGATAAATTGATATAATGAAAACCACCATTTATTTTTTCATAAGATTGTAAAAAAATTTCTCCTAAATTTTTACTAGTCAATATTTTATCAAAACGATAATTATTCTTATTTAATACCAGAATCAACTCATCTACTAATTTTAAATCACCAAATAATACCAATGGATAATTTTGACAATGAATTGCTAATAAATAAGAGAAATTATTATATATTTTTATCATATAATTGTTCTTATCAATTGATTTTATTTTTTTAGCATTTTCAACAAAAAAAATGGTTTCAAGTTGATTATTAGAAATAATTTGATAATTATCTTTTATAAAATCACTACCACTATTATATATAATATTCATGTTTGCTCCTTTCAACTTACGAATACAATTGAAAATTTATTTTACTTTTTTTATCTGTAAAATATAAAAAATATAATGTATTATGCTACCAAATAAAGCAACAATAATATCAATCATAGTATCCCATTGAGGAAGTTTACCATCTTGCATGCTTAAAACAACTTTTTGAAAATCAGTTTCATATAAACAATCAATTATAAATTCGATTATTTCCCAACCTGCTGCAAGTCCTAATGTAAAAGTAAATTCTAAAATGGCAATTGCAATAAAATTTATCCTATCTATATGAAATAATCTTAAAAAATATATAAAAAAACTGCCACTTACAATGCCAAAAAAAGTATGACAAATCGTATCCCAATAACTTATAAGATCGTAAAAGGCAAAAACACCACCTAAAAAAGCACCAATAAAAATCAAAATTGCAATTAAAACATTAACAATTATCGGAGCTTTGACTTCAAGTCGAGTATTGGCAATGGGAATCACACATGAAAATGCCCAACAACCAAAAACTTGAAAAATGGATAAGATTCTAAACTTATTTATTACTAAATCAACAATGTATACAATTATACCAATAATGAAAAGAATAATTGGGACATACCAATCACTATTTATTTGCAACTTTTTATTATTTTTCATTTACCCTCCATTCATCATAATTAAAATCATTATTACATTATATCATAAAAAATAATTATTCCTCATATAAGTGCTAGTAATTTTTACTAATTCTATTTTTACTGGATTTACTAGATTAAAGCATTCTCAATTTTTCCACTCTTGTTTCTTTTTCTATTATCACTTTCATAGCATTATAACAAAAAACAATCATAAATATATGTATCTACTATCGTTTTATCTTTTCGTTCTCCTATACTTTTGCAATTTTTATCTTATATATATTCTTTACAAAACATCATCAAATATTTTATTTTATCAACTCATGTTAAAAACAATTTTCAATAATAATCTTAATACCCCATCTTTTCTTAATGACAACTCTAAGTAGTATCACTGATTCACCTCAATTTATAATCATTATTTTTTTTGATTTAAATTCTATAAAAATACCCCTAAGAATAAAAATGCCCTCTTTGTAGAGGACATTTCATTTACTTTACTGTCATTTGACGTCTAAAAAGTTATTTGATATTGTAAATAAATTTCATCTTTAATTTTCTTTTTAACTTGTGTTCAGCAAGTGCATGTGCTGCTGTTCCTTCTTGTGCAGCAACTGATTCATAGTCTTCAAACTCTAACTCAAGCCTTGCACTTGGAGTACACGCTAGCCATCTTGCACTTGAACTAGCCGACAGTATCGCATGATTCTTCTCCATCTTCTTCACCTTCTTTCTCTTCGGTAATGATTACCTTATCGATAGTTCCACCAGGTATGATGATTGTCATTCTTCGAAGTTCACCAAATAACTTTTTTACATTTTCATCATTGGCATCAATTGTCTTAATGACTACATCACTGCTAGTGATTCCACCTTTGGTTACTTGCACTTTTAAATTTCTTCTCATAATAAAAAATCTCCTTTCTGAAAGGTCGTGCTTCTTTCCTTTCACTATAAGGAGATTTTTTTGAGTTTTGATACCCTATTTATTTAAATTTTTTTCAAATTCTTCTTTGTGTTTCAGTTAAGTGACTCATAATATAATCATTTAAAGCTTTTTGCTGTTCTTCTTCAATTTTTCTTTCTAGTATTGACATTGGTGTATCTGGGTCAGCAAACTGCATTCCTTCATACTCCAATTTATCAATCGATACAAGACAGTGGTATCTCATCTTTCTTTCGTAATTTTCTTCTTCTCTACGTGATACGATAATGGCTTGTCCTACTTCTTCTTCAACTTCTACCTCTGATATTGTTCCATCAGCAAACTTATAAATAATTTTCATTTTCATACTTTTTTACCTAACCTTTCTTTATAAAATGAAAAAAGAGGACAGTATTCCTTTTTTCCAGGTTTTACTGTTCTCTTATATATTAGTAAAATGTTGTTGTTTTTACTTTTTAGAAAATCTATTAATTTTTTATCCCTCCTTCTGGTAAAAGAAAAAGCACCTGCATGCTGGCTTACTTAATTCCCAGATTAGCAGGTGCTAACTTCCTTTTTAAATTTAAATTTGCTCTTTTATACTTGTAAATTTTACAACTAAATTCCATAATATAATTACTGATACTAAAATAATTATAGCCAAGTATTTCTTTATTGATATATCCTCTACAAAAATTAGCACTAAGTCTAATAATGCAAATGGTATTGTAACTATTGAGGCTCTTAAATGTATTTTATGCCATAATTTTTCAGACAAAAAACACTTTTTAAATCTTAATCCAAAATACTTGTTTCTTTTTGACAAAGGAAAAAATATAATAACAATTAAATATAAAATCAAATTAATTGATAACTGTAAAGTACCATCCATACACAACATTCTCTTAAATTTTATAAACCAAATATATAAATTATTCCCCACAAAGGCTATTAACAATATGTTTATTTATTTTTTCAATACCTTTAATTTCTTCTAAAAATATATTAATTTTTTCTATGTATTTATCTTCATTAGTATATAGAAATTTTGCATAATAAATTTTACAATAATTAATTAATTTCAATATTAAATTATTATTTTTCATTACATCATACAATTCTAAAATTTCACACTGATCTAATTGCATTATCTTAAAATCTTTATATCTCTCAAATATTGATAATATATGATAAGAATTTTGTTTGTATTTGTAAATCAATTCTTCTATTATATTAAATATTTTTTTTACACCATTTATGCCTATATTATCTTGTTCATTTAAATAAAAATCTTTTAATTGAGTTATAATATGATTTTTATTGTATCCTAATTTTTCTTTTTTGAGTTTGACAATAGAGTATGGTAAACCTATATAATTATATTGTTTATAATACCGATTAATAATTTTTACATCCCATACAAACATTTCCATTAATTCTTCATATTTAATTATTATAGTCTTTGATCCTTGAATACCAATATTCACCCTAATAAATAATCCTCCGTTTTAAACATCTGATACATATTATTTAATTATATTACAATTTGATAACAAACTAGTTATTTTCTTTTTTACGTTTTTTGAAGTATTTTATCATTTCAATAACCAATAGCAAAATTATACCTATTATTGCAAGAATTATAGATCTTTTAAGAATCACATAAAAATCTAATGTACCATCATGACATAGAAATTCATATATAGAAAATGATATAATTATACCAATCAAAATCATAACGTTTTTAAATAATTTCATCATTTTTAATAACCTCCTAATAAACTATCCATTCTTCGTATTGTGGTTCCCCAAAAATTGAATTATACGTTGAAATGAGAGATGATCCTACACTTAAAATTGCACCAACTTTTTGATACCATCTTGTTTCTTTACCTAAATAATTTTTAAATAATGAAAAGGCATCTCCAACTGTTCTATAATCATAAAATACTCCACCTTCACCAGGAATAGTATATTGATATTTTTCACCAATATGCCAAGTGAATTGAGTGGCAACAGGGATTGTTTTTGGAATAGCTTTAGATATATATATTTTTGGTATATTAGCATATAAAGATCTAGTTAAATTAGATGACCAATGATCTCCTTTACTATTACTATACCTTATTTGTGTAGCACCAGCTTGAACCATTCCAAGTAGAGTATTTGCACCATATGTAAACATCATAAGTCCTAAATTGCTTGTCACTCCATTAGGCACGTAAAAACTACCTACAATTAACCATGCAGAAGCCGCAATCATTGCCGCTGATAATAAACCTTCCCATATTCCTGTTCCTACATCACGACCTTGCTGATAAGCTGTTATACCGCCAAAAGTTGCTCCACCAATAAGTAAAATTGCTGTTATTATTAAACCAATTACCCACCAAGCTAAATGGCCACTAGGATCTACGTACATAACAGGTGTCTTGTAAAAATTAAGACCCGTTTTTTATTTTATTAACAAAATTATACTCTATCTCTATTTTTTGAGTTCTAACTCCATTAATAATCTCTCTTTCATAAACAACTATCTTATTAATTAATTCATTTAGAATCTTTGCATCAA
>UQBM01000032.1 GCA_900539265.1 uncultured Mollicutes bacterium | reverse complement strand
ATTGGGGATTCTTACATGAACACAATTGGGTACTTTTATTTTAACATTTATAAGTTGGCACTTTTCTCCACTTTCGCTTCTTCGGTCGTTGGCGTATAGGTTTCGGGATAAGGTTCTTTTCTTTCAATTTCGAATATATCCGCCCCCGTATATTCTGCAATCTTGTTTGCTACGTCTGCCGTTGTATTTGTCTTTGAAAAATATGCGACGAGTATGTTTGATTTTACCTCGAAATTCATATCAATTGTAGGATCTAACGGACGGTTATAATCTAACGGCATTGGGTTTTCACCATCCTTATTGTTATTACAAGCAACTGTGGAAAACATCAAAAACACACCTAATATCACGCATAAGATAGTCTTAAAAATGTTTTTCATAGAAAACCCTTTGTTAAAAGTTATATAATACATTTTTAATTCCTCCAAACTTATTTTTTTGACAATTATAGTATATCACTATAACTGTCAAAAAGGAATTGCAAGTTTGTTTAGTGTATAAACTTTAAGTATATACAAAAAAACAGCTCGCTATTTTGCGACCTGCTTATACTTTCAAATGTATTTTTATTGCAATGATATTGTTTGTAAAGCGACGATAAAATCTTTTACTTGTTTCGTCGGTATCGGTGAATATAAAATTCCAAACGGAATCCGATATTCCCAATCTGCATGAACGATACGAAGAAGTGGATGCACGTCCTCCCAGCCTTCTACTGTAATAATAGGAATATTCTCTTGTGCCGCTCTATTAAACGCATTTAGATTGAACATATCAAAATCTTCTATCTCCGTCCCATTTGCCGTTAAATCAGCGCGCAATTCATCTATGTATTCATTCCAATTTTTTCGAATAAGTAAAACCTTTTTGCCTTTCAAGTCAGACAATTCGATTTTCGCCTTTCCACAAAGCGGATGGGTTACCGGAATTGCAAACAAGAGTTTTTTGTCGTACAAATGCGCTGCCTTGCATTTTCGCTCTTCTAAAAAACGATCATCATAAAGTCCCGCTACAATGTCTATATGTTTTCCGAGATTCCGCAAGATTTCGACTGAATGTATCGGTGTATTCTCGAATGGTATTAATTCGATTTTCAAATATGGGTTAAACTTTTGTATTTCTGACCACACATCTAATAGGAATTTGGCAGGTGTCATTATCGACGTACCGATACGAATTGACTGTTGTTTATCCTTATCATCTATCTCTTTTGCTTTTTCAATAGCACGATTAGAGTAGTCGATAACATACCTTGCGTCTTGCAAAAAACTCTTTCCAGCTTCAGTAAGTTGCAAGCCATGATTAGTTCGTGCAAACAAAGTTATACCAATCCGTTCTTCCAAAGTATTTATTTGCTTCATAACAGCAGTCGGTGTAATAAACAATGCTTCTGCCGCTTTTGTAAAACTGCCGCTTTCTGCTACCTATATAAATGTTGTCAGTTGTGAATTATACATAGTTTTTGCTCCCATTTTATCTACTTGAATTTTTATCATTATATCATACATCGTCGAAAAAATCAATTCCTTATATCTACCATAAGTTTATATAGCATCATATATCTCACATATTATTAAAAATTGGAAATACTGCAAAGCAGAAAAATTTATAAAAAGTTGTTCTTAACTTTAATAATGTGAAACAAGTCGTATTTCCTACTCAAGAAGAAAAAGAAGCGATATAATATTCTTGATACCGCTTTCTATATATAAAAATATTCCTATGACATTACATCTTACGATAGGTATTTTTATTTTTTTTGAATAACTCGCATTTTTGCACTATGTGATCGAGTATTAGTTGTTAATTCATCATCACTTGGAATAATGATTTTGTGATTAACTAATTCAAACTCAATATCATATCCAGATGGAATAAAAGGTAGTCCTTTTGGTAAATTTAGTGTTGTCTTTTCTTTGAATAACTTTTTAACAATTCTATCTTCTAACGAATGAAAAGAAATTACCACCATTCTGCCGCCACGATTCAACATCGTTAGACCATTTTCCAAACTTTTTCGTAAAATTCCTAGTTCATTATTAACTTCAATCCTAATTGCTTGGAATGTCTGTTTAGCAGGATGTCCTAATCGCAAATAATTAGCAGGAACGGCCTTTTTTATAATATCGACTAATTCTAAAGTTGAAGTTATTGGCTTTTTTTCTCTTTCAATTGCTATTTTTTTAGCTATTAATGGTGCATATCTTTCCTCACCATATTCGTATAAAAGTTTCTTTAAACGCTCTTCATTATAAGTATTAACTATAGTATAGGCATCTAACGTTTGATTTTGATTCATTCTCATATCAAGTGGTCCATCTAATCTATAACTAAATCCCCTTTCAGGTAAATCTATTTGAAAACTTGATACTCCCAAATCATATAAAATGCCATCTACTCCTGAGACACCCCTTTGATTTAATACTTCCTTAATATTAGAAAAATTACTATTTATGATAGTAAAGTTATCTGCTACTAAACTAAGTTTTTCTCTTGCCACATCAATTGCATATGCATCTTGGTCAAAAGCAAAAAGATGTCCATTTGGAATTTTGGATAATATAAGACTTGAATGACCACCACCACCTAAAGTGCAATCAACATACAAACCATCTTTTCTCAAATTTAAGGCTTCAACAGCCTCATTCAATAATACCGATATATGTTTCATTTCCATTTTTACCTCTAATTCTATTAAAAGAAAAACGCATCCTATGATGCGTCTTCAAGTTGTGTACTAATATTTTTATTAGTTTTCTTTGTCGGTTTTCTCTTCTTTAACCTTAATTTCTTTAACTTTCTTCCCATTATAATGACCACAAACTGGACAAACTCGATGTGATAACTTTAATTCACCACAATTTGGACAAACAACCATTCCTGGTACTTCTAATTTATAATGAGTACGACGTTTAAGTTTACGAGTTTTAGAAACACGACGTTGTTGAGCTATAGCTCCCATGAGAACACCTCTTTCTAATTCTATTCCTCTTTTTTTCCATTAGAATAAAAAAGGATTTCTTCATCTTCATCAAGTTTAATAGTATCATCTAAACTAATTCCACGTTGCCTCAAAATTTCATACGCATTGGGCAAGGTTACATTAATCGGCTTCTCGATTAGAATATTACTCCAAACAATTTCTGATAAATCTATCGTATTTTTTTCAATTAGAAAACAATCATCACGATCATAAATACTATAAATTTCATCATAATCCTTTTCCATATGATATTTAACTGGATCTAGTGTCAATGCGCATTGTAAAGTAAGAGGAACATCCATATGATATGTCAAACGATATGTTTCATCATCAATTTTATCAATGCTTCCATCTACCTTAACCAAATCAATACTTAAAATATCACTAACATCTTTAATTGCATCTTTATAATCAAAGTTTTCGCTAAATGAAAAAGGAAATTTTTGAACTTTTTTTAGCTGTGAAATTGACCATTTCATAAAATCACCTAACTTGACTTATTTATTATACTATATTTTATTTATTTAGTCAAATTATATAATAATTTTTTCACCATTTACGGGCATTTGACATATACTAAAATAGGTAAGGTGATAAAATGAAAAAATGGTTTAATACATATCTTCTTAGAATGAAAAGAGGTTATTCCAAACTTTGTAATTACTTTTGTTGTATTTTCTTTTGGCAACTTTTTATTACGATATTTTGGTTTTCATTTGCTAATTTAGTATTGGTTATTATTGCTTGTTTGATCTGGTTTACTAGTCTCTTCTTGATAATCTGAAAAATTATGAAAATATCTTTGAATTACATTAGCTGTTGAGACAAACATATTAGCATTAACATATTCTTCAATTGAAACATTCATTCTTTTAATATAGATTACAAGGACCAAATATCTAAAATAATCATAATAAAAAAGCTGATTTTCATTATAATACTCATTCAAAATTAAACTCTTATAGTCAATATCGAGGTGTTCATTCAATACATAAAATTTAGCCATATCAAGCGAACTTATCCCAATTTTGCCATGATCTAGGCTTGTTAAATAGTTTACTCCTCTCACATTTAATAAATGATCAATAGAAGGATTATTATGTATAAAACTATATTCGACACTTTCTTTAGCCTTTACACTACTAATAATCCTTTTTTGTAATTTAATTAACTCACGTTTTGCATCTAATATATAATGATAATTTTCAAGAATTGGCATTGAAAACATATCAAGTGGTTTACTCTCAACTTTTCTTACCAATAATTCTAACATTCTAAATTTATAATCAAGTTGACTTGAAAGTTCATCAAATTTAATTCGTGCTTTAGAAGGATCTAAATTTTTTCTAATTATAGTTTGATGATGAAGAACATTCAATTCATTAAATAAATTTGCAGCCTTAATATCATCACGCACAGGAATATTTGAAAGGTAATCATTAACATAAAAAGAAAGGTTATTTGTTTTCGTAATAAACCTTTTTTCTTTATTTAAAATAGGGTAAAGTACATTAGTAATTCCTTTACTTTCAAGATATTGATATTTATTTAAAGTATTATCATTTGTTTCTTTTAAAAAATAATGCTGACCATCCTCCGTAGAAAGTTTATATGTTTTATGCGTTATGGGAATATAATCAACAAATGATATCTCATAATATTTAACCAGATCAGGAATAAATTTTCGAACTCCAATACTATATTCGCTATTTGTCATTTATTATCACTCGATGATATTTATTAAAATCAAATTTTTGATTTTTCTTAAATACAGTATCTAATGACATATTATTTTCGTCACATACCCTTTCAAGTTCGGCATCATTTTTATAATAATATACTTTCATCAAAGTGGTTGTTTCCTTTAATCCTCTTATTACAATTTCTTCCGTGGGTAAATTATCATCTTTAAAACTCAATGTTGATTTTAATAAATTATCAATTCTTTCCGTTTCTTCTTTTTTTAATATTTCAAACTCATCTTCTTCTAGCGGGGTTGCAATGACTTCTTCTGCTTGCTCATCAAGATTCTCTTCACTGTTGTCATCTTCCCTTACTAGAACATCTACTGTACTATGATCTTCTACTAGAGTATCTAACTTTTCAGATGTTTCATCAATATCACTTTGTTTTTCAGAAATATCTACCATTACCATTCCTTCATTTCTAGAAGTTATAACAGGTATCTCTTCAATAACTAAATATTTAACTAAAATGTCAAAACTGACATCTACACCTCGTCCTTCCACTCCAATATATTCAAAATCAATACAATTTATATCCTCTACTTCAAAATCTTGATCATTTATTACAATAGAAAAAGGTATTTTTTCTAAAAAATATTCCTCACTAACATTATCTCTTCTTAAATATTTTCCTTTAATATGTAAAACACCTTCTAAAGTATCATTTTTTACATTATACTCATCAATTTCAGCACTAATATTTAATACTTTAAAAAAATCCTTTAATTTTATAAAAGAATTATAATTCATTTTTAAATCCATGAAAAAACCTCCATATAATCATTGGTATTATATTATATGAAGGTTTAATTATTTTATTCAATTTTAGAAACTTTACTTTCAATATAACTATGTATGGAATCAATGCCTATTCGCTTTTCGGATGATACGCAAAATACTAAATCATTGGTTTCTAAATTCAAAGTTTTTTTTATTAATGCTAAATTTTTTTGTAATTCATTTTTACTAATTTTATCAATTTTTGTTGCAATTATTACAATTTGTTTTTCTAAATGTTTTAAAAAATTATACATTAAAATATCATCTTCTGAAGGTTTATGTCGAGAATCAATAATCAAAAAACAAGAAATTAAATTTTTAGAATAATTTAGATAATTTTCAATCATCTTTCCATAAGCAAGTCGATCATATTTTACTTTTTCAGCATAACCATATCCTGGAACATCTACTAATAAAATTTCATCATTTACATTATAAAAATTGAGTGTGATAGTTTTACCTGGCTTACTAGATGTATAAGCAAGATTTTTACGATTCGTAATTGCATTAAGCAAACTACTTTTTCCCACATTAGATCTACCAATAAAAACAAATTCAGGATAATTTAATTTAGGAAAGTGTTCAAATTTAGTACCACTTATTAAATATTCAGCTTTTTTTATAATCATTCCTACCTCCTAAAATAAAAGACATGTTGTCATGTCTTCTATTTGATGTAAATACATATGTAAGCCATATTCTGTATTCTAAAAGAATGGTAATCATTTATCTCAAAGTATTATAACTTTGCAAGAATTATGAGTTGAATTCCTCTAATTCTCGTGCCCCTACCAAAATTTGGGTTGCTAGCTTGTGGGGTTTACCCGTTCCACTTCTTCGTTTCCAAAGACCATCGTCACTGTGGCACCTTAAGAACTACACCATAGATAAATCCGTAGGTTTCATTCGCCGTAATAGACATCAACTATTCCCTAACTTATTTATTCGTTAGGCACAAACACTACAAGCATCTCAGCTTGTGCTAGTATGGACTTTCCTAACTAAATTATCTTTAGCTCGATTACCCTATGTATTTATTAAAATCTTTCTTTTAAACCATCTAAAACAATATAAGCTATTGCAATAACACCACAACCAATATGAGCACCAACTGTTGGAGTCACAGTAGTTAAGTCAAATCGTACTCCATTTTTATATAAATGTTTAATTTCATCAAGAAGTACTTTAGCATCAGATTCACAATCAGAATGTAAAACCATATAAATTACTTCTTTTGCATCCCTTGTATCATTCAAAACTAACTCTTTGATTCTTTCAACTGCTCTACTTCTGGTTCTAATTTTCTCAAAAACATCAATAGTACCATTTTTTGCCAATTGTAAAATTGGTTTAATTTTAGCAAGTCCACCAATAAATCCTGAAACTGCATTTAACCGACCATTTTTGACTAAATATTTTAAATCATCGACAACAAAATATGCAACTGTTTGATCAGCAAATTTTTGGCACTCATCCATAATTTCATCAACAGTATAACCTCTTTCAGCCAAAATCTCTGCATAATGTGCACAGTATCCTTCCATTAAGCAGGCGCTATGACAATTAAAAACATGTAAATTTATACCTTCTACCATATTATCAAAAGCATTTAATAAATTTTCGCCATAAGCAGAAAGACCAAAAGAAATTGGAAAATGTATAACATCCGTGCAACCTTCTGCTTTCCATTCTTCAACTCTTTTTGATATTTCACCAAGACTTGGCGCACTAGTAGATGGCACAATATCAGTTTGGCGTAAACGTCGATAAAATTCATCTGCTTTAACATCAATTCCATCAATTAATTCTTCATCTTTAAAATGAATTGTAGTTCTCGTTATCTTAATATGATGCTCAAATGGAGCATATTCTAATCCTGAACTACAATCAGAAGTAATACCTATCTTCATTTATTCTCCTTTTTGCTCAACTTCATTAAGAGCTTGTGTTTTTTCTGCATTTTCTGCTTTTTGTGCTTGTTTTAATAATACTTTTCTAGATAAAACAAGTTTTCCCTTATCATCTATTTTTAATAATTTTACAACAATTTCATCATCTACATGAACAACATCTTCTACCTTAGCAACGCGTTTGATGTCAAGTTCTGAAATATGAACGAGTCCTTCACAGCCTGGCCATAATTCAACGAAAGCCCCAAAATCAACAATTTTAACTACTCTAACAGGATAAACTTCACCAACAACAGGTTCTCTTGTTAAATTCTCAATAATTTTAATTGCTTCATCAATCCATTTTGTTTCAGCATGCATTACAAAAACGCGTCCATCTTGTTCAATATCAATTTTAACATCATTACATTTATCAATAATTTCTTGAATAATTTTACCACCACTACCAATCACATCTCTAATACGCTCAGGATTTATTCTAATCATTCTAACTTTCGGAGCATATTGACTAAGCTCTGGTCTTACCTCAGAAATAGTAGTTAGCATATGTTCCAAAATTTGCATTCTACCTACTTTTGCCTGAGCGAGAGCCTCCCTTAAAATTTCTGGTGTAATACCTTTAATCTTAATATCCATTTGTAAGGCGGTTATTCCCGTTTTAGTTCCAGCAACTTTAAAATCCATATCACCATAATGATCTTCTAAACCTTGGATATCTGTAAGAATTGTATATTTACTACACTCATCATCTTGGCTAATTAACCCCATCGCGATTCCTGCAACAGGTGCTTTAATAGGAACGCCAGCCGCCATTAATGCCATTGTCCCAGCACAAATAGATGCTTGCGATGAGGAGCCATTAGATTCTAGAATTTCACTGACAATTCTAATTGTATATGGAAATTCATCTTCCGATGGGATTACTTGTAATAAAGCTCTTTCGCCAAGAGCACCATGACCAATTTCACGACGACCAGGACTACCATATCTTCCTGTTGAACCAACAGCAAATTGAGGGAAATTATAATGTAACATAAAGCGTTTACTATCTTCTACCCCTAATCCATCTATTATTTGAAATTCAGTTAATGAGCCTAAAGTAACTACCGATAGACTTTGTGTTTGTCCTCGTGTAAATAAAGCAGAGCCATGCGTTCTTTCAAAAATATCAATTCTTGATGATAAAGGTCTAATTTCATTAACCGCTCTACCATCAGGACGTATTTTATCATTAGTAATCAATCTTCTTACTTCCTCAGCCAAAATATGTTCTAATATCATATCGACATACTTTTTATTTTGTTCAATTTCATCGAGAGTTAATTCGGTATTCCCCTCAAAAAGTTTAGAAAAATGTTCACGTGTTTTGGTGTTTATCTCTTCAATGGCGGCACCACGTGCAAGTTTTTCATGAATAGAAATAGCTGGTAGTAATTCGGGTTCAGCAAAATTTCTAACATCTCTTTCTAAATCTTCTGGTATTTTAAATAAATCAGGAACCATTTTTTCCTTGCCACATTTTTCAATTATTTCTTCTTGAAATTGACATAATCGTTTGATTTCTTCATGTGCAAAAAGTAATGCTTCTAACATATCTTCCTCAGTTACTTGTTTAGCTCCTGCCTCAACCATATTAATGGCTTTTTTTGTACCCGCAACAGTTAAATTAATATCTGATTTTTCAAGTTCTTCGACTGTAGGATTAATAATTAATTCACCATTAATTCTTCCTACAACTACACCTGCTATTGGTCCTTCAAATGGAATATCAGAAATAGAAAGGGCAATACTAGATCCAAGCATTGCTGCCATTGCTGAAGAACAATCTGGATTGGCGCTCATTACCATATTAATTACTTGTACCTCATTCCGATACCCTTCGGCAAAAAGAGGTCTAATTGGACGATCAATTAATCTAGAAACAAGGGTTTCATGTTCTGTTGGTCTACCTTCTCTTTTTAAAAAACCTCCTGGAATTTTTCCTGCCGCATATAATTTTTCTTGATATAAAACAGTTAATGGGAAAAAATCTGTAGCCATTGCTTGATTACTACCCACAGCAGCACTAAGCACTGCTGTATCCTCATATCGAACAAGACATGCACCATTAGCTTGTTTTGCAAGTTCACCGATTTCTACCAAAATTTTACGATTCCGATGATTGTACTCAAATACTTGTTTTTCCATTTTCTTCACTTTAGTTTGCCGTATTACAAACTATCCTTTCCTTGATTTCATACATTTTATATTATAACTTAAAAAATATTTAAGATTAATAATCATTAATAGTAGCAAAGGGCATAAATAATTATGCCCTTTAGTGCTATTTTCTCAAACCTAATTTGGCAATTAATTCACGATAACGTTGTACATCTTTATCTTTTAAATAAGCTAAAAGATTACGGCGATGTCCAACTTTTTTTAACAAACCACGACGGTTATGAAAATCATGTGTATGAACTTTTAAATGTTCATTCAACTTATTGATTTCTGCTGTTAAAATCGCAATTTGAACTTCAGGCGAACCAGTATCACCTTCTGAACGTGCAAATTGGGCAATAATAGCTGCTTTTTCTTCTTTAGAAATACAAGCCATAAATTTCCTCCTTTGTAATTTTCTATTAAATAGATTTTAAATATGCCATATGCTAAAGAATTCGTCGGAAGATTCGAAAAACTTTGCATAGGTCATATATATTTTATCACAATTTCAGAAAAATATCAAGTAAAATCTATCATTTTTATTTTTTTAAAAGATTTAATTGAGCAGAAACCATTCTGGCATATGCAGTATCCTTTAAAATTTGTTCTAAAAAGTCCTCTTTACTAGAAAATTTTATCTCATTACGAATAAAATCTATCAATTCTACATCAATTATTTTGTCATAAATATCTTGATTAAAATCAAAAATATGTGTCTCAAAAACCATATGATCAACTTTATTAAAACTTGGATTTGTGCCGAGATTTGCAATTCCTAAATATTTTTGATTATCAATACTAACTCTAACAACATATACGCCAGGATGAAGTTTTGCAAAAGAAGAATTGATATGAAAATTAGCAGTTGGAAAATTGATTGTCCGACCAACTTGATTTCCATGAACAACCTTACCAGTTATCTTATAAAATCGTCCCATTATATCTTTTACTTCTTTTACTCTACCATTTTGTAGCAAAGATTTTATAAAAGAAGTACCAATTTTTTGATTTTCATATTTAATTTCGTTAATAATATGGCATTTAATCCTACCATTTGATAGTTCTTCTATCATATTGGCTTTTCCTAATCCTTTTTGACCAAATGAAAAATCAAAACCTACTACAACTTCTTTGACACCATTGGCAATTAGAATATCCTCAACAAAAGAAATTGGTAACATTTGTGCAACTTCTTTATTAAATTCAATTACAATCATATAATCAACACCAATTTGTTTTAAAATTTTGACTTTTTCATCAAATGGAGTTACATAAGTATTTGTAGTATCCTTGTTCAAAACAAAATCAGGATGGGGATCAAAAGTAAACATTGCACTTTTAAAATTTCTTTTTTGCGATATTTCAATTGTTTTTCTAAGTAGTAATAAATGAGCTAAGTGTAGTCCATCAAACTGCCCAATGGTAGCAACAATTGCACAATTAGTTTTGAGATTTTCACCTTTTTTTAATCTAATTAATTCCATACACGAACCGCCTTGTAATAATTTAAATCAGATGTTAACTCATAAATTGCAATTAATTCATTTTTTTCTCCAATTGCAATCTTTTTAGGCTTATCAATTAAATTTTCTAAAATCATCTTAACATCAATTTTCATCCCAAACTTAGCTTTTTTAATCACTTCCTCTGAAGAAAAAAATGGTAAATCATTCAATGACTCCGTCATTGTTATTAATCGATAATTTCCTTCACTTATGTCCTTAAGAGTATAGGAATCTTTGATATCAAAATTTCCCAATTTTATCCGACACAATTCAGCCATTGAAGAAGGAATATTCATCTTTGCTCCTATATCCAAACAAAGGCTCCTAATGTAGGTTCCTTTTGATACCTCTAAATAAAGATCAAAAAAACAGCACTCATTCTCATACACAAGTTCAGAAATTCTTTTAATTTTATATACTTCAATTTCTCTTGGCAGGATATTTACTTTTTCATTATTTCTAGCATATTCATATAACTTTTTACCATTGACTTTAATTGATGAATAAATTGGTGGAACTTGTAACTGCTTACCAATAAAATTCTTAATAATATCATCTAACTTTGTTACATCTATTTTTTCAACTTTAACACTACTAATAATAGTACCATCTAAATCATAGGTATCTGTTTTTTTTCCTAAACAAACTCTTGCAATATATGTTTTGTTATGTTCTAACAAAAATTGTACTAGTTTTGTAGCATCATTTATACAAATTGCTAAAACACCTGTGGCATTAGGATCAAGTGTTCCAAGATGACCAACTTTTTTAGTCTTAAAAATTTTTCGTACTTGATTTACAACATCATGACTTGTCATACCTTTTTCTTTATTTATAACGATAATTCCATTCATAGTTAACCTCAATTTTTAATTATACCATATTGAGAATAAATATTCACAAAAAAAGCCCCTATAAGAGCTTTAATTATGAATATGTTATTTAAATTTTTGTTAATTTGAATCTAATTCTAATTTCTTTGTCATTAAATATCTTGTGATAAAATATAAACCAATAATAAAACCTATCATACCTATTAATTGATTAAAACTAAAATACATAATTGTTGTAGTTTCCTGAATAATGGGAGTCATAATACCAATAACAGGTGTCAAATACCCAGTTTGATAGCAAAAAATATGCTTAAAATTAACCGTATCATATCCAATACCTACTGAAAAAAAAGATATCATCGAAATCAAAAAATTACCAATATTTAATACTATACCATAAACAAAAAGTGTAATAATTGTCCTAGCTTTTCTAACATTAACACTGCTAAGAAAAGCAAGTGTAAAGAAAAGTGTAATTAATAAAGAAAGCACATATAAGATAACTTTAATAATGGAAGTTATTAAAATTAAAGGTTGTTGAAAAGCAATTTTAACTATCTCAATCAGACCCTTAAAGACATCAACATTTCCCCTTGAGGCAAAAAAAACGATAATTAGAACTGAAATAAAAAAAGTAAACATAACAACGATAAACCAAATAAAATTGACCAAAATTTTAGAAATAATCAGTTTATCAATCGAAATTGGTGTCGTAAAGGTCAAATATCCTTCTCTTGTAAAAAACTTTTTATTAATCGAATTAATAATATAAACAATCCAAAGGATTGCAACTGCTGTAATAATTAGTATATAAAAAGTCATGGAACTTATAAAAAAGACTCTTCCTAAAAAAGAATTTAAATCAAACAAACAAGTTATTCCTAATAAAATTGACATTACAATTATTGTAGCACACATTATAAGAAATTCTTTATAAGAATTTTTAAAATCATGTTTTAAAATTTTACCCATAACGATATATCTCCCTAAACAACTGATCTAAAGTTTTGCCAGTTTTATTTTTAATATTTTCAACACTATCATAAAGTGCAAGTCTACCATTATTTATAAAAAAAGCATAATCAAAGATTGCTTCTGCTTCTAATATTAGATGGGTCGCCATTAAAATTGTACCATTTTTATTGTAATTTTCTAAAATCAATTTAAAAATTAAATCTCTAGCTGCAGGATCTACTCCAGCAATCGGCTCATCAAAAATATAAAGTTCCGCATTTCTTGATAAAACTAATACTAAATGTACTTTTTCTTTAGTACCTTTGGATAAGGTTTTAATTTTTTGATTAAAATTTATTCCCAATTGTGCAATTAAGTTTCTTGCCTTTTGTTCATCAAAATCGGCAAAAAAATCCACAAAATATTCAATTGCATTATTTACAGTCCATGAATCAGATAAAAAATTACAATCAGGTAAATACGAAACTATTTTTTTAGTTTCAATACCAGGCTTTTGACCATTAATCAATACCTCACCTTCATATCGCATTGAAAGGTTCGTCAAAATTTTTATTAAAGTCGTTTTACCGCTACCATTTGGTCCCAACATGCCAATAACTTTACCTTTAGGCAATTTAATTGAAAAATTATCTAAAGCTGTTATCTGACTAAATCGTTTCGTTAAATTATTGATAACAACAATATCATCCATATTTTTTCCTCCTTGTGATAGATTATATCATATATGTCCAAATTTTACAAATAATAAAATAAAATTACTGATATTAAAATAGTCTTATTAAATTTTTTTAAAAATAAAAAGCCTATTTTAATTTAAATGCAAATAGGCTTATATATCACGCCCACCAATTAGGGAGTAACTCTTTTAATAAAATAGTTTTAACATTAGGATAACTAATCAATATCTCAATATTAGATGCACTTTCATCTAATTGCATCATAAGTTCTCGACAACTCCCACAAGGAGAAATTAATTTTCCATCTATAGTAATAGCCAATACTTTTCTGATTTTATTATCTTTATTAGTAATCATATTTGCTATTGCGTTACGTTCAGCACACATTCCTAAAGAACAATTTGTATCAAAACAAACTCCTACATAAATGTTACCATTAGCCGTTTTTATAGCAGCTGCTACACTGCCAGCCTCAATAAATTTAGAAATTTGTCTTTCTTGCAAAACTTCTCTAGCTTTTTCATACATAATAGACCAATCATTTACTACCATTCTTTTCTCCCGTTTAGTTAAAATTAGTTTAAATTCTTCTTTTCATATTGTAATTTATATAAATTATAATAATGACCTCGTTTATCTAATAATTCCAAATGAGTACCACTTTCAATGATTCTTCCTTTTTTCAAAACAATAATTTTATCACAATGTTGAATAGTTGACAAACGATGCGCAACAATCAACATTGTCCCAATGTTCATCATTTTTTTCAAAGAATCCTGTATTAAAGCCTCTGTTTCTGTGTCTATGTTAGATGTTGCTTCATCTAAAATCATAATATTAGGTTTATGGGAAACAACTCTAGCAAAAGAAATTAACTGACGTTCACCAGATGAAAAGTTTTTTCCTCGCTCTCTTACAATTTCATTATATTTATTAGGTAGTTTATCAATAACTTTGTCAGCATTGACAAATCTACAAGCCTCTTTGACAATATCAGAAGAAATATCATCACTTCGCAAAGTGATATTGGATTCTACTGTACCTGAAAATAGAAAAACATCTTGCAACATTTGACCTATATGTTTTCTCAGTGAAGCAATTTTATATTTTTTAATATCTAGACCATCGATTAAAATCTGACCTTTTTGAATATCATAGTTTCTAACAATTAAGGACAATATTGTTGTCTTTCCACTACCTGTAGCTCCAACAAAAGCAACATTTTCTTTGGCATTTACTTTAAAAGATACATCTTTCAAAATCCAATCTTCTTCAACATAAGCAAACCAAACATTTTTAAATTCAATTTCTCCATCAAGATGATCAACTTCAATAGCACCTTCTTCATCTTCTAATTCAGATTTTGTAGTTAATACATCATATATTCGCTCTCCAGCAGCAAGCGCTGCTTGCAATACATTAAATTGTTCGGCCAAATTTTGTATTGGAGTAAATAATTTCTCAATATAAGAATAAAAAATAACAATCAAACCTGATTCTAAAACAAAATTACTATCTATAATGTCCTTACCAGAAACATAAAACAATAAAGCTATGGTTAAAACGTATATAGCATAAATAGATGGTCTAAAAATACCAAATAATAATATTTGTTTAGCATAACTCTTTTCTAAATCATCATTAACTTTTTTAAAAGATTGAATTTGTTTTTGTTCTTGATTAAAAATTTGTGTTAATTTAACACCTGAGATATTTTCAGATAAACTTGTATTAACACTTGTTATACCATGTCTTACTCTACGATAAATTTTTCTTGCTAATTTTCGAAAAATATAACTTAAAATACCGACAATTGGCGTTGTAATAAGAACCCAAAGAGTAAGTTTTACATTAATAATGAACATACTGATAATCACACCAACAATTGTCAAAACATTTTTAATAAGATTAACAATTGTTGAAGTATACATATCATTCAAAGCATTGGTGTCACTTGTAACTCTTGTAACAAGTTTACCGACAGGAGTTTCATTTAGTTGATTAATTGATAAACCTTCTAATTTAGCAAAAACATCCTCTCGCATTTGATAAATTATTTTATCACCCGCCTTAGCAAGAATAATTGACTGATAATATTGAATGATACAGGCAATTATTAAAATAATTACATAAAGGACAATTATAATAATAATTTTATTTATATCTATAACTTCTTTTGATAATGTAGTTACTGCATCACCTAGTAAAAGTGGTGTTATCAAGTTAATTCCAACCGCAATTATCATTACTACAAAAGCAATTATAAATTTCTTTAACTCTAATTTTGTATATTTTAGTAATAATTTGTATACGCCTTTTTCTATTTTTTTATTCTTATCATTATTTATATTAGTAAATTCATTTTTATTAAAATTATTAACATTTGGTTTAGAAGGCGTAGCAATCAAAACTAAAACTAACATAATAGCTAAAATCACTAATCTTCACCTCCTTCTAAATGTTGAAGATCAACAATTTCGCGATACATTGGAACCTTTTCATATAATTCATCATTACTACCAATAGCAACAATCTTACCATTATCCATTAGAATTATTTTATCTAAAGAAGCAATAGTGGAAACGCGATGAGCAATCATGATGATAGTTTTGTCTTTAAAATCACGATGTATAGTATCTAAAATATTAGCTTCCGTTTTAGTATCAACAGCCGAAACCGAATCATCAAGAATCAGAATTTTTGCATCCTTTGCCATAGCTCTTGCCATTGAAATTCGTTGTTTTTGACCACCTGATAAAGTTACGCCTCTTTCTCCTATCATTGTTTCATATTTAAGTGGAAACTCTTGAATATTATCATCAACACAAGCATATTTAGCAAATAAAATAGCATTATCTAAACTCAATGATTTTTGACTAAAAGCGATATTATTTAATATTGTGTCATTAAATAAAAAATTATCTTGTGGTACATATGAAATAAGATTTCTTACCTTTTTAATTGATAATTTCATTATATCAATTCCATCAATATATAAACATCCTTCATCAACATTATATATTCTAGTCAGCAAATCAACTAAGGTCGTTTTACCACAACCCGTTTTGCCAATAATACCAATTTTTTCTTTAGGTCTAATTGTAAAAGAAATATTTTCAAGAGACGGATTTTGTGCACCAGGATAAGTAAAAGTTAAATTTTTACATTCAATAAGTCCTTCTAACTCATCAACCATTATACAATTTTCATCATCTTTAACACTTATTGGATAATCCAAAAGCTCGTTTATCCGTTTAAGACTAGCTCTACCTTGTGAATGAATATTAATTAAATTTGCAAGAGCTAAGGCTGGCCATGTGAGTTGGCCAAAATATGAAATAAACTGAATCAATTGACCTGCTGTAAAAGGCGTATTAGAACCACTTGTTGCAATTATTAAATGGGTTCCATAACCAATAATTATTACAACAATTGAGCTTATAAGAGTCGAAAAAAGTACATCTAATGATACGGCAAATCTAATAAAAGAAATATTTTTATCAGAAAAATTTTTATTGATTTTAACAAACTCTCTTAATTCTAATTTTTCTTTTACATAAGCTTTAATTACGGCAATCCCAGAAAAATTTTCTTGTGTAAATTCAGATAACTTTTCAAAAGCTCTTTGCCTTGCATCATATCGCTTATCTATTGCCTTACCTATTATTCCACCACATACTCCTAATAAAATAAGTGGAATAGAAGCAATAGCTGTCATTAACAAATCTAATTTAATCATTTTATAAATAGCAAGTCCACCTAAAAAAAAGGCATCTATAAACATGATAATTCCATCACTAAAACAAGTTTTAATACTCATTAAGTCATTTGTATAAAGCGCCATTTGTGCACCTGTTTTATGAATTTGAAAATAATCTTGTGAGAGACTTTCCATTTTGATAAACATTTTTTCTCTTAATTTAGTTTCTACCTTAACACCAATATTTAAAACCGAAATTCTCCATAAAAATCTTCCGACGAACATACATAAGGTGATAAAAAGCATATTATATATAATCTTAAATAAACTCTCATTAGTCAACGTTTTGTCACTAATTAGGTCAATTAGATTACCATAATTTTCTGGAATCAATAATTGAATATAATCAACTAATAATAATGCTAAAATTCCCACAATTAGAAGGTGAAAATATTTAAAATAATATTTATTAACATTTTTACCAAAAAGCATTTTCATTACTCCTTTTTTACTACTTGTTTATTATACAAAAAAATAAACAATTTTGGATTTTTTTTGCATTTTTTAAATTATTTTATTTTTTATAATTCTTTGCTTTATTTTTTAAGAAAAATATAGTATAATAAATATAAAGATACTAATTTCTAAATTATTTACTATTTTGAAAGGAAGATTTGTATGAGTGAATTAGACGTAAAATATCCGTCTGCTAATGTAAAAATCATTATAGAGAATGGCATTGTTAATAATGAGTGGAGTTTTCTTAATCGAGAGTTTAGATATATCGTTATAACTGATACTAATTTAACTAAATTTTATGCTAAACTTCTTTCAACTATTCCTAATTTGGAAACAATACTAGCTATTAAACCAGGAGAAAAAGCAAAATCTATTAGTGTCTATGAAAAAATCATTCAATCATTAGTTAAACTAAAAATAACTAAAAACGATGTTATAATTGCTTTTGGTGGTGGAGTTGTTGGTGACTTGACTGGTTTTGTTGCTAGTACCTATTTAAGAGGAGTTAAATATATTCAAATACCAACTAGCCTAGTCTCACAAGTTAATTCATCGATAGGTGGCAAATGTGGTATTGATATTATAGATAAAAATAGCATTGGTTCTTTTTATCATCCTATAAATATTATTATTGATCCACAACTACTAAGAACTCTTCCAAATAATGAATTTGAAAATGGAATATCAGAAATAATTAAATATGCAATGATAAAAGATGAAAAGATGTATCAAGAAATTTTAAATAATGAAATAACTGCTAATTATGAAAACCTAATTGGGCTTATTAAGCGATGTATAAATATTAAAATTGCTTTAGGATTAAAAGCAGAACTAAATTATGATAGTAATAATTTATTGAATTATGGTCTCCTTTATGGTAATATTATTGATCGTCTTTCTAATTCAAAGTTGAGCTATGGTAGAATGATTGCTACAGGTATGTATTACGAATTGCAAAATCTTGATTTAAAAAATAGTTTCAAAACTATTTTAGCTAAATATCACTTAGATTCTGATCTTTCTAAATGGAATATCGATTATTTAAAATATTTATCACAAGAAAAATCTTCTTATGTTTGTGTTAATATTGATAAAATAGGTAAAGCAAAATTAATTAATCATAAATTAGATATTTAATAATTTTTTATCTAACTTTTTATAAAAAATACTAAAAAAGGGTTAATTTTTCCTTCTGTGAGCATTTGAAATTAAAAAATTTAGATAAATATTCATTCAAATTATTTAAGCAAACAAATTTTATTAAAAAAAACTATATTAATCAATTTTTTATTAATATAGCTTTTTTATTTTTATTTATTAACTTTTTTTATACTACAATAAATAGTAGGAATTAAAATAAGAGTCACAAAAGTACCCATCAATAATCCTCCAATTACAACAATTGCCATCGGTTGCATCAATTTGCCACCATCACCAAGACCTAAAGAAAGAGGAATTAAAGCCAAAATTGTTGTAAGAGTTGTCATTAAAATAGGTCTTAATCGATGTGTGCATCCCTTTATAACTGAAACAAAATGACTTTCTCCTTCTTCCAAATGCAATCTTTTTATCTCATCTAACATGATAATTGCATTATTTACAATTACCCCCATTAACATAATAATACCAATAAAAGAAACAATACTGAAATAGTCAAGTAAATGTAGACACAAAAAGAACTTATACATACCCTTGTTCA
>UQBM01000031.1 GCA_900539265.1 uncultured Mollicutes bacterium | reverse complement strand
AGCTAACTAAAATATTTTTTATTATTTACTTGATTTTTATATAGTTAGCTTTCTTTAGTTTTTCCTTAATTAAAAAGAACTATACTTTGTACAATAATATCAGGAATTTCTTTTTCTTTGTTATACGTATCAACATCAAGTAGATAGTCCACTGTTACATCAAACATATTTGCAAGAAGTGGTAACATTGTAATATCAGGAAATGTTACTGAATTTTCCCAACGTGATACTGCTTGAAAACTAACACCTAGTTGTTCTGCTAATCCTCTTGGGTAAGATTGTTTTCTTGTCTTAATTCTTTTATCTTTAATCCTATATGCATATCATTTTCTCCTTTTTTATAGTATTTAAGAAGTTTACAAAAATATTATATACTAAATATTTTTATATTACCATAAATCAAATGATGAATAACATTCTACTAAAGCAAGATCATTCTATTTTTATCATTATTTCTTATGAATTAGAGTCTATAGCAAGTTTCCTAATTACTATGATACAAAAATTTTGTACCAATTTAAAAATAACCTATTTATCTATAAATTTTTGCTAAATAGAGTACTAAAATGAATAAACGTCTTCAAATACTATAAAGTATCAGAAGACGTTTTATCTTACTTTAAAGTGTCATTTGTGTAGTAATAACACTTTATTTTTTTACTAAAAACTATCTAGCACAAGATTGGATAACTAATTATAAATCTTTATTAAATCTGATAAAAAGATTAATACAAAATTATCATTTAATCCTACTTTAACTGCAAATATAAAAGTAATAGTAAAACAAATAGTTGATATGCATAGGTTCATAATCTGAATTAATCTTCCTTTTTTAATATCTATTTTCCAATAAATAAATGAAAAGATAATTTGATAAATATATATTGATAAAGCAATGAATATTATATAACTATAATTATTGACCAATAATGCAAAAATACCTCTAGATGCAACATACAATGAAATGCATACCCCACTTGTAGACTCCCATTCAAAAAATGCTAATAAAGATAAACTCACTAATACTAACGGTATAATAATTCCAAGTACAAACCAAAGTACTTTATTATTCTTCTTATCTAATTTTTCAACCACTTCTTTCATATCTTTTCTATCTAGTAACGATTCTTCTTCAACATCAAAGAACTTGCAAATTGCTTCTAAATTAACATCACTAGGAATACCATTACCATTTTCCCATTTTGCAACTGCACTTCTAGATACAAATAATTTATCTACTAATGCTTGTTGGAATATTCCTTCTTTTTCTCTTAACTCTTTTAACTTATCTTTGAACATAATGATGTCCTCCTTATACTAATATTATACAATAATACTAGTGATTTTTATTGTTACTTTCAAATTTTTGTTGTTACTTTTATATAATTATACACTAAAGCTCAATTTATTTCCATCATTATCTTTTATAGGTTTGAATCCTTATAAAATCTTCTAGTTTATACACTACAAACTATTTCACATTTATATAAAAATACTATTTCTACTAAATTACTAATAAAAAGGATCCTAAAATTAAAAAAATATGCCCTCTTTTCAGAAGACATATAGAGTTATTTTAATGTGTTATTACTACAAAATGTTTAATAAGCTATTATTTAATAACTAGTAAAGCCAAAATTGCAATTATTAAACTAATCAATGTCCCCACTAAATATTTTTCAGCAAATTCTTTATTCTCTAATTGCTTAAATCTAGCAAGAGATTTCGCTGTCAAAACTAAAGCAATGGAACCATATAAACCAAGTGCGCCTAAAAGCAATATTACCACTCTTTCTAACCTACCAATTAAAGCCCCAACATTATCTGATTCAACATTTTCACAAATTTCTTTTTTATTAAATATATAATTAAAGAAATGCTTTATAAATACTGATGTTGGCGTTAAAACTATTAAGAATGCTAAACTATAATTAATAATTTTATCAAAACCTATATCTTTTAAAAATGAAATATTATAAATTGCATTACTAATTGAATTTAAATTTGATTTAATAACTAGTGAAATTATTACTATCAATATTATATGTATAACTTGATCAACTACAAAGCTCCAGAAGGAAAAAGTATTATTGTTACATTTTTTTGTTACTTTAACCCTAACATAATCAATAACAAAATGAGAAATAAAAATAAAAATTGACCAAAATATAATCTCCCATATATTTCCAAACAATAATAATACCAAAGTAACTATTAAAGTATAAACTAAAGTATGCATAATCAATCCATTTATGCTATTCTTCTTTTTTTCGACTAATTTAACAGGTTGCAAAAAAAAATCGCCAATTAAATGAGCTATTAATAATAATTTTAGTATATCCATTTGCTGTCTCCCTTATATTCTTTTTTTGTATAATCTAATACTAAACATTCTAATTTTCTAATTTCATCAAATTTACCAGCAGCCCTCATTTTTTCAATATTTTGTCTGCTTACATTTAATAATACCGAACAAACTGAATTCATTTTAGTCGAAAAACTCGGGCCGAATAATTTATGAGACTTTTCTTCTCTTTTTAAATAATTATATCGAACTTCATCAAATAATAATTTTTTCATTTCAGTTGAGATCAAATTATCAAACTCGTAAGATAAAACATTTCGTTTTAATTTATCAATAATATATTCAGCATTTGTATTGATATTTTGATCTTCATATTTAATCTCTAATGGATATAATAAATTAAATAAATCATAAACATCAGCTTGTTTATTTGTATGGTCAAAATTAAGCAATTCAACAGTGCTCATTATCTGATTAACTAGATTATCTTTTTCTTCATTACCTGAATACATTAAAAAACCATACTTTTCTAATTTACAATCATTTAATGCTGAAATTGCATAATGATAAGCTTCACCATCAAACATATTTGTGCTATGATAGTCTATATCCAATATTTTTTGATTTAACTTTCCATATCCTATACCACATCTAATTTGATATGGATAAAATAAGTTTCTAATAAAACAATAACAACTGAAAGCATCACAAACATTATGAAATAATGCTTGGATAGAATCTCCCGATGAAAATTCAAATTTTTTCACTAATTCTTTGTTATAATATTTATTAATAAACTGAATTATAGAAAATAATTTATCTTGAATAAAAAATCTTTGTTCTTCATCATATTTTCTAGAATGTCGTATATCCATAATGATAGCAGCATAATTAATACTCATAATATCACCTCGACTTTATTATATCACACTTAATAATAAAAATGCAATCAAAATAAGTTGCATTTTTATTTTGCAATTATTTTTAGTTGCAAAAATAGAA
This sequence comes from uncultured Mollicutes bacterium, assembly GCA_900539265.1. Taxonomy (GTDB): domain Bacteria; phylum Bacillota_I; class Bacilli_A; order ML615J-28; family CAG-313; genus CAG-313. The sequence goes on along the minus strand of UQBM01000031.1, from coordinate 16,295 downwards.
AACAACCAAATTTAGTTGCAGATATTACAAATTTTTATATTTTTCTAAAACTAATAAACCAAATTTTTTACCAAATTCTTCGTTATCATCATCTAGTAGATAAATAAAATCAGTTTTATATTTTCCAATTCTTGAATCAGCAAAGTCTAATACTTCACTCACAATATTGTTTTCATTAAATAGTACATGATTCAAAGAAAAGTCCCCATGCAGTGTAACAAAATCTTTTCTTTTGATATCAAAAACACTTTTTTCATTATGTAATTGTTTCAAAAAAGTTGCTATGATTGCAGCATTTATTTCTAATACTTCAGATGGTAAATTATTTAATTCTTTTTTATTTAAGTTTTTACCATTCACTTTTTTTGATATAAAATAATTTAAATTCTTATCATTATGGGTAAATATTCCTTGCATTATTACATTAGGAACCTCTATTGATAATTTCCTATTTATTACATTTAGTACTTTTATTTCATTTAGTAAAAATTTACTTGCTTTTTCATTTTTTGGTAATTTGATGACCAAATTATTATTTATACAAAATGCATCACAATGATTTCCACTACCTAAATGTTCTAATGTCAATATCTCTATTTTATTTTCAAGAATATTTTTTACAAAAGCAAAATCATATTTCATACTCAACCAACTACATAAATATCGTACCACATTTCTTCATTTATTTCTACCATTATCTCTTATAGGTTCGAGTCCGTGATAAGTCTTCTATAGTTATTAAAACAAAAGTATCGTGTTTGCATAAAAAATAAGGTATTCTAACCAAAAATGGCTAAAATACCCTATAAAATTAAAAATTAGCCCTCTATATCAGAAGACTAACAGATTTCTTAAAATGGTGCTGACGGCCGGACTTGAACCAGCAACCTCCTCCTTACCATAGAGGTGCACTGCCGATTGTGCTACGTCAGCCTCCATTTCATTATATCATAAATTGTTTATTTCTTCATTAATTTTGATGATTTTTTTGTTAAAATATTAGATCTAAAGGTTGTTACTTTTTGACTTTTTTGATGATGCGTAATCATTGCATTATGAATTAATATATTTAAAAGTTCTGTAAAGGAAATACCAAGAGGTTCAAACAAATAAAAAGCAAGTGAACCTGGAATATTATTAATTTCATTTATATATAGTTTTTTTTCTATATTATCAAATAAAAAGTCGATGCGTACAATACCTTTTAAATGAAACAAAGTATATATATTACTAGTTAATTCTTTAATTTCATTTTCTAACTTTTTGTCAATTAAAGCAGGAATGATACGATTTGTAGCATTTGAAAGTTTATTTAAATCATTTTCATATTTATCTATAAATGACAAAATATCTTTTGTATGCATTACTTCTTCAACACAAGATGTAATTATTTTATTATGATCACAAATAGCTGCACAATTGAATTCTTTAAAATCAGTTAATGCTTTTTCTACTAATACTTTATCCGTATATGAAAAAGCCTCTTTTAATGCATTGGCTAACTCTTGTTGATCTTTTGCCACATTGATGCCAATACTTGAACCAAGATAAGAAGGTTTTACAATCACAGGAAAAGAAATATTATTTTCTAATTGATTATTTTCATACATCACTTGATACTCAATATTAGGAAGTTTAAACTTATCTAAAAGAGCCTTGGTGGCAACCTTGTCTTGAACGATTGCGGAAGGAATTACATCACTAGATGAATAAATGGCTCCCTCTAAATCAAGCATTCCTACAATGGTTCCATCTTCAGCACCAAAACCATGAACAACCGGGATAAAAATATCAATTGGAAATTTCTTCTTTGGTCTTTTTATATAATGATAATAAACTTGGTTATTTTCATGATGTAAAAAGACTTCTTTCAATTTTTCTATATTTTCTAATTTATAAGTATTGATGTCACTAAGAGCTTTTCCCACAAATAAATGGTTACTTTTATCTAGATAAAAGATAGTAGGATGATACTTGCTTTTATCAATTGCATAATAGACTTGTAAGCCCGAAATCAGTGATATTTCGCATTCTACACTTCTTCCCCCAATAATGATACCAACATGAATTCGATCGTCTTTCATTCTTATTCGCTACCTTTCTAAAAAACTATCGGGTAAATCATTCTCAATTAAGATATTAATGATTTCATCACTTCTATTATATTTAGATAAAATCGTCAAATATGCCTCTTTAAAAGAAGAAAATATAAAATAATTTCTTTTCTTATCTTTTAAGATTTGTTCAATAACCTCACTAGACTTATTATTAATTAAATAGATTTCGTCAAAGACATCTATCATTACCTTTGCAATCTCTTCATTGATAGACTGATCATATTCTCCTACATCAACAATTCCAGGTGTAATAATAATTTTCTTTCCTTCTTGCATGCTAAGAACCTCACTAGCATTTTTAAACCCAATAATATTAGAACTATATGAGTCATCATATATATGATACATACCTTCTTCCCTATAACTTAATCGATGAAGCGTTGGTGTAATACTTGCCATCGCTTTTTGAAATGTTTCATTATCTATATATATATGATATCTTTCTAAAGCCTTAAGCGTTGTAAAAGCAGCTAAAATATTTAAAACATTATGACGCCCTAATAAATTTGTTTTTACTTCCAATATAAAATCATTTAAATGATATATTGAAAAGGTCGTTTCTTTACCATTAAATACTAAATTTTCGATATGATAATCGCCCCTTTTAAGTCCATATGTATAAATATTTGTCGTTAAAATATCAGTTTTATCAAAATCTCTAATATATTTATTATCATAATTTAAAATTAAACAACCATTTTGATCAAGTGAAGATGCAATTTCAAATTTAGCTTTAGCAATATTATCAATCGATTTAAAGGTAGATAAATGTTGCATTCCAATTTCTGTAATAATTGCAATATTTGGTTTTAAGGCTTTGCTCATTTCTTCAATTTCACCTATAAAAAAAGCTCCCATTTCCATTACAAAAATTTCAGTTTCAGGATTTAACTTATTATTGATAGTGAGAGCAAGACCCATCATTGTATTGTAGGATGCAGGCGTTTTTAAAGTTAAATATTTAGATGATAAAATTTGGGTAATAATATCCTTTGTGGAAGTTTTGCCAAAACTACCTGTTATCGCAATTTTAGTTAAAGTTTCCATCTTATTTATTTTTTTTGAAGCCTTTTTCTTATAATAATTTTTGATTAACTTTTCTATTGGATAATTTATAAAATTAGCAAGTACTAAAATAAGAGGCAAACATAGTACTAAACAATAATTAATCACTATTAAATCAAAACATAACCCCATTAAAATTAAAATAATAAGACTTGAAGTAAAAAGTAACCGAATCATTCTTTTAGTGAATTTGAGTTTAATAATATAATGATTTTTATGAATAAATGAAAACAACAATATTAAACTAGCAATATAGCCAAAAATATCATAAAAAAGACTCAGAATAACAAAAATAATCCCAATATAATAATAATATTGATATTTTTTTCTCAAATAATAATTTCCAAGACTATATGAGGCCTTTTTAAGATCATAATGATTTTGTTGAAAAAGAGTAACTAAATACATATAACATTTTATCATATATAAAACTAAAATAATATTTAAAATAATTATATAAGTCATCTTATTTAACTCCCAAATACTCCCTAATAATTTTGTTAAAAATTCTTTTGGTCTCAATAAACGGAAAATGTCCAACCCCATCTAAAGAAACTAATCCTGAATTTTTGATTTTTCTATTTAATTTTAAAGCATCACGATATGGCGTTTCTTGGTCATTTTTACCCCATATAATTAAAGTTTCATGTTTAATCTTTTTTAAATCTTTTTCAAGGTATTCACCAACGACTTTAGATAAAGTCTTTTTCATCGGAATGCTTGCATTTTGATAATCTATACTACCACTTTTTTGGATTAAAGCATGATACTTCACGACGTTTTTAGTTAACTTATACCATTTCTTTTTTAATTTATATATCATTATTTTTAATTTAACCTTTACATAATTTTTTGGTTTCATACCTGCACTATCAACTAAAATTAACTTAGATACTTGATGTCTTGAAGCATATCGAATGGCAATTCTTCCTCCAAAGGAATGCCCTAAGATGATTGGGTTGGCTAATTTCTTGTCATTTACAAATTGTTCAACCAATCCCACATAATCTTCTAATACATAATAATCACTAGGTTCCACACTTTTACCAAACCCTGGTAAGTCTATTGCAAATACTTGATATTTTTCTTTTAAACTATCCATTAAATCATCAAAACAACTAGAATCAACTCCCCAGCCATGTAGTAAAATCATCGGAGAGCCACTTCCTTCTTTTTTGAAATAGACATATTTATCTTGATATATATAATCCACTAAATTCCCCCTTTGTACTCTATCTTATTCATAAAATTGCAAAGTTATTTATATAATATACAAAAAGATTGTGAGGTATTTTATTATGTATATTGATAAACATTATCCGTTTGAAATGATTCCTTTGAAGTATCCACTTACAAGTTTTAGTGACTTTTTAGACTTTCAAACTTTAAGTATCCATTATAATCAAATTTATAAAGGATATATTGATGAATTAAATAAAAATTTACAAGATTTAAAAAATTTACAAACATTAAGTTTAGATGAGATTTTATTTAATGAAAATTTGATTCCTACTACCAAAAGAACGAAAACCATTCATGCGGCAAGCGGTGCATATAACCATCAAATTATTTTTGAATCAATGACTCCTAATCCAATTGTTCAAATTTCTCCTAAATTAAAAATGGCAATTGAAAAAAAATATCAGTCTCTGAATAATTTTTATCAAGAGTTTAAAAAAGCTTGTTTAAATTTAAATGGTTGTGGCTTTGTCTTTTTGGTATGTGATAAAGACGGCAAAGTGGCAATTGAACAAGTATTAGGCAACAAAACAACTGTTAAAGCAAATCTATGTCCAATTTTTGGTATTGATATGTTTGAGCATGCCTACTATTTAAAATACAAAAATGATAAAAAAACATATGTTGAACAATGGTTAAAATATATTTGTTTTGAATATGCGAATAATGAATATGAAGAATGTTTAAAGGCCATTGAACTCAACAAAAAGCAAGAACCAAAATTTTAAAATAAAAACTAGGTAATGATGTTCAACCATTTTTACCTAGTTTTTCAATCTATTTTAATAACAAATAAATAGATTTATCTTTTCTTTTTTAATTTTTTACAAATACTAAGGATATCTACATTTAACATTTACTACTAAATTATTCTTATTAGTAAGTTCTTTCATATATCCATAAGGAACTTGTGCTGATATAAACAATCCATTTAAAGCTCTTTGTCTTTTTGCTGATTTAACTTTTCTAGATAAATCTTTTGCATACATATCATTTAGAATATTTTTAAATGATGTAATATCATTATTATCAATTAATGTATCTACTCCAACATTAACTACAATATATCTTACATTATTAAGTGGAAAGTATTGTTCGGTATACTATCCAGTTTGTAAATAATCTCTACCAAGTCTTGATAAGTCTTTAGTAATTACTAAATTGATTAAACCTTTTTCAATATCATTAATTAATCTTTTAAATGCTGGTCTTTCAAAATTAAGTCCTGAATAGCCATCATCAATATAATAATCAACAATATTAAAATTATTTGATCTTGCATATTGTTCTAGCATCATTTTTTGTGTTTGAATACTTGATGAATCACCCTCATTTCTATCGTCTAATGATAGACGACAATAAATTGCTATATTATTTTATTTTGTTTTGTTTCATTGTTGTTTTCCTCCTTTGAAACAAAAATCACTACCAGCACTATAATTATACCAAATAGGATTTATTTCATCTATAATCACATCAAAATGTAGTGTTTATAAGAGTTTTCTCTTGTATTTGTATCATCTATTACTTCATAATCAATAACACCTCCTCACTTATAGGTGAATGAAAAGAAAAAACTTCGTATTTTCACTGTAAAAAGTTAAAAAACTCCCGAATTTCAGGAGGTGATGTTGTAAACGAAAAAAGAATAACTCCCTTTTTACAGAGAATTGCTCCAAAACGCTTGTAATGATTTTGTTTTATTTATATTTTTTTATAAAAGTTTCAAAACCTTCTTTATCAAATCCAATTTTACTATAAGAGAAAATATAATTATCATATTTAATATCATAATTGATAACTCCAGAACCTTCCTGAGATATTATACAATAATATTCATTACCATAATCTATTAGTACACAATAACCATAAGGTTCAGAAAAAGTAAACCTAATTATATTATCTTGATTAAGACTCATCACATCAGCATATATATCAGCAGCATATTCATTTTCAATAATTTTTATTGCTTCTTTTTTTACTATTTCTTCATAATTTATATTGTCGTCATTAATATTAATCAAAGATATTTTTTTACATCAGTATATGGTTTTTCAAAGTGCCACTCTCTTTTTGTTGTACAAGATAATAATGATAATGATATACATAACATAAATATAATAAAAAACTTTTTTTTCATAATAGATTATACTCCTTCCTAGTATCCAAACATAAAGTAAAATGGTATAACAATTGGACCTAATACATTCTCTGCAATAGCCCAACCAACAGAACCTTTTTTATATCCACTGTTTCTATTTACTCCGCCAAGCAGATCAGCTGTTCTTTCCCAAGGCATTGAATAATAATCAATATCACTATTTGATCCAAATTCAAAGTATAATATTGATGATATAGCAACATTAGTCCAATATGAAAGACCTAAGAATCTTTCCTAAATGGAATGACCATATTCATGCATAATGGTTTCAGCACTTTCTAATCCATCTTTCCATATTGTCCCAAACGCGCTACATATGTTAACAACTTTTTGATTAATAACAGTACTACCTTTATAAAAACTTAATACATTAGCTTCTCCAGCAAGTGTTGCATCTTGATTAAATGGATTTAATCTTCCCGCATTAAAGTCATCCACTAAACCAGACCAATTACCATTAAAAGCAGATGCAACAACAGTGCTTACAGCAGTCAACGTACTAATTGGATTTAATAACCCAGCTATCATGTTAACACAATCCCATAAAACATTATACCACGCATGACCCGAAGGATCAATATGATTAATCGGATTATTGTGACAATAACAATACAAATTCAATCCATTGATGCTTTCAGGATCTAAATATTCGATTGAATCTGGCGAAATCCAACGACAAAGTTCAGGCGAATAATATCTAGAGTTGCAATAGAATAACTGAGTCTCGACGGGGCTATTACGAGTATCCTCGTTTTTTTAATTATATATCTTTTTTAACAATTGTTATTAACTCTTCAATTGAAGGTAATTCGTTTTGTAAGTTTTCTGGTAAGTAATCTTTAATTCTATATTCACTTACTCCCATTGGTTTATTCATATCTCTTAGAGTGTATTCAGCAACAACATTATTTTTATGTCTACATAATAATAAACCAATTGTTGGATTATCATTCACTTCTTTAACTTGTTCATCAATCGCAGTTAAATAAAAACTTAATTGACCTGCATATTCTGGTTTAAATTCACCAATCTTTAATTCTATAACAACATAACATTTTAATTTAATGTTGTAGAATAATAAATCAATATAATAGTCCTCACCAGCTACTTCTAAATGATATTGATGTCCTACAAAGGCAAAACCTTTTCCTAGTTCAAGTAAAACTTTAGTTATATTATTAATCAAAGCATCTTCTAAATCTTTTTCTCTAGCATCTTCTTTTAACTCAATAAAATCAAACACATAAGGATCTTTCATTGTTTCTAATGCCAATTCACTTTGAGGACTAGGAAGTTTACTAGGGAAATTAGAAACTTTCTTTTGTTCAATTTGACGTGCATAAAGATTAATATCAATTTGATGTGCTAAAATATTTTTTGACCAACCATTTTCGATTGTTTTATTAATATACCAAAGTCTTTGCTCTTGTGATTTTATCCTTAAAATTTCCAAATTATGGCTCCATGGAATTTGTGCAGCCACCGTCTGCACAATTTCGATTTCAGAATATTCACGATAAAATTTCACCATATTTTGAAGATTTCGTACAGAAAAACCTTTGGCAGTAGGAAACTCATTTGATATTTCATTCGACAAATTTTTTAAAAATTTATTTCCCCACTCGCTATGTTCATTAACTAATTTTCCAATATTCCAATATAGAATTAACATTTCTTTATTAGCATTTAAAATTGCTCTATGTTGGGCGCTTCTAATTTGCTCTTTAATGCTTTCTATTACTGTCACATAACTTTTATCTATCATTACTGCTACCTCCTTTCTAAATTAACCTATAAACTTATAGATAATCTTAATTTCTCTAAATTTTGTACCATTAATAACTTTCACATGACTTACTGTTATATGTGATATTAAATTATTAATGATTTCAGGAGTCAACTCATCAAAGTCAATATACTTTCTTGCTATTTGCTTAAAAGTTTCAATATTTTCTTCCGTCTTATTCTCCTGAGTAAGTTTACTTTCAATTTCTATTAGTTGTGAGTTTAACTTCTTTTGTTCATCTTGATACTTATCTAACATCTTTTGATAGTTACTTCCACTTAGCTTTTCTTCTACTAAATCTTCATATAATCTAATGATGATTGAGTCGATTGTATTAAGTCTAGTAACTATTTTATTTTTCTCACTAACTAATACTTTAATGTGTTCATCAGTATCTACTTTATTAACGATGTTATTTATAAATTCATCACTATTTAGTTTAAGTGACTTCATTAGTTCCTTTAGTTTAGATTTAACTATATCATAGATTTCAAGATATCCTATTGTATTAGGTTTATCATCTAATCCATACTTTACAAAATTACCAACACATCTATATCTCCATACCATCTTACCACTTCTTCTTTTATTGTAATAAAGATTAAGAGGTCTACCACAATTCTTACATTTAAGAATTCCTTTAAATAAATTTGGATGATTATGTCTAGATGGTCTTTGTCTATGCCTAATTAATTCTTGAACATGTTCAAAGTCACTTCTAGATATAATGGGTTCATGTGTATTTCTTACTATGATATGTTCTTCTTTAGGAACTTTTGTGCATTTCTTGGTTTTATAGTTTTTCACTTCATATTTATGATTTTCCATATCACCAACATAGACCATATCTCTTATGATTGCTCCTACAGTTACTGTGTTCCAAGATTCAATGTCATAGTTCTTAAACATTTGTCTTCTTGTTTCAGTTAACTTAGTAAATCTTAAATCACCAATACTTGCTTTATAAATACTTGGAGGCATAATACCTCTTTTATTTAATTCTCTAGTAATCTTAACTACACCGATATTACTTAACGCTAAGTCAAAGATTAGTCTAACTACTTCCGCAGCCTCTTCATCTATTACTAAATGATTTTTATCATTAGGATCTTTTTTATATCCATATGGAGGTTGAGCTGCCATAAACATACCTTTTTGCATTAATAATCTTTTAGCAGTCTTTACTTTTCTTGAAGTGTCTTTTGCATACATATCATTTAAGATATTTTTAAATGGTGAAAGTGAACCAGTTCACTTTATTATTATCATAAAGTGTATCAACATTATCATTAACTGCGATATATCTAATATCATTATCTGGAAAGAATATTTCAATAAAGTAACTTGTTTGAATATGATTTCTTCCTAGTCTTGATAAATCTTTAGTTAATACTAAATTGATTTTACCATCACTAATATCTTGCATTAACCTTTTAAATGCTGGACGTTCAAAGTTAAGACCACTATAACCATCATCGATATAATAATCATAAATAGTAAATCCATGTTCTAATGCATATTTTTCTAACATCATTTTTTGAATTTTAATACTAATGCAAACAAGTTTGCAATATGAATACCCCCTCATTTCCATCGTCTAAAGATAGACGACAATAAATTGCTGTGTTGTAAAGTTTATTTTGCTTCATATTTGGATACTCCTTTTTATTAAAGCAAATAACCTTTCACAAGCAAGTATATTATACCATACAACTAATTTAATTACCATCATAATGGTTAACCTCTTCTTTACTTGTTAAATTATTTTTAATATCTTTTAAAATTAGTTTTTCAATAATGTTAGAAACTTTATTTTCTCCTCCAACAGATTCTTTAATTACATAAATTGTTTTGTTCTTATCATCAATTATTGATGTCATTTTAACTCTTTGAATATTTAATTTGTTTTTCTTCTCTATAATTTTGTCCTCCTCTTTTTTATTTTTAATAAATGTAAGCTAGGTATCCCAGTTACTAAACAATAGCGAAAATCACTAAGTGATGCAGAGTGAAGCACGCTTTATCCAGTTTCCGAAAATTATATAATTTCATAGTTTTAATCAATATTAATTACCATATTTTCACCTCCATTACTTGTTATTTGAAGAGATATACAAACACATCCTCTCAATAGTACTGGACATTTACACAGTGTTTTGAGAGGGTCATTCCTAAAACTTTTTATTATTTTTGAAAAATATCCCTTCAATAGTAACGGACATTTAGAGACTAAAGTGTCGGGGTCCCAAGTAAAACTTTTTTATTATTTTATATCTCTTCAATAGTAACGGACATCAAAAGTATCAAATGCGGGGTTCATTAATAAAAAATTTTTTTGAAAAAATTTAAAAAAAGTGAGTCTACCAAAAGGTAAACCCACCTAGTTTTGCTTGTGAAAGTAATTTGCTATTTATTTTATTTAAATTTATTTAAAATTTGTATTCACCCAATTAATCAAATTCTCTTTGCCTTCTTCAAACGATAATAAAGTATTTTCATCTATTTTTAATTCTACTATTGGTAATTTGTGTCCGTTATAAAAATGGAAAGGAACCGTTGTAAATTGTATTTCTTCTCCAACTTGTAATTCTATAAACTGGTCAGAGTGGATATAGTAATCACAAAGTTCATCTTCGTAACTAATGTAATCATTTAATTCTTCACATTTAATTATTACATTATTTTCATTGATTTCTATTACTTCACCAGTCAAAGTTACATAGTTTTGAATATCAGAATATTTTTCAATCATCTTTTTAGCCAAATTTTGATTTGATATATTACATCCTGACAAAAATAAAATTAATAAAGTAAATATAATTGCAAATTTTTTCATTTAATTAATTCCTCCAATTTTAATATTCTCCGAACAAGAAGAAATAACCTAAAGGTCCAAATAATGATGAAATACCTAAATACCAATATCCTCTATTAATATTTGCTTGCGAATGAGTTCTGCCAGTAACACCACCAAATACATCTGCAGTAATTTCCCATGGTCTTTCATAATATGGTCTATTACTCCATTCAAGCCATGATGGTAATCCGATCATAAGTCCATAATTAGCAATACCCATCATCATTAATTGCCAGTTATGACCTCTCTCGTGACGTAGTGTATCTACACCACTACCTTTAGTCAAAAAGATTGCTCCAAACGATCCTGAACGACCACCAGCTGCAGTTCTAAATACCGGAACTCCTTTATAAAATGAAACTTTGCTAGAATTTAAAGTGGCGGATTCGTCTGTATTAAATGGATTCCATCCAATTGCGTTCATATCGTTTCTTATATCTTCATCAAATATTGAAGCAACTGCCATTCCAGCATAACTAACTACTGAAGTTGCTACTTGAGCGACAGTTCCACCAACTGGAGTAAATAACAATACAGCTGCTAGAATTAGCCATGGAAAATGTCCTGTAGGATCGTACTTATTAACGGGATCATTGTTGCAGTACGCATATAGATTTAATCCATTAATACTTTGAGGATCTAAATAATCGATGCTATCTGGCGAAATCCAACGACAAAGTTTAGGCGAATAGTAACGTGAGGATACCCAATAAAGCTGAGTTTCGACTGGACTATCCTATTGCAACTCCAATCTTCTCTTTACTATTACACCTAATATTATATCACAAGTCGCCTTAAATCCATATTAATTTGATATAGAATCATCGATGAACTTGTAATATATTTTGATAGTTCTTGGATTATCTCTATATCCAACTTCTATCCTAGATATTAACGAATGAACTATTAGAGAATTAACTTCTTTAAACTCTAAAAATTCATTTACTTTTTCTTTTAATAATTTGTAATTTTCTATTGTAGACTCTTCTTCTTGTTTAAGATTCTTAAGTGTTTCTATTTCACTTGTTATTTTCTTTTGTTCTTCTTGATATTCTTTAATCATTTTAGATGAAGTTTCACTATCAATTATTTCATTTAAAGCATCATCATATACTTTCTTAGTAAGTTGATATAGTTTATCTTTTCTAGTTTCTAACTTACTTATTTTAGATTCAATGTCAACATTAGATGATTCTTTCTTTTTTCTTTCTAATAGTTTAGTTAAGAACTCTTCTCTATTAATATTTTTAGTTAAATCTCTTAGTTCTTGTTCTACAATTGATTTAATTTGTCTATGAAGTAAAGTATTAGGTCTAGGACAGTAATCTTTGTTTCTCATATAAGTTGTACATTTATATGTATGACTTACTGTACCATATTTTCTTTTTTGATAAACTAAAGCCATTCTATTACCACAATGAGCACAATAAATAATTCCTTTAAATAAGTTTTCATGATTATGTACCCAAGGATGAGTTCGAGATGCTATCATAGATTGCACTGCATCAAAATCACTTTGAGATATGATTGCTTCATGAGTATTCTTAACTATTAGATGTCTTTCTTTAGGAACAGGTACACATTTCTTTGTTTTATAGTTAATTACTTCATATTTATTAGATTCAATGTGTCCTAGATATACGACATCTCCAAGTATCTTTCTTACTGTTACATAAGTCCAACCTTGATTTTTAAATCTAGCAAACCTAATATCGCCTTTCATTCGTTTATAATAACCTGGAGTATAAATTCCTCTTTCAGTTAAAATAGATGCAATTTTAGGGCAACCATGACCTTCTAATGCTAATCTAAAGATAAAATAGGTCTTATTTCTTCATCCACGATTAGATGATTATTATTCTCAGGATCTTTTTTATACCCATAAGGTACTTGAGCTGCAGTATATAATCCTTTTTGATTTCTACTTCTTTTAGCCGCTTTTACTTTTCTTGATAAGTCTTTTGAATACATATCATTTAAGATGTTTTTAAATGGTGCGATATCATTGTTATCATTAATGGTATCTATACCATCATTAATAGCAATATATCTAACTCCTACATCTTTAAAATAATGTTCTGTATAATAACCAGTTTCAATATAATTTCTTCCAAGTCTTGATAAGTCTTTAGTAATAACTAAATTAATCTTACCACTTTGAATATCTTGAATCATTCTTTGAAATCCTGGTCTATTAAAGTTAAGACCCGAATATCCATCATCTACATAAACATCATAAATCTTAAAACCATGTATTTTAGCATATTCTTCTAAAATAATCTTTTGTGTTTGAATACTTCCTGATTCTCCTATACTTCCATCATCTAAAGATAGTCTACAATATAAAGCTGGGTGTAAATTTTATTTTCTTTCAAATTAACCTCCAATTCCAACACAAACTTGCATCATGATGATACCACAAGTTTATTTTACATCCATCTATTTGTGTATATTTTTTGTAAGCTGGGTATCCCAGTTACAACACCTAGGCGTGAGACAAGTGATGCACGCCTTATCCTGTTTACAAAAAAGTTATGTTTTAATACCTTTATCTAATTTCTATTACCACCATTTACACCTCCAGTTTCTTTAGTTGAATAACTATTCTCTTCAATAGTTACGGACATTTGAACTCCTAAATTACCACCTTTTTTGAAAAATAATTTATACACTTCTAATAGTAATGGGAATTTTTAGCTATCATTGAGGGCCCTTTAGTTAAAAATAAATAAAAAAATAATTTAACCGCTTCTACTATTACAGGAGATTTCAAAGTCCATTTGAGGGGGTATTCCTGAAATTTTCTTTAAATATTTATTTGTCCCTCTAATAGTACTGGAGATTTCAACAACGTTTTGATGGGGTGGTTACTTTAAAAAGTTAAAAATTTTATTTTAAACGAAAAAAAGAGTGCAACTATCTGTTAAGACAATCACACTCTTGCAAGTTTGTGTTAATTAAATTATATTAATAAATTTTTAATTCACTATTTGTTTTTTTTGATATCTCTTTTATATCTCTAATATCTAAATATCCAATAAACTTTGTTTGTTCTTCTCCATTTACATTATATGTTAAATATACACATTTAGGAAAAATATACGAAAACAGCATTAACCAACCTTTAATTGAATTTATTCTATAATATTCAAATCTAACTATTTCTTCAAATTGAACTTCTAATTTAATTTTACCGTTAAAGGAATCATAAAATTCTAATTCTATCTCATGGTCTTTAAGTAAAAGATAATGGTTTTTCCTTTTAGAAAGTTTCCATAAAATAATAACTATTATTAAATAGACTCCAATAATTATCGATAATATAACCAGTAATTCAATTTTATTTAGCAATATATTGGCAATAACTAATCCAATAATACATGGAATAAATGGTATTCCAAACAAAATCATTGCTGGTTTAAATTGTTTTTGTTCAAGATAATACATTAATATCTCTCCTTAAGTTTTTGTTTAATATAAGCAAGAATAATCTTTATTGGATAAACTCCAAAGTATGCTGCACCAAGATGATACAACGCAAAGTTTTTAAATGAAAATTTAGCTCCTGGAACTTTAACTCCCATAATTCCACCAACCATTGCTCCTGTAAATGTTAGCATACCACTAATTGCATTAGAACCCGCTTCAATAAACATGTCTGCCCATTCAAATTCTTCTTGATCACTAATTCCTGTTCTAACTGCATAACCTAATCCACCAGTTACAAATGCTACACCTACACCCATAGCTAAAGCAGTACCTCCTGAAATTGCTGTTCCTCCAATACTCAAAGCTGTACCTGTTGATAATGCTACACCCAAACCAGCGCCAAGCACTGAGCATAAACCAATGCCAGCTCCCGCTATTCCTCCACCTAAAGTATTTACTATATATGACAATAAAGTTACATCACCATCAAATAGTTTTCCATTTTCTAGGTCTTTAGCAACAGTTGCACCTAAGCCAATAGTTGCTCCTATGGCCGCTCCAATTCCAATCGCAGCCCATATCATAGTTGATGTAATAACAAAGTGCCCACTAGGATCAGCAAACATAATCGGATTATTCATACAGTAGCAATATAGATTCAATCCATTAACTGATTCAGGGTCTAAATATTCAATACTATCTGGACTTATGAACCTGCAAAGTTCAGGTGAATAATATCTAGAGTTGCAATAGAAAAGCTGAGTTTTAAAGAAGAATAAAGTTTCTTTAAAACAGGCACATTCTTCTTAATAACAAAAATCATTGGCTCCGAAGAATAATCACTTATTTTATATGTAGTATTTTGATTGTCACCAGATGTAAAATCTTTAGCTCTACTTGTAAAAGCCTTAGGCAACTTAACACTTCTACCTACTCCTACATCAACACCATTAACAGAATCATATCCAATAAATCCTTCTTCTACTCTAATTTGTGTTTGTTTTCTTAAACTCTCAATTGTTCCTGTTAAAATAAAAATGACTTTATAACCAGCATCCGCAGCTTTTGATAACAATCCTAAATAATTCGATGTTTTTCCTGATTGTACATCGCCAACAACTAATCCACGTATGGAAAATGTTGTATCCTCTTCTAATGGATTACCCAAATAAGACATAATACTTCTTAATGTCTTGTTCTCTAAAACATCAACAATTGTAGGAGAAAAATGCTTAGCATTTAGTAGGTAGTTCTTATATCTATTCCAATAATACTCATCAAACCCTTCAGTATTTAGTAACTTATTGTACCACTCGTAATCATGATCATAATCTCCAAGGATAACATATCCTTCTTCCTGAAAAATAGAATATAAAGATTTAATCTTATTGATTAGTTCTATCTTCTCATTTTCTTGCAATTCAATTTCAGGAATTATTTGTATAAAATGCTCTCTTGTTTGCTCAAGAGATTCTAAAATGTTACTATCTTTCAACACAAAACTAGGATTTATTAATAATTGAACACTTTTATATGAAGCAAATTGTTGCAAATAAATATCTAATATTTCATTTCTATTTTTCATCTTTAATAATCTCCTTTATTTTCAACGAAATCTCTTCGTTATTAAAAGGTTCATAT
>UQBM01000030.1 GCA_900539265.1 uncultured Mollicutes bacterium | reverse complement strand
ATAATAAAAACGCAGACACGTTTCTTTTGTGTCTACGTTTATTTTATCATTTCAAACGTTAGTTCTATGTTTATTATCATGCTTGGCATTAATTGGTGTTGGATTTGCATCATGGATAATTACATCTAATACTGAACAAAATGCAGAAGGCAATATTTCAGTTGATACAGTAACGGATAATCGATTGACTGTTGAAACGTCTTGGCTTGATGAAAAAAATTCAATTGTTTTTGGTTGGAAAGATGGCTCTTATACAAATTCTTGGTTACAAAATACCGATCCAACATATAAAGAAAATTTGACAGTTACTCTTGTTGTAACAGTTAAAAACAGCGAAAATGTAGCAGTTGATGCTCAAAATATTACTGCAAAAATTATTGGAGATGAAAAATATACTACTGCTCAAGCTGCAAATTTAGTGGGTACGTTACCAACGTTAACAGCTGAAAAGCAAGAAGCAACTGGTGTTTATCATATTACAATTACTTTGACATGGGGTTCTGCGTTTAATAATCAAAACCCATTAGAGTATTATAATAACCAAGAGTATGAAACTGAATTAGCGAAAAATGCTAAAACTAATTTAACTGCTCTTGAAGCTTTAAAAGATAGTAAATTTACAGTTACTTTAACTGTAACACCAAATGAAACAAATTAATATCATAAATTATAAGAAGGTTTTAAAGTGGCTAAATTAACAAGAAATTCTTATAAAAGAAAAGTTATTTTATTTGGTGTTCTATTATTTATGTCTATTGCCTTAATATCAACTGGTTTTGCGGCATGGATAATGTCAACAAATGCGAATCATGAAAGTGATGGAAACGTTAGTGTTGGTACTGTTACGGATGGAGCAATAAAATTGACAGATGTTTCATTATCAACTACTTCAATAAAGTTTGAACCATTAAAAGAAGATACTACAGGTAGAGTTAGATATGATGGAACTAATTTTGAATCATTAAAGATAGTAGTAACGGGAAAAGTATCTTCTAGGGACATTTTAGGTGAACTTACTATTGAACTTCAAATGGAAGAAAATGTGAAACAGGCTTTAAAAGCTGCTACTGATAAAAATTATATTATTTTACCAGAATGCGCGAGTTCGGCAGTAGATTTAAAAACTGTAGATGGTGCTTGTACTGAAAATGAAGATGGTGGGTATGACTTTACTTATACTATTGAATTTAAGTGGGGAACTTTCTTCAATAATTTAAATCCAGGTCAATATTATGATGAAGATGGAGAAGGTACAAAAGTATCAGATGAAGATGTCAAAAAAATTCTAAAAGATTTAAGAGCAACGATTTATGGATACGATGCGGATGCATCAGAAGAAATAATAACTGGAGCTACTGGTCCTACTTTTAAAGTAGTGATTTGTGCTAGGGCTAATTAATTCAAATGACTTCTGCTGAAATTATTTCCCTCATAGTTACAATCATCGGAGTATTTAGTTTCGCAACAATATTTACGATATTATATAAATCATATGCAACTTCGCAAATAAATGAAATTAAGTCTGGAAAAAAAGACATTGAATTAATCGATGAAGTAATCTATGAAAGACAAGAAAAAATTAAAAAGCGCAAGATGGTAACAAAGATAGTTAAATCTATTTGTTTCTATCTTGCTTTATTAATAATCATACCTTTATTTATTTTTTCATTAATCAATCGTTTTCAAAATAATATAACAATGATTGGCAATAAAACTATAATGGTTGTTGCATCAGGTTCAATGAGCCAAAAAAATGACGCAAATAATTATCTTATTACCAACAATTTGAACAATCAGTTTCAAACTTATGATATTATTGTTTTAGAGAAAGTTGAGAATGCATCAGATTTAAACAAATATGATATTATTGCCTATCACAATGATCAAGGAATAAATGTCATTCATAGAATTATTGAAATAGAAGATGGAAAATATGTAACCCGTGGTGATGCCAATGACGCAAGTGATAAATATCATCCAACCTTTAATGATGTGATTGGAAGATATATAGGTAAAAAAATACCTAGTATAGGGATATTTATTATGTTTTTACAGTCATATGCTGGTATCATCACGATTATTTCATTAATCTATTGTTTAATTATGATTGATAAAATTTCTAATAAAATTAATATGGCTCAAAAAAGAAGAATTGAGCAATTAGAAGATGCAATTGATTATATCGATGAATTGGAAATTGAAAAAATAAAGGCAGAATATGTTGAGACTATTTATTATAAGGGCTATGCTTATCATTTTAATGAATCAGGATTTGTTGAAAAAACAAAGATAAAAGATGGCCCGTATTTAGAAAAATCGAATAAGACAATGATTAAAGAAGTAATTAATGTAAAAACTTCAGAAAAAATTGCCGAAGAAGTCGTAATTAAAAACGATAATCAAGGAGAATAAGATGATGAATAAACCTTATTTTACAAGAAAAAATTTAATATTTATATCGCTTGCAATATTTTATTCATTTTTATTGTTATTTACAGGTCTTTGTATAGAAGGATCACATTCTTTTGCTAATAAAAATAATCCATTAGCACAAGTAGCCGAGGCGCTTAATTTTAAATCAATCAGTTGTGGTGTAACTGGTTATGTTGCTTTGATACTTGTAGCAATCTATGTTAGTGTTTTTGTTACAATCTTTTTATATGAGAAAAGATTTGCTATTGTAAATAATAAAAAACCATTTAGTTTTAAAATGATTTTAATATATGTAGGATCGTTTATTTTGTGTGCATTATTATCAGTTGGCGTTGGAATTCTTATTCAAAGACCATTAAATGCTGAAAATATTGGTAATATAATGCTTTTTGTATGGCAAACTATTTTATTGACAACTTGCATATATATTTTATTGTTTTTATTAATTGGTAGTATTTTAATGTTTGTAGTTAACTATATTTTAGTTGATAAACCATTTAGAGCATATGATAAAAATGAATTGATTACTTTTGACGATGAAGATACTAAAATTGATGTAACCACTAATTTTGATGCAACACTTAATGCAACTGCATCTTCTATTACTGGTGGGCAAATAACAACTACAACTTCAAATATACCAAGTGAAAGTATTGTTCGTACAGTTGAGGAGTTAGATGATCGGGAAAAAGTTTTTCCTGCTTTATCTATGATGGATACTACTTATGATGGTTATGCAATAGAGAAAATTGATAGTGATACATATAGTTTAGAAGAGATTAGTATTCAATTTCGCAACTATCTTGCAAAAGAAGAAAAATTATACTTTGATATTGATACAATTAGATTTTTTATCAGTGGATTTGCGGCATCACATTTTATGATTTTAGAAGGCTTGAGTGGTACTGGTAAATCAAGCTTGCCTAGATATTTTGCAAAATTTATTCATGCTGATGTTTTATTTATTCCTGTTCAAGCAACATATCGCGATAAGACAAATTTAATTGGATATTTTAATGATTTTGCGAAAACCTATACAGAAACAGAGTTTTTAATTTCATTATACCATGCCAATTATAATCCCGATCAAATTCATTTTTTTGTATTGGATGAAATGAATATTTCTAGGGTTGAGTATTATTTTGCTGACTTTTTATCAGTATTAGAATATCCTAAGGAGCTTTGGAAATTAAAAATTATGCAACTTCCATATGGATTTGTACCACCTGCTAAATTAGAAGATGGTTTTATTAAAATACCTGAAAATTCATATTTTGTTGGTACCGCAAACAAAGATGATTCCACCTTTACAATTACTGATAAAGTCTATGATAGAGCAATAACAATTGATTTTGATGATCGCAATATTCCTTTTGAAGTAAAAGGAGAAGTAAGTAAAATTCATATTAGTAAAACGCATCTTCAAAATTTATATAATGAGGCGTTACATAATCCTAACTATCAAATGACAAAAAGTGATCATGAAAAATTGCAAACAATTTGTGATTTTATTTATAATAAGTTTGATATTACTTTTGGTAATCGTATCTTAAATCAAATTGTAAAACTTGTACCTGTTTTTGTAGCATGTGGAGGAGCTAAAGAAGATGCTATAGATTTTATTGTTTCACGAAAAATAATTAGTAAAATTGAAGGCCGTTTTGAAGAATATGTTAAAGGTGCTTTGAAAGATTTATTAACTTTAATAACTAAAACATATGGAATAGATGTTTTATATCGTAGTGAAAAAGTAATTCAAAGTTTAATAAGAAGGTTATAATTTTATGAAACTCATCGAAGAGTTAAAACTAAAAGAAGTTATTAAAAAAATAAGAAAATATAAAGATGAACATCGAAGTATTAAATTTTTCTATCGAGATTTAGATAATTTAAAACTTCCATCTTTACAAGATTTTTCTTTTAAGAAAGATGATGAATTCTTTGATGAAGTAAATTTTATTTTAAGTGTTATTGCTTCTATTATTGTTCATCCTATTCTTTCTAATAAAGGAGAAGACAGTATTGTTAGATCACAATTAGCAGGACATATTTCATCTGATTCTTTTCAACAAGTATGTAAAGATAATAGACTTTGGAAAGAAAAAAATGATGAGATGGTACCTGAATATGTTCATCACTATCAATATACTGATGATATTAAAATTTATGAAAATATTTTTATTGGAATGCTTATAAACCTTATCAGTTTAGAATTAAATAAATATAGTGAATTCTATGCATCGCTTATTCCTTCGGTAGAGTTAAATAGTGATAAGTATTTAGAGAACAAAATTGCGGAAAAGATGATTACTAAGATTGAAGGATTGCAAAGAAAATTAATGTTTATTAAAAATACTTTCTTCTATAAAGAAATTTCTAAATGTAATCTTCATTTAACAAAAGTTTTACCAACTAATATTTTATTAAAAAATCGCTTATACAATTATTGTTATAAATTTTATCTTCAATTTATTAAAAATGAAGATGAAAATTTATTACTGGAAGAACTTACTATTTATTATAAATATGTGATATTAAAAATTTTCAAAGAAAAAAACTTTGTATTAGACAATACTAAAAGTCAAAAATACAATAGTTTATCTTTTAAATATAAAGATTATAATCTTAAACTTTCTCTAGAAGAAAAAATACCATGTATTAATCTTGATATTTCATATGGTTTAGTTGTTGCCAAACATCAGTTAATAATTCATACTGAAAATAAATTGTCGATGCATCAATTTTTTGATAATAATGTTATATCAAAAGATTTGATTACGATTTGGCGTTTATACGATTTAGAAAATGCTAATAAACCGTATATGAATAAATTAGTTTCAGAAAAAAAATTAGTATCTTTTTGGCTTAATTCTAAGATGCAAGAGATTTTTGCTAAAAAAGAATTATATATGAAATATTGTCCAGTTTGTAAAAGTAAAAATACTGAAAATAATCAAAATATTTATAAATGTTGTGATTGTGGAAGTATGTATACATTTAAAGACGGCAATCAGGTTGATACCATTTGGTTTTTAAAATTAAGGAGGTAGTTCTGATGGAAGAAAATAAAATTTTTCAAGAAGAACAAAAAGCCACAATTATGATCAATGACCTCTATAAATCCTATGGTGATAAGGATGTTTTAACAGGATTAAATTTAGAAGTTTATGAAAAAGAGTTATTTGGTTTTATTGGTAGAAATGGTATTGGAAAATCGACAACAATAGATTGTATGATTGGCTCCAAGAAATTTTCTAAAGGTGAGGTATATATATCAGGTTTTGATATAAAAAAATATCCCCTTCAAGCAAAGCAAACTTTTGGATATGTTGCTAGTGAGCCAACTTGTTATGAAGAAATGACAGGATATGATTACTTAGAATTTGTTGCTAGCATATATGGTTTAGGTGAAGAAGATTTTAACCATAATTACAAATATTTATGTACAAGACTTCAACTGAATTTAGAAGAGTTATCAAATCCCATTTCTGATTATTCGCATGGAATGAAACAAAAATTATGTTTAGTTGCCAGTTTACTTCATAGTCCTAAAATTTGGATTTTAGATGAACCTACAGTCGGTCTTGATATTATGGCTGTGGAAGAATTGAAAAAAATGATGAGAGAATATGCCAATCATGGTAATACCGTTTTTGTTACTAGTCACAATATTGAATTGGTATCTAAAATTTGTGATAGAGTAGCTATTATTAATAATGGTGAAGTTGTGGAATTATTTGATTTGAATAAAAACCCTAATAAAAGATTACAACTTGCTAAAATTTTTATTGAGACATATGGAGGACAAGAATGATTAACCTCCTCGCGAAAGATTTTAAATTGATGTTTGAAAAAGAAAAAAGTATTGCTAAAAAAATTATTACTATTTTAGTGACCATCTTTTTTCTCGCTTGTTTTATTGGAATTGAGGTATTTTTGTTTACAACTATTTTGAATAAAATAGGAAAATTTCATCAAGCAACAACGGCGTTCATGAATTTATTTTTATTTATCATTTCCGTTATTATTACTATTTCTGGGATTTTTAGAGCTGTTAAACTTTTTTTTAATCAAAAGGATATTGAACAATTATCAACAAAACCAGTTAGCAATAGTTCCATAATTTTATCTAAACTAGTATTTTTATTTTTTATGCATTATGCAATTAGCATTTTGTTTATATATCCTTTATTTATTGCATATGGTATTAACTACTCAATGACATTAAAATTTTATTATCTAGCTCTTTTTTATCCCCTTCTTTCTTTCTTTTTTGAGATGGGAGTTGCTCTTTTTTTAATATATCCTTTTTGGCTTTTAAAAAATTATTTCAACAATCATATTATTTTAAGATTTCTTTTAATGATATTATTGCTTGGTATTGGATGCTATTTTTACGCGAAAGTTTTAAATCTTTTTATTGAAATGATTGCGGGAGGAAATATTCATAATTTGTTTACCCAAACGATGATGGATAAACTGATTGGTTTTAGAAAATATGAGATTCCAATTAATTTTTTAACGGATATTTTTATTCAAAATAGATATGTTAGTTTATTACCATACTTAGGCATATCATTTGGTATTTTTATTCTTGGCTTAAGTATTACTATTTTCACTTTTAGTTATGTAAGAAATATTTCTATTTCTAATAAGAGAAAACATAGAATGAAAGAGTATAAAAAAATATCAATAAAAAAAGCTTTAATCAAAAAAGAAGTTATTCTTTTAACAAAAAATCAAAATTATACTTTGTCTTTTACAGGACTTTTGGTTATTCAACCCTTTTTAGCATATTTGGTAATCAAAGCTTTAAATACAATCTTTACTTCTGGCATTTTTGCATATTATATTTCGGTTGTGCCATCTTTTATTCCATTATTAGATATTTTAATTTTAATGTTATTTACAGTGATTATTAGTCAAGGAGCAAATCAATATATTCAAATGGAAAAAAAGACGATTAAAGTGATGAAAACAATACCTGTTTTACCTAAGGTTCAATTGTTAATAAAAGTAAGCATTCCTTTGATTCTTTCTTTTACATCGCTTTTATCCACTTTAATTGTTTTATTAGTGTTAAAAACGATTACTTTCACAACCTTTATTTTTGCACTTTTATTAGTAAGTTTGTTGTTATTTATTTATGATGTAATTTCTTTAAAAGAAGAACTGAATATTAGAAATCACAAACCAAGAAAATCAATTATTTCTAATATTTATTCATATATTTTACCAATTATATATTTTGTAGTTACGGCAATTCTTTCATATTTTGGTATGTCTATATATATTGCTTATTTAATAGGGTTAATTTTATTTGCCATACTTGGAATACCACACGTATTTAATTTGAAGAAAAATATGGAATCTCTATTTATGGATTTGGATGTGATAAATTGATATGAAAAAGAAAAACTTAATTATTTTATTATTGATTCCCTTTTTGATTGCTTTACTTGGTGTTGTAACGATTAATACAACTTTTAATTTTATTGATAATGATATTATTGCAATTCAATGGGATTATGATGATACTGAAGCTTTCAAATTACAAGATAATTTATATTTATTAGAAGCAACAGGTGTGAATCAAAAAAACTATCCAGCAGGGGCTGGTAATGCACTTGTATGGAGTATTAGAAATCGTGATTTGGAAGATGATAGTGTTTATGGTGAAATTGTTAAACAAGACAATAAATATTATTTAAAAACGCTTGAATGTGGAGAGGTTATCATAACTTGTTCAAATGAAAAGGGTACGGTTTTTAAATCAATGAATGCAATTATTTATGAAAATGGTGCAATTATTATTCAAACTAAAATTAGAAGTTCTCAAAACAATATTGATCAAACGATTTACTATGGCGAATATGATTTAGAAAATCAAAATAAAATAAAAGCAAGCATTGATTTAGAAATTAATGCTGTGCCAGAAAGTATTTCTACGTTACTTAGAATTGAAGAGAAAACCGATAATATTGAAATTGATTTAATGAATAATAAATTAGAAATTAAAGATGCTGGTTTTGCTTCATTTACTATTAGTTGTGGTGATGAAAATATTGCTAAAAATGCAACTTATTCATTCGAAGTAGTTAAAGATGGTGTGAACGTATATAGTTATGATGATTTATTATATTGTTCTAATAATTCAGTGAATGGTGAAATTATTGTTCTTAGAAAATCATTTGAATCATTAGAAAATGCTTATCAGATGAGCTCTAGCGGTGAGGTTCTTTTAGAAGATGGTAAACCAATTGTAAAGGAAAATAATGTTGAATGTTTTGGTAATTATAATCTTGTAACGAAGAAATTTAATTTTAAAAACGAAATATATCGTTTTGTTACAACATATAATAAAAATTATATTGATCAATGGAATCAAAGTGTTGCAACAAGTGGTGGTAGTAATTACATAACAACTGAAATTTTAGTAGGTCTTCATATCCAAAAAGACTTTTATGGTAATGGATATACAATCAATATGCACAATCTTACTTATCCGACCGAAATCATTGAAGTAGATAGTGGTAATGGGAATATTGTATCTATTCCTCATCTAGCTAAAGATGATCTATTTAGAGGTCCTCTTCCTTTTTATGCTTTAGGTGATCATAATAATATGCCGTTAGTTGAGGCTTTTGGTCAAGATAATATTGGCATGTATGTTGATGGTAACGATATTTTAATTAACGATATTAATTTAAGAAATTGTGATTTTGGTAATAGACTTGCTAATTTAGATACAGTTGGTACTGTTCTAGAAACTAGTGGAAATAACATTAAAATTATGAATGCTAGACTTGCAAATGGTAAAAATGTTTTACGCAGTTTTTCTTCAATGCATGTTGAACTGATTAATAGTATGTTAAGTTATTCTCGAAATTTCTTAATTTCACTTGGTACTAATGAATATATTATGATTGATGGTAGTAAAAGTTATGATTTTATTGATTTAAATGGAAATTCGATATCACTTCAAATAGAGGATTATTTTAAGACTAATGGAGTTGGTGATACTATCTTAAATTCCTATTTAAAATCGGAATTTAGTTCAAAAGATAATATGAAAAAAGCACTTTTATCAATGCAAAGAGCGCTTAGTAATGAAAAATTAATGAAAGATGAAAAGAATAATCCTATTTACAAAGGTAGTATGAAAATAAAAGATACTTTCTTTTATCAAAGTGGAATTGCTGCCATCTCTCTTGAATCTATGTTTAATGGTCCTTTCTTGTATTCTAATATTCCTAGTGTAATTTGGGAAGTATTAGGGATGCTTGAAACGCAAGAGGGTATACCTCTTGATAGTCTTAAAACAAGTAAGATTGCAGGTTTATCTTATCCAGTTGAATTAGAAATTTGTGGTAATACTAAATTTTATGATTATAAGGCTACTGATAGTGTTGATATTAGTGGATTAATTACCGAAAATATATCGAAATTCGCTCAATCAATTGATCCAAGTTATGAAGGGATAATAGATATTGATAAAATATTTCCAATTAAACAATATTTAATTGATAAAGCCACAACTCAAGGTTCAATTTATACAGACGATGGTAAAAACTATATAAACTTACCAATTGCATATTATGGTGGAGGACTGAATCTATCTAAAGTTAATGTTTCAACTGATGATATAAATATTCATTTTAATCCAGAAATTGAAATTGATTTACTTGACAACTATTTAAATTTAGGACAAGGGTCTAATATGGTTGAAATGTTAAAAAATATGATGTTAAAAGCGGTAACGGTGGTAACTGGTTATGAACCTTTCAAATTTATATGCATGAAAGGTGATGGTTATTTATATGGTGAGACACCAAATATTTCTGATTTAATTTTGAATAATGTAAAAGGAGAATAAGAACATGAAAAAGAAAATATTAAATTTAATAAGTATCATATTATTATGTTTTGTTTTAGCAGGATGTTCTAGTTTCTTTGGCAGTAATGAAGCACTGCAAATTGAAAATATTCAAGCTGAAAACTTAGAAAATGGTGACATCAAAATAACAATTACGTATGTTGATGAAGTCTCAGAACCAACCATTTTTATTGTTCCAAAGGGTGATAAAGGTTCAACAGGAGTAGGAATTAAGGAGATAACAACAATTAAAAAAGATGATGGTAGTGGTTCAATTTTAACAATTACTTATACCGATGACTCTATTTCACCAACGATTGTGGAAGTAAAAGATGGCATTTCAGTTAGTAGTATAGATCCTGTTATCAATCCTGAAACTGGAGAAATAGTAATTTATATTAGATATAGTGACGGAACCAGTTCAGAACCGATGTTACTTCCCAAAGGGGAAGATGGCAAAGATGGCATTTCAGTTATTGGCATTGATCAAAGAATCAATAGAGATTCTAGTGTGACTTTGACATTCAAGATGTCACAAGGAGAAGATGTTATTGTGAATATTCCTGCACCTCAACAAGGAGAAGATGGAAGAGGAATTCAAGATATTGTATCAATACCTAATGGTGATAGATATGTTATGATAATTACATATACTGATGATACAACAAAAGAATTAGAGTTTGCACGACCTAATAAATGGTTTTCGGAAATGAGTAAACCATTGGATACTGATGGTATCAATGGTGACTTATGGTATGATTTAAGTCACAATGTGATATATGTCAAGCAAAATAATAAATGGACGCAAGTAATCAATCTTTATGATACTACTAATAAAACGTATACTGTTAAATTTGATTTAAATGATTCAACAGATGCACCTGCAAATATGCCACTTGGTACGCTTTTCACTTATGAAATGGTTGGTGGAAATTATTTTAAAGCATCAGGTTATGAAATACCAATTCCTACAAGAGAAGGATATGTATTTGCTGGATGGTATACGGTAAAAATTCCAACGGTTGTTAATGGTGCATTTACTGATTTAACAGCAGTATTTTCTGATTTAACGTTATATGCAAAATGGGAGTCAGTGAATTCATAATATCTAAATGAAAGGAGATGATGAAATGCTTTCAAAATTTAAAATAAATTTAATACTGGTATTATGTATGTTATCTTTAATTAGTATTGGCTTTTCATCATGGAATATTACTTTAGATGCAATAAATGTTGATGCTAATATTTCTGTAGATAATGTAGTTAATAGTGAAGACTATATTTATTTAGATACAACTAAAGGAGATAATAACACAGGTATTAGTTGTTTTAAATATAAAAATAATGGATATCTTGATAATAATGGGGAAATATCTAATACTGGATATATTAACGCTTATTTTATAATCGATTTAAATAAATGTAAATTATTATTTTCAAAAAGTAATTCTATTTATTTATCTATTACCTTGAAATATGCGAATGATAATCCAACTATATTGAATATTTTTGAAGATGATAGGCAGGAATTAGGATATAGAACAATAAATCATGAGGTAATAATAGATAATAATTATGATGTAACTATTGGTTCTATTTCTGGAATAGATAATAAACAATATATATTACCAATTACAATTAATGATATTTTAACAATTGAAGAACAATTTATTAGTTTTCAAATAAAATATAGTTTTTTTGCAACTGCAGGTAATTATTTTAATGAACAAATATATCAATATTTATATGGTGATAACATAAAATTTTCAATTACAGTTTTGATAACAAATAGTAATTGATTTATAGGAGTAATAATATGAAAAAGAAATCAATTTTATCATTACTTTTTGTAATTTTTCCCATATTAATAGTAGTAGGAATGTCTACTTGGATTATTATATATGAAATAACTTTTTCACCAACATATGTGGCAAGTTCCATATCAGAATTCTTTGGCGTATCACAAGAAACGATTTATAATGGAGAAGAACAAGTACCTGTTCAAAAAATGGGTGATCCAATTCCAGTTGAAAATATTTTATATAAATATAAATTAGAAAGTGAAGAAGAAGATCAATATATTAGTGGTAAACCTATTGATGCGGGAATCTATGATGTTATAATTGAAGTTCAAGATGTAGGAGAATGTAAAGTCAAATTTACAATAAAGCCTAAAGAAATAAAACTACTTGAACAACAAATAGTACAAATGGATTATGATTCTAATCTTCGAACATTTAATCAAATAATATATAGTTTTGTAGAATCACTTAAATTTATTGATAATAATAACAATGAAGTTGCTACTAAACTACTCAATTGTAAAATTGTAGGTATGCATAATGGTGTTTATTATTATGGTGAAGTTCCTAATTCAAGTAATTTAGAAACAACTGATACTCTTGTAGGTAGTACATATTTAGCATATTTATCTGTGGGCAATCCTAATTATGAAGTTACAAATACGTTAACTTGTATAATCAAATATAAGACTGCTATGGTTGATGGTGTTTATTATACAATTGAGGATGCTCTTTTGCAAACAGGAACCATTACTTTTGCGGGTGACGCCACTGATTCTAATAGTTATGTAATGACGTCTTTTACTAGTCTAACAAAAAGTGAAGGAAATCCGTATACCAATTTTACAGAAGAGAATGGGTTTAAAAGTTTTGTATTAAAAAGTGGAATGACTCTACATATTCCATATGATGATACTACTAATGATTTAAATGAAATTAAAAGTACAGCACCTAGTAGTTTTAATGTGTATTCTTGTTTTATTATTCCTAAAGATATTATAATTCGTGCAGAGACAAATGCAAAAATAAATATAGGTGGAGTTATATCTGGATATGGATATGTTGGTGACCATGGTGTCATAATGAATTATGGCAATATTTATATGCAATCTCAATCTACTTTGAATTCATATGGATTTTTGAAGGGTACTGGTTTATTAACATTAGAATCAGGTTCTGTAACTCAAGATTGTATGAGAATTTTTGACTGGGCATCTACAAGTAGCGCAATGGATGTAAAAAATGCTGGTGCATTTCCTATTGTATCTTGGAGTATGCATAGTATTTCTTGTCCTACTAAGATTTATAACGGAGCAAATTATAAAGCATATGCATCCATATATGGATCAAATTTTTTGGTTGGATTAAGAACGGTGATTATAGATGTTATTGGTGATTCATCGAGTTCATCCAATTGTTTATTTAGACCTATGACTTCTTCTAAAAGTAGTGATTATATATATAAGTATGGAACATCAAATAATAATTCGTGTAATTTATCTATTACTGAATCTAATCAAATCAAAGGACAAAAAGATATAATAGAAATTCATGGAAATTATGAGGATGTAAAATTATCAGTAGGAATATCTGGGTATTCATTTGAAACATCTACAACTTGTCCAGCCCCTCTTAGTTATATGGATATTATTGTAGCAACTGGCGGTACTTTAAAAATTTCCAATTCTTCATATGTATTTTTACTTGGTACATCCTTAACTATTGAAAAAAATGCTATTCTTGATATATCAGGTGGAGCATATATGGCTTTTGATAAAATAATAGGGTCTACAATACAAATTTGTCCTTTCTTTAAATCACATTGTACTAACTTAGTTGATGCAGAATTTATACTTAATGGAACACTTTCTGGTACTGGAAGCATAGGGGGAATTATTCAAACTGAAAAAAGTGGAGCACAACTGACAATCTCCTCTTATATTATTGATTCAATCAAAATTAAAAGTGCTAGTAATGCAGCAACTGAAATTACGAATTATGCTGCTTATGGTTCTATTGGGGATACCGTATCATTTAATGAAAATGAACCATTTGAAAATAATACTGCTTATGTATCAATAACATCAAATAATAGTGAATATTATTTTACTATTGCTTCAAATGTAAAGCAATTCATAATTCATTATTATGACGAAGAAAATCAAATTGAAAGCCAAACTATTCAAGTTTTAACTCCAGATTCTTCTGGTAACTATATATATGAAATAGTAGGCGACGAATATATCCCTGAAAAAAGGCATTATGACTTTAGTCAATGGTTACTTTCAGATAATACACCTGCAATAGGCTATGTATTAAAAGATGGAGAAAATAATAATACTTTAAATCTTTATGCATCATGGAGTGAACATATATATTCATTTTATTATACTGGTGGTTATAAGGATAGTGATGACAACATAATAAATGTAACTGATGATATGATATTATCCAATGCAATTTATCAATTTACATTAAGTGATTTTATTGATGGAATATTAAGTATAACAACTACTTCTACATATAATGGGAAATATTTTAATGGATGGTATATAGGAATAGATGCATCTACTAATATTGAAATTAGTTCTATTTCAATTGATCATTTAAATATGTATATTGATAATTTTGGTGATGATACTTCAATTTTTCTTTATTGTGAATTTACAGATTTAGAACAGTTTAAAGTGAGTTTTATTACTAATAATGATCAACATGAAGGATTTGATTCCATAAATGTATCATCTGGTAATACGATAGATTTAACACCATATAATGATGATCTAAGAAAATTTGATCTTATTTCTACATATGATCGTTTTTTCACAGGATGGTATACCAGTGAAGATATTGAATTCACTTCTGATTCCATTGTTAGTAGTAATTTAGTACTATATGCTAAATGGGAAATGAAAGAAAAGTTAAGCATTAGAGATTCTAATGATACTGAAATTGATCTTATTTACTATATTGTCGGTCAATATGTAGCTTTACCATCAGAAATATCAAAGGAAGAAGAGGCTGCTGATGGCTATATAATCAAATATGATTTTGATAAATGGCAAATTCATGGAGGTTATCTTGATGGACAACAATTTAATGCTAATGAAAGTATAATTATTGAGGAAAAATTTGATGGTATAATATATATAGAGCCTATTTATTCTGAGTCAAATTGGTATCGCATCACTGTTACAGTATCTAATGCTACAATTACTATAACTACAATTTACAATGGAGAAACTATAACATGTGAAAGTGATAAAACAATTGATGTAATACCAGGTACGGACATTAAAATAGATTCAATAACTTATACAGAAGATGATAATCGAAAAGCTACTTTAAATGATGTTGCTATTTTAGTAGGTAAAACTTATACAATAGAAAAACATTCTACTTTGAATGTTGAATCATCTTCTTGCCTTGTTGAAGGAACGTTGATTACAATGGCAGATGGAAGTAAAAAACCAGTAGAACAAATTATTGCTGGAGATATGGTACAAGTATTTAATCATGAAACTGGCAAGGTCGAAGTTTCAAGAGTTATCTTTAATGATCATAGCTTACAAGAAGCACAAATATATAAGATTATTAACTGTGAATTTTCTAATGGCTCCATTATTAAAATTGTTTATGAGCATGGTTTTTTTAATAAAGAAGAAAATAAGTATGTCTATCTTACCAATGACAATTATAAAAAATATATTGGTAAAACTTTTATAACTTTTGATGAAGATGGCAACAAAGAAGAAATCATATTATTAAATGCTTATCTTACTGAAGAGCAATGCAGGATTTATTCACCAGTTACTGAAAAAACATTAAATTACTTTACTGAAGGAATATTATCTATGCCAGGAGGTATTTTTGGTTTATTTAATATTTTTGAGTATGATATAGTTACCCTTGAATATGATCAAATTCAAAAACAATCAGATATTAATCAGTATGGATTATTAACAGTTAATGATTTTAATGGAATGATTAATGAGTATATGTTTGATATTTTTAATGGAAAATATTTAAATGTTGCGATAGGTAAAGGGTTAATTACTTGGGAATATATTAAATATCTTGCAGAAAGATATGGTTCCCTTTGTTAATCATTTTTGTCAAATATTAAAATAATAAAATAGTTTAGACTTGATTTCAAAAATATATTGAAATCAAGTTTTTATTTTTAAAATGTGAGATAGTTTATTTAACAAAAAATATCTTTTAGAATTTTATTTTGAACTTTTATATGTAAATGATAATTTTTAAATTAAAAAGGAGAATTTGTATCATGTAGCTACATTTTATAAATGGATAGAATATTTGAAACTCAATTAAACTAAGATGAGGCCTTATATGGCCTTTTCTATAAAAAACATTGTCAACTATTAAAATAATAAATAAGTTGACAATAATAGAAAAAAATGATATACTTTATATCAGTGAGGTCTAAGATGAAAAAAATAAATGAAATGATATACGATAATATTTTAAAAAAACTAAAAGCATCAAAAAAACTAGGTGAACTAGAAGGTAAAATCATTAGTGGTGAAGAAATTGCAAAAGAAGAACAAATTACAAGAAGTTATGTCAGTAAAGTTATAGCTAAGTTAATTGATAAAGGTTATGATATTAAAAGAGTGAATCGTATGGGATATATCTATCAAAGCGATATGAAAGTATTAGATGAAGAATATATTAAAAGTCATTTAACAAATCAAAGAAATGTACAAGTATTAGATAGTGTAGATTCTACGAATAATTATCTAAAGAAAATGAAAAAAAATGAAAAAATGGAAGAAATGGTTGTCATTGCAAATGCTCAAACAGCAGGAAGAGGACGCCTTGGTAGGAGTTTCACCTCTAATAATGCTAGTGGTATATATATGAGTATTTTATTGGAACCAACCTTTTCTTTAGAGCAAGCTAAAAAACTCACATGTCTTGCGGCAGTAGCAACCTCCTCAGCAATCGATCAACTTGCCAATGTAGAAACAAAGATTAAATGGGTCAATGATATATATCTAAATTCAAAAAAAATAAGTGGAATTTTAACTGAAGCCGCTACATCTATTGAACAAGGAAGTTTAGAATATGCTATTATTGGAATAGGTATTAATATGTATCATCAAGAATTTAATGAAGATATTCGTAAAATAGCAACTTCAATTGAAGATGAGACTAATCAAATTATTTCGCGAAATGATTTGATTATTGCAATTATCAATCAAATTGATAAATATATACAACATATGGATGATCAAATATATATGGATGAATATATCAAAAAATCATTTATAATTGGAAAGTATGTTGAATTATATAAAAATAATCAACTATTTAAGGCAAAGGTTTTATCCATTACGAAAAATGGAGAATTACAAGTTATAATCAACAATGAAGTGCAAATTGTATCTTCGGGAGAAATTACAAGGATGGTAATTACCAATGAATAAAACAATTCAAAAAATTTCCTTCATTTCAATCTTAGCAGCTATGATATGTGTTTTATCTCCATGGTCAATTCCCATAGGCAGTATTCCTATTACCTTAGCTACTTTTGCTTTATATTTAATTGGAGGGGTAACAAAAAAATTTGATGGTTTAATCACCATTTTGATATATATATGTATTGGTATTATAGGTATACCCGTTTTTTCTTCTTTTAGGGGAGGAGTTGGCGTTATTCTTGGTGTGACTGGTGGATATATAGTTGGTTATCTTCCTGCGGTTCTTATCATCAGTTTTTTAACAAGTATCAATAAAAAACAATTTTTTTGGTATCCAATGTCAATGGTGTTAGGAACGATCATTTGTTATTTAGTAGGCACAATTTGGTATATGTTCCAAACAGAAAATTCATTTTGGTACGCTCTTTCAATATGTGTCGTTCCTTTTCTTGTTTTTGATATTATAAAAATTATTATTGCTAGTATTATAACATATATCATTAATACAAAAACAACACTATTTAATAGCATTTATTCTAATATAAATGAAAATATATGATATAATAGATGTGTGGAAAATTACTCAAGTGGTTGAAGAGGATGGTTTCGAAAACCATTAGGGTGTAATAGCTGCGGGGGTTCGAATCCCCCATTTTCCGCCATAATTAATCAGTTTATTATCTATTTAATTAGCCTATTTATAAATAGGGAAGATAGTTATAATTTTAAAATTATTTTTAGATAGAAAATTATTTTAAGACTTTTTTCATAAACAAAGGTTGACATACTGGACAAAGGATGACTTTGACAAGATAAAAAATATATGATATAATATAGTAAAAAAGAATTATACAAAGAACTAACCTTTTTTATAAATGATTGTTTGATTAATTTTCATAATCTAAAATGATATTAAGAAAAGAATATAAATGAAAAACAATTAAATATATGAAGGAGAGTACTTGTTGAGGTGAGAGAATGGAAATTCAAATAAAGTTAAATACGATTATATTAAGTCAGGCATTGAAAGTGTTTCATAAAAAAACAAAAATTTTTGCGATATGTATGTCGATTTTTTTAATTGTTATAGGAATTTTAGAGGCATTTAGTCTTAAAAATAATTTTGATAGTTTTGGTTTATTTTTAGCAGTTTTTTGTTTGCTTTTTGGTATTTTTTATATAGTTTATTTTATGCTTATTATTAATAGAAATATTAAATTAAATATCAGACAATTTGAACAAGCAAATAATGATACAGAAAGTGAAGTTGTATTTATATTTACTGATAATGGAATTGAAAATAAGAGTTTAACCACAAATAATGTAGTTTCCTTTACCTATTCTATGATAAATAAATGCATAGATAGTAAAGATTTTATTTTTTTGATAACATCACTGAAACAATTTTTATATATCCCAAAGAATCAATTAACTCAAGATGAATATAATAAGTTGATTGAAATTATTCAAGATCATGGTTTAAGGTATAAAAAAACAAAATAAGTTAATAATTATGCAATGTATAATAAATAATCTGCTATAATATAAATGCTATATGTTTATAGTAGAAAAAGATTCCTCGAAGTATGGAAGGTATACTTAAAGTTCTCAACACGAGTAAGGGTTATGGTTTCATAAACGAAACAATAACAAAAACGAATTATTTTGTTCACTTTAGTGGTATTTTGGTAATAATAAAAAACATTCATTGAAGAAAAAAGGTTACATTTCATATTATGGAAAATTCAAGAATTGGTAAAACTAGAGCTTGTAATGTTAAATAAATATTGAGTTAAATGGAAAAAAGCTATCCTTATTGATAGCTTTTTGTTTTTAATTTTAATAATCAATAATATGTAAATACTTTCAACTTTTTATAGAAAGTCAAAATAAAATTAAAAATGATATGAATATATAAAAATTAAATTGGCGTAGAGGTTTTAGATGAATAATTATCAAGATATAAAAAAATATAGTATGTGATATAAGTAGTTTTATCATTCAAATTAAAAAAGAAGGACTAGATTCTTTTATATTGAAATAGTCAAGAAAAAGTAGACACAAAAAAAACATTTATATGAATCCCTGTTC
>UQBM01000029.1 GCA_900539265.1 uncultured Mollicutes bacterium | reverse complement strand
AGGAAAAAAGGTATATTTTTAATGACTACTAAATGAGTCAATAATAATATACCAGAAGAGTTATTGGAATTCGCATTAAAAAATATCCAAATAGTTGGGATATTAAAGATCAGTTATTGATTGTGTATTTCATCCTAGCATTTGATACAACTAGTGAAGAAGATAGTCAAAAATTAATCAAACTTGCAAATAAAATATTAGAAAAATGTGTTGAAGATTCAAAAAGATATCATGCTATGCAAGTTTTAATTCTTACATACCAAGCAAGAAAAGAGCTTGATAAAGCAAGAGTAATTGTTGAAAAATTACCTCAAATGATGATTACAAGAGATTGGTTTTGGCCAGATGTTGTAACAGGCATTGAAAAAATGAAAGTTACTCAAGCATTATTTATAGAATTTGTTGAGATGTTTTATAGTAAACTTATTACTACTTATGGCAGAGCTGAAGTTGGTCAAAGAGATATACAACTATTAAAATATAAAGAGTTTTTAGACATAGTGTTTGAAAATGGTGAGTATGGTTTCTACAATATAAGATTATTTGATATCTATATGATGTGTGCTTGGGAACAAGCTCAAATTAAAAACAAAGAAAAAACATTGGAATATTTCAATAAATCATCCAAATAGTTAATTAATTGGTTAAATATGTATAAAAGTAAAGAAATTTTACAACATACAAGTTTTTTGATAGATAAACTTACTGATGATTCTACTAAGTGGTCATTTAGCGATAATCCTAATAACAATAAAAATAGATGGATAGAAAAAATGAAAAAAGAGTTATTTGATTTTATAAGAGATGAAAATAAATTCAAGCAACTAATAGAACAATTAAATAAAGCGTAATAAATATTTATTATATAAAGTATATAATAAAATAACCTTAATCAATTGATTATCTACTTATTTTATACTATAATTCAAAGAAATAATTTGGAGATAAGAATGTGATAAGTAACTTACAACATAATCGGTAAAAAGGATGTAAGGATGTTGATCCTTTTATAAAATATCTTCTTGACACAATTCTTTTATTATATAAAAATTTCAAAGAAAGATTTAATTTAGTTGCAAAGAAGAAAAAACTATTGAAATTGTAAGGCATATATTAAAATAGGTAGATTTAATAAATAAGATATTAAAGAATTATGTTCATCACTTATTCTAAATTGTATAGGAAAATCTTTAAGAAAATTAATCGAATTAGATGGAATCAAGCAAGATGGGAATAAAAAGAATAGTTGTTATTGTAAAATTAAATAAACATTTGAGTTAGTAGTTCTTTACCATTAGAAGTAATCAATAAGTCTTTTGCGTGAAGACTTATTTTTTTCATTTTTACTAGTTTTATAGTAAAAATAAATAAAGAATTAGTCCATATTTTAAATGTAACAAGATAAAGCATTCGTTTGTGCGAAACTAACCAATCGATACTTTCAATGGAGAATTTATTAAAACTGTTAGATACTTTTAAAGTTTTTGTGGATAACCTTTGTGGTAATATATATAAAAATGATACTATAAAAGAAAGATAGTTCTATTGTTTCTAGTATAACTATTTATAATCCAGATGTATGATTTAAGTCAAACCATCATATATATAAATTTTTAAATGATGATTATAAGTTTTATTATAAATAGTTTATTTAAAACTTATTATAATGTAAAAAAATCTATTATTGTTAGTCTTAACAATAAACTTAGAAAAGTATATATTATTTTTGTATAGAATCAATATTTATTAACTCTATTGTTTATTTTATCAATTTGTAGTATCTTTTTTATGATAGTAGCAATTTTGGTAAAAAATGCAATTATTTTCAAATTTTTATTATCAATGGTTACTATATGTGGAAATTTTTTTGTTTTCGCCCATACCCATTTGATCATGTATTTTTGGTGTTGTATTTACTATAAAGAAATATAAATGTAAAAAATATTGTTGTAGGAATTATTATGACTGTATTCCTTTTCATTAATGGTTCCGTAACTTTCATTTTAAGAAAGAGACTTAGTCATGATTATGAATATTTAAAAACAATGCAAAATGCTATATCTATTG
Source organism: uncultured Mollicutes bacterium (assembly GCA_900539265.1). GTDB lineage: Bacteria > Bacillota_I > Bacilli_A > ML615J-28 > CAG-313 > CAG-313. The sequence goes on along the minus strand of UQBM01000029.1, from coordinate 17,795 downwards.
ATTTTCCTAATAATGGATACATATCAATAGATTAATGAAACTACTCAACTAGTAGTATTAATAAAATTTGATGATAAAGAAGTTGAAGCATTTTTTAATAGATGAGTAAAGATGAAAAGTGGAAAAACTTGCTTTCTTTTTTACCTCCTCATATGTTGGATTTATACTATAACACTATAATTTCTGAATAGGACTACTATTTTATGGATATTGATAGTTTAATGTATAATAACATACAAATTTCAAGCAATCATAATGTAATATGAGTAGCATATGATGTTGCAATAAATTTATTATATGGCTTACATTTTATATATCAAAGGAATCATTTTTTAACGAAATATTTTGACTCTAGTATGTATTAAAATATGTCGATAAGTTTTCTAATATAATAAAGCATTCAGAAAGATTAGGTTTGATACTATGTAAGCCTTTTTTATTTATAACAATTGAGTATTTTTAAGTAAAAAATAAGAATTTAATTTATACAAGGGTTAAATTTATTATAAATTATATATATTTTAATCAAAATAATTGACTAAAGTTCATTTTCGTACTATAATAAAGTACGAATAAGGATTTTAAAGGAGAAAATTAAAATGGACTCAAAAGAATTCTTTTATAATTTAGGTAAAGCAATTTATCGATTAGATGCAATTTATGCCAATTTTGCAAAAGAAAGCGATGTATCTGCTACCCTTTTATGGATACTTTATGCATTAAATGACGGTAAGCCCCATACGCAAAAAGAAATTTGTTTATCTTGGGATTTGCCTAAAAGTACGGTTAACACCATTATAATGGAGTTGAAAAAAAATGGTTATATCAAATTAGAGCCAATCAAAGGACAAAAGAGGGAAATGACAATAATTATGACTGAAAGGGGGAAACATTATGCTAAAATAAAACTACAACTAGTTTATGAAAAGGAAGAAAAAGTGTTCAATGAATTGACAAGTAATGATATGCAAATAGTAGAATTATTAAATAAACTTAAAAAATTGTTATGTAAATAATGAAAGGATGAAGAGTAAGTTTATGAAAAAAATATTGGTGTGTTTTTTAATATTTTTATCTTTTGGTTTATTATTTAGTTGCTCTAATAGTAATTTAGATATTGAAGATAATGGTAATCAAAATGAAGAAGAAAATGTAAATAGTAGCAATCATCAAATTGCTATCTTATATTTTTCTGCTACTAAAACAACTGAAAAAGTTGCTATCCAAATATCAGATATGACTAAAGGAAAGTTAATAGAGATTATACCAACCATTCCTTATTCATCAGATGATTTAAATTATACAAACGATGATTGTAGAGCCAATATAGAACAAAATGATGAAAAGGCAAGACCAAATATAGCAAATGATATTGATGTAAATAATTATTCAATAATTTTTATTGGTTATCCAATATGGTGGCAAAAATTACCTAAAATTATATATACTTTCTTTGATACATATGATTTGAGGAATAAAACAATCATTCCTTTTTGTACTAGTGGTGGTAGTGGGATTTCAACTAGTGTAAATGAAATTAAAAAACTTGAACCTCTTGCTATAGTTAATGAGGGAAAAAGATTTTCGGCATCTTCTTCTCAATCTGAAATAAGAAGTTGGATTGAAGAATTAAATTTAAAAATAAATTAGAAAGTAGGGATTGATAATGATTAAACAAGATGCAGGTAGAAAGCAATTAGGCGATTTAGCACCTAAATTTGCTCAACTAAATGACGATGTATTATTTGGTGAGGTTTGGTCTAGAGAAGATAAACTTTCTTTAAGAGATAGGAGCCTTATTACAGTTACAGCTTTGATGGCAAAAGGAATCGTTGATAATTCAATTAGATACCATTTAGAAAATGCTAAAAATCATGGTGTAAGTAAAACTGAAATGATTGAGGTAATAACTCAACTAGCTTTTTATGTGGGATGGCCTCATGCATGGGCAATTTTTCCTATTGTTAGAGAGGTGTATCAAGAAGAAAAAGAAATAATAGGTGATAGTTTATTTGGTCTAGGAGAACCAAATGTAACTTTTGCCGACTATTTTATTGGAAATTCATATCTGAAACCACTGAATACCAAAAATGTTGGTATATATAATGTAACCTTTGAACCAAAGTGCCGAAATAATTGGCATATTCATCATAAAGGTGGGCAAATCCTTCTTTGTACAGATGGCGAGGGTTGGTACCAAGAAGAAGGTAAACAAGCAATAAAATTAATACCTGGCAGTGTAATTTATATTCCTGCTGAGGTTAAACATTGGCATGGTGCAAGTAAAGATTCGTGGTTTACTCATCTTGCAATTGAAATACCAGCAGATAATGCTACAAATGAATGGTGTGAACCAGTAAGTGATGAAACATATAATAAATTATAGGAGATATTGACAATGAAAACATTAGTAGCATATTTTAGTGCATCTGGTATTACTAAAACAGTAGCTGAAAAACTTGCAAGGGTGAAGAATGCGGATTTGTTTGAGATAATACCACAAAAAAATTATACTAGTGATGATTTAGATTGGACAAATGCAAATTCTAGATCAAGTATTGAAATGAAGGATAAATCATCTAGACCTAAAATAATTTCAAAAGTCAAGAATATAAATCAATATGATGTGATTTATATTGGATTTCCCATTTGGTGGTACCAAGCACCTACTATTATTAATACATTCTTAGAAATGTATGAGTTTAATGGTCAAACTATCATTCCATTTGCAACCTCTGGTGGAAGTGGTATGGGAAAAACCAATCAATATTTATTACCATCATGTAGGAAAGCTAAACTATTAGATGGGAAACGATTATCATCTAATCCTAGTGAAAATGAATTAAAAAATCTTTAAACGAAAAAAAATACGGTATTTATTAAAGTAATTATAGGAAGGTATTCTTGTAAAAAATTTAGAAAAAACCACTTGTAATATGAAATATGGACAGAATAACTCCTATAGTTAACCATCTTGAAGAACAACATTTATATGTTGTTCAAAGCAAGGAAGGCCTAAAAAAGTAGATATAATAACATTTTGTCGATATGGGATAAACACTAATATTGTTGTAATATATCATACTAAAAATATTTTTATTTATCTTAATCGTAAAAAAGACTCAGGAATGGAAGATGTTTCTATTGTTACAACCCATTTAATATTAGCAACTAAAAATCAAGGAATAGGATTCTATTGGATTAATTTTTTGGATTCTAATCAATCGAAAGCAGGTTTAAATTTACCAAAGGATAAAACAGTTTAATGTTATTAGATTTAGGTTATTTTCTTAAAACAAGCTCAATAAATTCAAATCATGACAAATGAAAAGAACTTATTGAAATTGTAATCAACTATAGATTTTAAATATGATAAAAATACGAATTGAAGCCTAGATATGTGGCTTCTTTTTTGTTTGAAAATAAAGGATTTTATATTATTTTCTTAAAACTATAGATGGTATGCTATTTTATATATAATTCTATTTTAGAATAAATGGAATGTACCTTTTAACAAAGTTTAGGAAAAGTTTAGATATATTTCATTTACAAAAAGTTTTATTTATAGTATAATAATAAATTGTAGAAAAATCTCTATAGGTGGTCATATGGATGAAAATATCAATTTAGTAGTAGAAAAACTAAAGCAAACTTTAAAATTGCAAAAGGTATTATTGGCTTGTTCAACAGGTGTTGATTCAATGGTCCTTTTGGATTTGCTTAGAAAAAGTCTTAATGCTAGTCAAATTGTTCTTGTTCATATCAATCATCAAAAAAGGAAAGAATCAGTCCTTGAAGAAAAATTTATTATTGAATATGCAAAACAAAATAATATGAGTTGCTACACTACAAAACTTCCTCACTACAGTGGCAGTAATTTTCAAAATTGGGCAAGAAAAAAGCGATATGAGTTTTTTTTAGAAATTGCTAAAATCGAAACAATTGATATTATTTTACTTGCTCATCATGCTGATGATAACTTAGAGACAATTCTTTTAAGGTTACTTCGCAGTTCATCTTTAGAAGGATATGGTGGTATTAAAGAATATTCAAACTATCAAAGTTTAACGATATATAGACCACTTTTAAATATCAGTAAAGATGAAATTATGGAATATGCCAAAAACAATAACGTTAAGTATTTTGAAGATTCTAGCAATTTTGAGAATGATTATGCTAGAAATAGAATTAGACACTATGTTTTACCAATTTTAAAAAAAGAAAATCCTGCTTTGACTAAGGCTATTTCTTGTTTTAGTAATACTATTTTAGAAGCGAGCGATTTTATAAAAAATTATGAAACTAATTTTATAAAAAGACAACAAATGGTTCATAATAATAATGATTATTTTGCAAAAATAGATTTGAATGAATTTTTAAATGAAACAACGTTTTTACAAACACAAATTTTATTTAGAATATTAAAGCCTTTCGCATTATCAAAAGAATGCATTCTTGATACAATAAAACAACTCAAATCACCTAAACAAAATATTGTTCAAAATATTAATCCTCATTTAATAATGATTAAAGAATATGGTTATGTTATTTTCACAAATCAAAAAATTAAAGATTATTATTTGAAGATTGATAAAGAAGGCCACTATGAGTTAGATAATCATACTTCTTTGTATATTACTAAAAATATTTGTAATTTTATTACATCAAGTGGTAAATTATGGTATAATATAAATAGGTTGCCAATCATTATTAGAACTAGAAAAAATGGTGATAAAATTAAAACTAAAAATGGTAGCATAAGTGTAAGTGATTATTTGACTAATCATAAAATTCCATATTTACAAAGAAAACAAATCTTATTACTATGTGATAAGGATGATTTACCAATAGCTATACTTGGCTATATAATAAAATAAAAGGAGGAACACATGGCAAGTATGAATAAAAGTCCCAAAAAGCGTTTTGGTCTTGGCGACATCATTATTTTTGGGATTATTTTAATTGCAATCATTTTTATATTTGCGGGATCATGCGGTGGTAATAAAGCCAAAACAATTGAAACAAAAGAAGAGTTTTATGGATATTTCTTTAAAAATGCCTCAGATGGTGCAGCAGTATATAATGATTTATCACAACTAGATAAAGACAAATTAATTAGTGCTCAAGATTTACAAATTGAAAGAATTTACTACTATGGTGCAACAGGTGATGGAAATTATTTTTATAATATATATATTTATTTGCCATCATCGGCTAATTGTATGAATATGTCATCAAGTGCGAAAATTTATCATTTCAAAGCTGATGATAGAGATCTTGAGATTATTAAGACTATTCAAAATTTAATGTTGCAAATTAATGAAGAGGTTAAACTTGAAAATGAAGCGAATAAAGATAATCCAAATTATACACAACAAAAAACTTATAAAATTTTTGAGGTAACACCAAGAGAAAATAAGAGTATTGATATTTTAGGTATTTTATCTATTGCCATTCCTATCATTGCTATTGTTGCTTTTATCATCATTATGTTAAAAAATGGTAAGAGTAATAATCAAGCTTTCGATTTTGGGAAAAGCCGTGCTAGAATGGCTAAAAAATCAAATGTTACCTTCAAAGATGTAGCTGGTCTTGATGAAGAAAAAGAAGAGATGATAGAACTTGTAGATTTCTTGAAGAATCCTAAAAAGTATTTTGATATGGGAGCAAGAATTCCTAAAGGAGTACTTTTGCTTGGTAGTCCTGGTACTGGTAAAACGCTAATGGCAAGAGCGGTAGCAGGAGAAGCTGGAGTTCCTTTTTATACAATATCTGGTTCCGATTTTGTTGAAATGTTTGTTGGTGTTGGAGCAAGTCGTGTAAGAGATATGTTTAAAACAGCAAAACAAAATGCCCCATGTATTTTATTTATTGATGAAATTGATGCGGTAGGTAGACAAAGAGGTGCTGGTCTTGGTGGTGGACACGATGAAAGAGAACAAACGCTTAATCAATTATTAGTTGAAATGGATGGATTTCAACCTAATTCAGGTGTTATTGTGATGGCTGCAACCAACAGGGCAGATATTTTAGATCCTGCTCTTCTTCGTCCAGGAAGATTTGATCGTCAAATTAGAATTAGTAATCCAGATGTTAGATCACGTGAGGCTATTTTAAAGGTTCATGCAAGAAATAAACATTTATCTCCACGAGTAAATTTAACAGATGTAGCTAGAAGAACACCAGGTTTTAGTGGAGCTGATCTTGAAAATCTATTAAATGAGGCAGCGTTGCTTGCGGCACGTGAAAATTGCCGTGAAATAAAAATATATCATATTGATGAAGCTATTGATAGAGTAATGATGGGACCTGCTAAAAGAAGTAGGAAATATACAGATACTGAAAAAGCTTTGGTTGCATATCATGAAGCAGGACATGCTGTTATTGGTTTAAAATTAAAACATGCAGTTGTGGTACAAAAAGTTACTATTGTACCGCGTGGAGATGCTGGTGGATACAATTTAATGACGCCAGAAGAGGAAAACTTCTTAGAAACCAAACAAACTTTGACAGCTAATATTACAAGTTTTTTAGCTGGGCGAATTGCAGAAGAATTAGTATTCAATCAAATGACAACGGGTGCGCATAATGATTTTGAAAGAGCAACAAAAATTGCAAGAGCAATGGTTACGGAATATGGTATGAGTTCTTTGGGACCTGTTCAATATGAAAGTGGATCACATGATGTCTTCTTAGGTCGTGACTATATGAGTGATAAAAATTTCTCAGATAAAGTTGCACATGAAATTGACTTAGAGGTTCGTAAAATTATTGATGAATGTTACAAACAAGGTGAAACGATTATTAAAGAAAATCGTCAACTTTTAGATTTAATTGCTAAACATTTGGTTGAAGTTGAAACTCTTACAAAAGAAGATATTGATGAACTTGTTAATACAGGAAAACTAAACTGGTGGGAAAAGAAAAAAGCTAAGATGGCTGAAGATAGAAAGATAGATGAAACACCTGTTCAAAAAGTACAAGTAACTGAAGAAAAGAAAGAAGAAACTCCTAAGGTAGAAGATGTTTCTAATCGAGAAGAAACCAAAACTGAGGATAATTCTAATGAGACTAGATAAGTACTTAAAAGTATCAAGACTTATAAAAAGAAGAACTCTTGCTAAAGAAGCAACGGAGACTGAACGAATATTGTTAAATGGTATAGTAGCAAAACCCTCAAAAGAAGTAAAAGTGGGTGATCATTTAACCATAACATATGGAAAAAAGGTCGTGGAAGTTGAAATTACTTCTTTAATTGATTCTACTAAAAAGGTTGATGCATCTTTAATGTATGAATTAATTCGTGAAACTACACGGTAATAAAAAATTGGTCATAAGGAAAGTGAATCTTATGACCAATTTTAATTTTTATGTTATACTATATATACTAAAGGAGTTACATATGAATATAATACTTGCTTCCACTTCACCAAGAAGAACCCAAATATTAACGATTGCTAAAATCAATCATCAAGTGGTACCTTCTAAATGTGAAGAAAGAATGGATAAAAATTTAGAACCATATAAAGTTGTAGAATCACTTTCTTATCAAAAAGCAAAAGATGTTGCAAAAAATTACCCTAATAATATTATCATTGGCGCTGATACAGTTGTTGTAATTGATAATCAGATTCTAGGTAAACCCAAAAGTGAAAAAGAAGCTATAGCTATGCTAGAGAAACTTAGTGGTAAAACGCATGAGGTTATAACAGGAATTACAATCATATTAAACGACAAAGTTAAAACCTTTCATGATGTAACAGCAGTAGAAATTGCCAAACTTTCAAAACAAGACATTGATAAATATCTCAAAGAAGAAAATGTATATGATAAAGCAGGCTCTTATGGCATTCAAGGAGCATTTTGTAAATATATTATTAAAATGATAGGTGATTATTATAACGTAATGGGTTTTCCAATTGCAAAAGTTTATAAAGAATTAAAGGAGTTTACCGATGAAATATAATAAACAATTATTCGATCAACTTGAGGCTGAATATAATCAAATCTTCAATTTATGTGAATTTATTTTTGATAACTTAATTGAAAAAAATGATGATATGAAAAAGTATGATGTCATGTGTGAATTTGATTATTATCTTCAAAGTATTCTTGCTAAAATCGTTTTAGATAGTAATCCTAAAAATCCAGCACTATTTAATATGTTAAAAAAATTAAACAAATATACTAGCTTTTATCAAGGCATCAATTTAGATGACTGGTTAAATACAAAAGAAAAAATTCTTTTCAATATAGATAAAAAAATCAATCAAATTACTTCAAATCTTCCTGTTATATTACAAATTGTCATCAATATAGATGAAAAAACAAAAAAGACTGAATTATCTTATCAAATTTTAGAATCATTAGTATCTCTTGCATTGACAATTCTTCCTGATAAAGAAACTTTTGAAGATATTGAAGTTGAAGTTGTCAATAAATATTTTGGTGATATGTATCATCAAATTCAAACAAAAGTAAAATAAAATACCATTTTAACAAATGGTATTTTTTATTATCAAATTAGACAATGTATTACAAATATTTATAATATTCTTTTACTAAAATTCCAAATTATGGTATAATAAAATAAATAATTATGTTTGGAGGGGAAATTTAAATTGAGAATGATAAAAATAAAACTAAAAAATAAAAAACAGCCTACAAAATAGGCTTCCCATAAAGGGTGATTTCGCAAATGCTTATTTGCACTCGGTATGTTGAATACACAAAAAGTATAACATATTAAAAAAAACTAGTCAAGAAAAACGATAAAAAGAGAGGATTTATAAATGAGAGAATATAATTTAGGATTAGATATAGGAACAAATTCAGTAGGTTGGGCAGTTGTTGATGAAAACAATCAAATTGTCAAAAAAGGTGGTAAAGCACTTTGGGGAGTTAGAATGTTTGATGAAGCTCAATCTGCTATGGATACAAGAATTTATAGAAATTCAAGAAGAAGAATAAATAGAAGAAATCAAAGGTTAGTGTTATTACAAAATGAGTTTTATGATGAAATAATAAAAGTTGATCTAACTTTTTTTCAAAGATTAAAAGATTCATTTTTTAAAAAAGAAGACAAATTAAATAAAAATAGTTATACTTTTTTTGATGATAATATTACAGATAAAGAATATTTCAAAAAATTTCCAACGATTTATCATTTAAGAAAGCATCTTTTACATAATGATGAAAAAATTGATATAAGAATGTTGTATTTAGCATTGCATCATATTATAAAGTATCGTGGACATTTTTTGCATAGTGGTAATGTAGATTTAAATAGCTTTCAGAAAATCAAAGATACATTAGAATCATTTAATAGTAAAATGGATGAAATGTCATTGGAGTTTGAAGATAATGAAGATTATTTTGCTCATATAGAATTTGATGAATATTTAGAAATGAATTTGAAAAATATAATGCTTTCTCAAACATCAAAAAAAGAAAAAAAGAAAAAATTGGTTGAACTATTTAAAGTGGGGCAAAAAAGTTTAACAAATGAATTATTAATAGAACTATTAGTAAATAAGAAGGTGAAATTAGATAAATTATCTATAACAAAAGATAAAAAATACGAATCATGTGAGATTAATTTTGAAAAAGAAGAATTATTTGAAGATATTGAAAAAGCTAGAACAATTACTGAATTATTTTATATTTTAGATGAAATTATAAATATTAAAGGAATTGTTGATTATTATTATTTATTAAAGATAATTGGTAGTAACGAATATTTAAGTGATTCAATGGTTAAAATTTATGATAAACATTGTGAAGATTTACACGAACTAAAAAACTTTATAAAAGAATATTGTCCCGACAAATATGATGAGTGCTTTAGAAAAACTAGTGATAGTAAGTTGTGTAATTATCCTAAATATGTTGGGATGAATTCAGTTAATCAAAAAATGGAGAGATTTTCCCATTGTAAGAAAGAAGACTTTTATAAATATTTAAAAAATCTTTTTAATACTATTGAAAATGAAAAAGCAAAACCAAAAATAGAAAAATTTAAACAAGCTATAGAAAATGATGATTTTTTAAATAGACAAAATTCTAGTCACAATTCTAGCATTCCAATGCAATTAAATTTAAAGGAACTTACAGTGATATTAAATAAGCAGTCAAAGTATTATCCTTTTTTAAAAGATAAGAATAGTGATGGCTATTCAGTATTGGATAGAATTATTGCTATTTTTGAATATAAAATACCATATTATGTTGGACCATTAAATAAGAATTCAAAATATAGTTGGCTAATTAAACGGAGTGATGAAAAAATAACTCCATGGAATTATGAGAAAATTATAGATTTAGATGCTTCTGCAAAAGAGTTTATTCAAAGAATGCAAAATAAATGTACCTATTTAAAAGGAGAAAATGATTATTGCTTACCTAAAAAATCTATTTTATTTTCTGAATATAATTGTTTGCAATATTTAAATAGATTAATCATTAATGGTGCACTTATCAAAGACGAATTAAAGAAAGAAATATATGAAAATATTTTTTTATGCTACAAGAAACCAACTAAAAAGAATATTATTGAATATTTAAAAACAAATCATAATTATGATGAAACGACTTTAAAATCAAATATATCAGAAGTAAATTGTGATATGTCTTCCTATATTCAATTTAAAGAAATATATGGTGAAGATTTTGAACAAAATTTCAATATAATTGAAGAAATAATAAAAGATATTACTATTTTCGAAGATAAAAAGATTTTAGAAAAAAGATTGAAAGAAATATATCATTTATCTGATGATAAAGTTCAAAAAATTAAAAGTTTAAATTATAAAGGTTATGCAACATTAAGCAAACATTTTTTGAATGATTTTTATAGTGTTAATAAACAGACTAATGAAAGATATGGACCAATCATTCAAATTATGCGTGATACAAATTATAATTTGCAACAAGTGATATATGATGATAGGTATAATTTTATTAAAGCAATTGACGATTATAATAAAGAAAATTTAAACATAGCCAAAAAATTAAATGTAAGTGATTTTATTGATGAGTATATCTATGTATCTCCAATTATGAAGAGATCATTAATTCAAAGTTATAATATTATTCAGGAGTTAGAAAAAATATTAGGACAACCTATTTCTAAATATTATATTGAATGTTCTAGAGTAAATAGCGGTTCTAGTAAAATAACTGCTTCCCGTTATAATCAATTAAAAGAACTTTATAAAAATTGCCAAAGTCAAGTCAATGATCTTTCGAAAAATTATATAAATATAAACAAATTAAGTAAACAATTAGAGGAATGTAAAGATAAATTAAGAGCCGATAAATTATATTTCTATTTTACTCAATTTGGAAAATGTATGTATACATTAGAAGATATTGATTTAGATGATGTATTTTCAGGAAAATATGATATAGATCATATATATCCTCAATCACTTATTAAAGATGATTCTTTAAGTAATAGAGTTTTGACAAATAAAGAAAAAAACGGAAAAAAAGATAATAAATTTATTTTTGATATACCAGGATTTTTATCAAAGGAGGCAGAAGCGTTTTATAAAAAATTATTGGAATGTAAACTTATAACAAAAGAAAAATATCGTAGATTAACTATGAAGCAAATAGATGATAATGAACTTAGTGTTTTTGTTAATAGGCAATTAGTTGCTACAAATCAATCTATTAAAGGATTAGTGGAAGTTTTAAAGATATATAAAGGTGTAAAACCTACAAATATCGTATATTCCAAAGCGACCAATATTAATGATTTTAGAAATAATTATGATTTGTATAAGTCTAGAACTGCTAATAATTACCATCATGCTCATGATGCTTATTTAAATGTAGTTATAGGGAAAACTTTAGATGATTATTATAGATACAATTATTTGCAAAAGTCTAAGGATATATTAGATTTAAAAAATAAAAAAATTACTATTAATCCTGAAAAAATTCTTTCTAAAAATAGATATATTTATAAAAATGGAGAAAAAAAGGTTATTTGGGATTTAGAGAAGAATCTAAAAATGATAAAAACTAATCTATATTATCGTTTTGATATTAATGAAACAATTATGACAAGAACATCTAATAAAATGTTTAAAAAAACGGGTATTTCACCTTCAGGAAAATCAGAAAATCTAATCCCTATTAAAACATCTGATTCAAGATGTGATGTATTAAAGTATGGTGGTATTAAATCTAATTCATATAGTTTTTATTGTATAGTAGAATTGTCTGATAAAAAAGAAAAAAAATCCTATATTTTAGAAGCTATTCCTAAAACCCATAGTGATAAATTAGAAGAATATATTGAACAATCTATTGATAAAAAGAAGGTAAGTGATTTTAAGATAATCAATAGGAATATCAAAAGCAATATCATTATTGAATATGAAAAGTTAAGATATGTGATTACTGGTAAAAGTGGTGAGCGATATTTAATTAAAAATTTTAAAGATCGTAATTTTTCTTATAATGCAATAAAAACAATTAAGCACATTGAAAAATACAATTATCAAAAAAAATTTGAAATACCAGTTGAAGAGACAAAAGAAAAAATTATTTTAGCACCAAAAAATAAAGATACTAAAGAAATTTCTCTAACATTGAATGAGTGCCAAGCATTACTTGATGAGATTATTAGTTTATTTAAAAAAGATATATATGCTTATGATATAATCAATAAAATTGCTTCAAATTTAGAAGAAAACAAACAAAACTTAACATTAATAAATTTAATCAAAGTGTTAACAGAAGTATTAGTTTTGTTAAAAACAAATGAACGGGGTACTGCCGATTTAACATTAATTAATATGAATAAAGATACAGGTACATTGCGTATTAACAAAACTTTAAAGCCAGGTATGAAATTTATTTCTGAATCACCTACGGGATATTATAGAAAAGTTATTTTTGAGGTTCCAAATGGCATTTAGAAATATTATTATTCAAGATAGGTGTAAACTTGAATATTCTCTAAATTATTTAATTTGTAAAAAAGGGATGGAAGAAAAACGAGTATTATTAGATGAAATTAAATTAGTAGTAATAACATCTACTCAAGTATCAATAACTACTAGTTTAATTTCTATGCTTTCAAAAAATAAAATAAAAGTTATATTTTGCGATGATACTCATAATCCTGAATGTGAATTAGTTTCTTACCAAAATAATTATTATTCATATCGAAAAATAAAAGAACAAATTGATTTTGTTAAAAATCAAGGATATTTGTGGAAAAAAATTGTGATTGAAAAAATCACCAATCAAGCAAGAAATTTGAAAAAACTTAATTATCTAGAACAATATCAGTTACTAAATAACTATTGTTCAAACGTAGAAGATAACGATATAACCAATCGTGAGGGACATAGTGCGAAAGTGTATTTTAATGCAATTTTTGGGTTAGATTTTAATCGTAAGTCTAATTGTTTAATTAATAAATATTTAAATTATGGATATACAATTTTGCTATCTACAATAAATAGAGAAATTAAATCTTTAGGATATTTAACAGAATTGGGAATTCACCACATCGGAGAGTCTAATCAGTTTAATCTTTCTTGTGATTTAATAGAACCTCTTAGGCCGTTAGTTGATTCATATATCATAAATAAGTTAGTAGATGAAAACAATTTTAAACAAAAATTTGTTGAAATGTTATCAATGATGGTAAAATATAATAATCAAATGGTTTATTTAGATAATGCTATTCATCTTTATGTCTCTGATTTGATTCAGTTTATGAAAAATAAAAATGAGAATAAATTAAATTTTATAATATATGAGTTATAGATATATGCGTACAATATTATTTTTCGATTTACCAACTTTAACACTACTTGATCAAAGAAATTATCGTAAATTTGTAAAAGGAATAAAAAAATTAGGTTTTTATATGATTCAAGAATCTGTATATGTGAAAATGTCAATAGATAGTCAAGTTGCAGAATCTATTATTAATAAAGTAAAACTATTATCTCCACCTAAAGGCAGTATTATGGTTTTAACAATTACAGAAAAGCAATTTTCACAAATGCAATTTATTTTAGGAGAAAACGTTTCAAGTATTATTTCTTCTGATGAAAGGGTTATAATTTTGTGATAAAGAAAATTTTTATAAAACAATTAAACCAAATAATTATTATCAATCAACCATACATAGCTTTAAAATTCAGTGATGCAGAGTGCTATCGAGAATTTTGTTATAATATTGGCAATAGTATAATATATAGTATAAATAATGAAGAAGAAAATTGTTCAAATATATTATTTATAAAAGATCCAATGAATATAGATATAAATAATAAAAAAATTTTAACGGCTTTGTATAAAAAAATAATTCAATATATTGATTTAAATTTAAAAGAACATATATCATTAATAGAAAATGAAATATTTAAATTATTGGATGAATTAATATATCAAACAAATTATGAGTTATATTATGATGGAGAAATTGATATAAATAAAATATTAGGAATGTATCAATTAAGTTTAAAACAAAACAAAGATAATAATTATCTAGAATTTTTAGTAAATTATATTAAATTAAATATTGAATTAAATGACTCTAGTCTAATTATATCATTTGGTTTAATAAAAATTTTAACAAAAAATGAATTGGAATTACTAAAAAAGGAATTAAAATTGTTAAATATATCACTAGTTGATATTATAATAGAGACAACCAATCTAAGTAGAATAAGCTATTTAAATGTTGATAGTGAATGGAATGTATTTTAAATAATTAACATATAGGACTAGCAAGCCTCAAATATTGGTTTTGAGGTTTGCTAGGTATGTTGAATATAGATATTAGAATACCAACTAAATACAGGTATTTACCCCGTTAATGTTTGCTAGGTATGTTGAATATAGATATTAGAATACTACGCATCTTCTAGTGTATAACTTAAGTAAGTTTGCTAGGTATGTTGAATATAGATATTAGAATACAATTATATCTAATCACTATTTTTTAGTGTTGTTTGCTAGGTATGTTGAATATAGATATTAGAATACATCAGATAATGATACATTTGAGGCTTATGAGTTTGCTAGGTATGTTGAATATAGATATTAGAATACATAGTAAACAGACATTAGCAATCCTCCTTTGTTTGCTAGGTATGTTGAATATAGATATTAGAATACCAAGTGATATTATGTTATATAATAGCGTGCGTTTGCTAGGTATGTTGAATATAGATATTAGAATACGCTACTTCAAAATCAATACCTAACCTTTTTGTTTGCTAGGTATGTTGAATATAGATATTAGAATACATTAAACAAAATAACTGTTGAAATAAACGTGTTTGCTAGGTATGTTGAATATAGATATTAGAATACAAAATCTTGGCAGGGACTCCCCGACACAAGGTTTGCTAGGTATGTTGAATATAGATATTAGAATACTATTCCAACAGATGAAGAGATTGATTATATGTTTGCTAGGTATGTTGAATATAGATATTAGAATACAAATTTACGTTAATTATTTCAACAGAATTAGTTTGCTAGGTATGTTGAATATAGATATTAGAATACCATTACTTATAATAGGCATTATTTAAACGTGTTTGCTAGGTATGTTGAATATAGATATTAGAATACCTATAGGAATTTCCAAATTTAACACATTTGTTTGCTAGGTATGTTGAATATAGATATTAGAATACAATTGGTGAGGATATTTTTAATCAATATATGTTTGCTAGGTATGTTGAATATAGATATTAGAATACTACATATTCTTCTCGAACTATAGTATTGTTGTTTGCTAGGTATGTTGAATATAGATATTAGAATACTTATAAATCTATTGTATTATTATTAAATGAGTTTGCTAGGTATGTTGAATATAGATATTAGAATACAGTTTCAAGTACAAATACGATACAAACGTAGTTTGCTAGGTATGTTGAATATAGATATTAGAATACGTATTGTATACTTTATTCACCCCCTCACCGGTTTGCTAGGTATGTTGAATATAGATATTAGAATACAATAAAGTTGCAAGAGTATCGACATCCATTGTTTGCTAGGTATGTTGAATATAGATATTAGAATACAAAATGCAAAAGCAGTAATTTTACATGACAGTTTGCTAGGTATGTTGAATATAGATATTAGAATACTTAGCAATACCACTTCCAAATGAAGAAGTAGTTTGCTAGGTATGTTGAATATAGATATTAGAATACACACATTGCTCACGAATAGGGCAGTCAACAGTTTGCTAGGTATGTTGAATATAGATATTAGAATACTATAAAATGAAAGTGTGGTCGGTAACCTTTGTTTGCTAGGTATGTTGAATATAGATATTAGAATACAGTGACAATAGCTCTAAATTTAATATTATCGTTTGCTAGGTATGTTGAATATAGATATTAGAATACCGGGAGAGTTAACAGGTAACGAGTACCAAAGTTTGCTAGGTATGTTGAATATAGATATTAGAATACTACATCAGTAAAAATAAAAGTTTCCAATCCGTTTGCTAGGTATGTTGAATATAGATATTAGAATACATTTGGAGAACCTATAGTATAAGGTGTGTTGTTTGCTAGGTATGTTGAATATAGATATTAGAATACTTTTTCAAGATCATCAGTTCTTGGAAAGTTGTTTGCTAGGTATGTTGAATATAGATATTAGAATACCACCAGTAGTTTTTGAATAAGTCAAAGTACGTTTGCTAGGTATGTTGAATATAGATATTAGAATACTCGCTCCAAATTTAATTTGAGTCATCATCAGTTTGCTAGGTATGTTGAATATAGATATTAGAATACAATCAAAATTTTGTTTCGGCATTGCCTTTTGTTTGCTAGGTATGTTGAATATAGATATTAGAATACGAAAATTATAAATTTAAAAATTGATGTTTTGTTTGCTAGGTATGTTGAATATAGATATTAGAATACTTTTCACCCATCACTTGTTGCCATTTATCGGTTTGCTAGGTATGTTGAATATAGATATTAGAATACTAAGGTTTTGTCCCCTTATATCTCGAAAAAGTTTGCTAGGTATGTTGAATATAGATATTAGAATACGGCGAAAAAGAGTAGTTTTTCTTGGAGTCAGTTTGCTAGGTATGTTGAATATAGATATTAGAATACACATTAGTTTCACGCATAAACGTGTCGCCAGTTTGCTAGGTATGTTGAATATAGATATTAGAATACAGGCTCAGCAGTTGAATATAATTCCTTAGTAGTTTGCTAGGTATGTTGAATATAGATATTAGAATACCCGGATCATAAAAATCTAGCCTTTGGCTTCGTTTGCTAGGTATGTTGAATATAGATATTAGAATACTTTCGAATTTGTTGTTGCCCTACACATCCTGTTTGCTAGGTATGTTGAATATAGATATTAGAATACAATCCGAATTTTGTTTCGGCATTGCCTTTTGTTTGCTAGGTATGTTGAATATAGATATTAGAATACATAACTATCTTTTTTCTGCAAAAAAGCAGAGTTTGCTAGGTATGTTGAATATAGATATTAGAATACGCAACAACTGAAAATCCATACATAGCGGGCGTTTGCTAGGTATGTTGAATATAGATATTAGAATACTAAAATAACTGTTGCATATACTATAAGTTCGTTTGCTAGGTATGTTGAATATAGATATTAGAATACCGATATAGAAACGAATATATTATATCTATATGTTTGCTAGGTATGTTGAATATAGATATTAGAATACTCTCGAAACCACTTATAAATGTCAAGTTAAATATCCTCAATTTTGTTCATTTAACTATCCTCAGTTT
>UQBM01000028.1 GCA_900539265.1 uncultured Mollicutes bacterium | reverse complement strand
TAAATAGTGAATAATTTTATTTTTATTCACTGTCTACTTTAGAGACATCATATCAAAACTCTATAATCTTTTCTCTTATTTTTTACTATAATATAACTATTTAATTAATTATTTTATCTATGTTTCTTATCTGTTAAATTATTTATTATACTTATAATCGCGATGAAAAAAGGAATAGTTTCTTCATTTAAATCTAATAGAATGTCATCATTACTACTGATAAATTAGCTTGGAATTGTTCGAAGAACTTCATCGTTTTTTAAAACTTTTTAGAAATAAAATATCCAACTAAAATTGCAATTGTTATCCAAACAATAATTTTTATAATAAAGATTATTGTCCATCTTTTCTTTGCCATTTTATCGATATAATACTCATTTTTAATTTCTTCAACGTGATTTTGTGTTTCTAATTCTACAGCTTTTCCTGATGAAGATAACCGATTAAATTTTATTTCTACTTGATTGATATCATTTAATTGAATCTTGAAAAAACAATTTATTGATATACATTTACGGTCATAGGGAGGCTCAAAAATTCCAAATATACTAATCACAAATGAAATTAGTGCAAATAGCCACCAAAATTTTCCCTTAAGTTCTAATTGATTTGAAAAAGTCAACTCTATTTCTTCTTTTTCTGTTTGTATAATTGCCTCATAAGAATCAAATTTGATTTTCTTACACTTTATATTTTGATTATCTACAATTATATTGGGAATGATTTTTGAATTTATACCAACTAATTTTAAATAAATGCTTTTCATTATACAACCCCCATAGCAATAATAATTATAGTAAACATTGCGATTATTACAATGATAACTGAAAAAATAATTCTTCCTATATATCTAGTTTGTTTGTTTAAAAGTATAAGTATAAGGGATAGTATAGAAGATAAAATTGTAATTGAAATAAATAGATAAAAGTTGTCCAAAAAGAAAGCAGAAACTTTTGCAGAAATATCAGTGACTGACATAAAAATATTAAAATAGTCTGGAACAATGATAAAAATTGTACCAATAGTTAAAACGATTATGACCAAGCCTACAAGTAAAATAAAAGCAGTCGAAATAAAAGATAAAATTCCAAAATAACACAAAATAAGTGAAAAAATAGATATATTTGAAAAGATAATGCCAAGTCTAACAATAAAATTCTTAATTTCTGTCTTTACTGGCATAGTAGTTGATAATTCTTTCATAGTATCTACCTCCTAAATATTTTTATAGTTATCCATTTTTATGTCCTCATTATAGATTGTTTTAATGAAAAAATCAAATATTTTACATAGTATTATCAATTTTATACCTAACAAATTACTTATATATTTTTTACTTATATTTAAAATTTATGTAATTAGATAATAATTTTTCAAAATTTTTAATATTATTTATTTTTAATTTATCTATAAATAATTTCAGTTTATAATATAAATTAATATAATAAATAAGACACCTACTATAAACATAGGTGTCAAATATTAATTTTTTATCTAGTAAATCTATCTATTACTTTCCAGAAATAGCAAGTGATTTTACTTTTAAAGTTGGAGAAGCAACACTAACGAAGCGTTTTTCAATATCATTTCCTATAGCTTCAATATTCTTCATCATATCAAAAAAATTACCTGATGTTACAAATAAAGTAATAGGTTTATCAATTTTACCATTTTTAATCATATAACCTGAAGATTGAACATTGAAATCACCAGAAATAGGATTTAATCCTGCATGAAGCCCCTTAACTTCTGTTATAAAAATTCCTTCTTCAACTGTAGAAATAATTTCATCTTTTGATAAATTTCCCTCTTTAATAAATAAATTAGTAGGTTCTGTTGAAATACTTCCAGAAGTTGACATTTTGAAACCATTTCCTGTCGGATCAACATTAAAATAATGTGCAGTTTTTAAACTATGCAATAAGCCATTAAAAACTCCATTTTCAACAACAGCTTTGGTTTTACAAGGTACACCCTCATCATCAAATGAGGTTTTAACAAGAGCATCATGATAAAATGGATCATCCATAATAGTAATATTATCACCAAAAACCTTTTCACCCACTTTGTCAGCAAGGATTGTCATTTTCTTCAAAGCTGCTTCTCCTGTAAAAACTGATGAAAAGGCGCTTAATAATTCAGTAGCCACATCCCTTTTAAATACGACTGGGTATCTTCCTGTTTTGACAAAACTAGCACCAAGTTGAGCAAGTGCCTCCTCAGTTGCCTCTTTAATCATTCGGTCTTTTTCAATTTGGCTAAAGGTAGGATTAACATCGCCTGCAAACCCCATTGCAGTTTGATCACCTTCGGCAGCTAAAGGACTTATAATTGTCGTTGTATAAGAATAGGAGCGATTTAAATCAAGTCCTTTTGAATTAATAATTTGAACTTTTTGTGAAGTTTCACTATATTGACAATAACCAACCTTTACTATTTTAGGACTAACTGCTAATGTTTTCTTCTCTAAATCTTGTAACATTGCAATTTTCTCAGCTGTTGAATGGTTCTTATAATCAGATTCTAAATTTGGTACTTCTTGATAAGTAGCTCCACCTGCAAACATAAACTCCTCTTCAGTTGATGAAATTAGTTTTACATTTTCTAATAATTGTTTTAGTAAAATTTCCACTGTATCATCTTCAAGAGTTTCGGTATAGACATATCCCATTTTACCATTTAATAAACCTCTAATAGAAACCCCAAAAAGTTTTTTAATATTATATGATTCAAGATTGCCATCATCTACTTTTATTGTATTACTTTCTGAGGTACTTGCATAAATTTCTACTGCTTCTAGACCCAATTCGAGACCACGAGCAATTATTTGTTCAAATTTCATTAATTATTACCTCCTTTTCCACCTACTGTCATATGTGAAACACGAATTGTAGGTTGACCTACGATTGTTGGAATTGAACCACTTTCAGATCCACACATTCCATAACCGCATGATAAATTATTACCTATCATATCAATTCTAAGTAAAACGTCTTTACCAGATCCTACTAAAGTAGCACCTTTAACAGGTTTAGTGATCTTGCCGTCTTCAATCATATATGCTACATTTACTGCAAAATTGAATTCACCTGTAGCAGGATTTACTGATCCACCACCCATTTCTTTTGCAAAAAGACCATATTTTGTATTTTGAATAATTTCTTCAAAAGTTGACTTACCATTTAAGAAATAAGTATTGGTCATTCGCGATGTAGTCTGATATTTATATGATTCACGTCTTGAAGAACCTGTTATAGGATGATTCATTTTACGAGAATTTCGTTTATCAACAAGATAGGTTTTTAAAATACCATTTTCGATTAAAACATTACATTTCGATGGTGTTCCTTCATCATCAACATTAATAGAACCCCAAGCATTTAAATTAGTTCCATCATCAACTGCATTTACAATATCACTTGCAACTTTCGTACCAATTTTCCCACAAAAAACTGACATTCCTTTAGCAACTGAAGTAGCCTCTAAGCCATGAACACATGCTTCATGCAAAATTACACCACCAAAACCATTATGAATTACTACTGGCATCTCACCGCCTTGCATTTCATCAGCATGAAGCATTTCAATTGTATCTTTGGCAACATTCTTACCAAATGCATAAGCATCAAAGCAATCATACATTTCCATTCCTTGATTTCTACCAAAACTGCCAAAACCAGGTTGCATAGATTTTCCATCATTTCCTACAACTTGGGTGGCAATTCGGTTGTTACATCGATAGTCAGTTTGCCAAGTTGAATCGCTGGCGAAAACAAAAATCTTTTGTTCCTTTTTTACAATGGTGGAAACTACTTGAACAACTTCATCACTATAATCTTTTGCACCCTTATTAGCTTTTGATAATAATTCTATCTCCTCATTTAGATTATTGCCTCTAACTCTTAATGGATTAACTACTAATTCAATATTTTTTTCAACAAAAGGCTCTACTTCTATATGTTTTTTTCCTGAAAAACTATCAGCTAATGTCTTAGCTGCCTCAAGCAATTCATCTTTACCATATTTAGTAAGTGAACAATTCACTTCAGTATTGTCTTTAATAATACGTAAAGCAGCACCACTTACTTTAGAAATATTGACTCTGGAGATTTTGTCAAGTCGCATTTCAATTGAATCATTACGTGTATTTTCAATAAATACTTCAGCAAAATCACCACCTGTTGACAATGCTACATCTAGAATTTCTTTAGCTAAAGATTCATTTATACCAAAAACTTCCTTATGTTTTACACTCATAATCTTACCTCCTATAATGAATACTAATATTTTAACATATTAGAATTTTTTTAGCAATTAATCTAATAATTAAATCTATTGAAAAGGCTTTCATTTACTTTTTTTAAAAAAATAATCACAAAATGATTAATTGTGATTATTTTAAACTATTATTTATTTTATAGCATCAAATAGATTTTCATTAATACCATTGGTTAAAATATCTCTTACTAACTTATTTTCTTCGGCCTTATCTAACGATTTTCCGGCAATCTTAGAAACATCTCGAATTACTTGTCTAATACTCTCCTCGTTATTGAGATCCATCTGTCGAACCTTTTCAACCAAGGCAAAAACTGCTTCAGGTTGAATATTGTTTTCAGAAATAAAATTCATTATTTTATTGAAATTCATCACATTCACCTCAGTCTATTATATGACAAAGACCCAAAAAAGTGATAAATTTTATTTTCTTAAATCTGCTATTTCATAAATTAATTTTTCAGTTTTATTCCAACCTATGCAAGGATCAGTAATTGATTTTCCATATATACCATCGTCTAATTTTTGACATCCATCTTCTAGGTAAGATTCAATCATTAGCCCTTTAACTAATTTTTTAACATCATCATTATGTCTTGTACTATGTAAAACTTCTTTTGCAATTCTTATTTGTTCTAAATATTTTTTCCCTGAATTTGAATGATTAGTATCCACAATAACTCCTGGATTTAAGAGATTACTCTTTTGATAAGCATCATATAGTAATATTAAATCTTCATAATGATAATTAGGACTCGAGTGGCCTTGTCTATCTACATATCCTCTTAGTATTGCATGGGTAAGTGGATTACCACCACTGGTAACTTCCCAACCTCGATAAATAAAAGTATGAGAATTTTGAGCAGCTTTAATGGCATTCATCATAACCGAAATATCACCACTAGTAGGATTCTTCATTCCAACTGGTATATCTAGACCGCTTGCTGTAAGCCGATGTAATTGGTCTTCTACAGATCTAGCCCCTATAGCAACATATGATAATAGGTCTGAGAGATAGCGATGATTTTCTGGATACAGCATCTCATCAGCACATGAAAAACCAGTTTCATTTAAAACCCTCATATGCAATTTCCTAATAGCAATTAGACCTTTTAACATATCAGGGTTTTGGTTAGGATTAGGCTGATGAAGCATTCCCTTATATCCTTCACCCGTTGTTCTGGGCTTATTAGTATATACTCTTGGTACTAAGACTAATTTTTCTTTAACGGCTTCTTGAACTTTGGCAAGACGTGTAACATAATCAACTACCGCATCTTCACGGTCGGCCGAACAAGGGCCAATTACTAAAAGAAATTTGTCACTTTGGCCCGTAAAAATTTTATATAATTCTTGATCATTAAATTTTTTTGCCCTAATACCTTCTTCACTTACAGGATACATTTCCTTAATTTCTGCAGGAATTGGCAATTTTCTTTTAAATTCCATATTCATTCATTACTCACATCCTATCTATCAAAATACGATCTACGTTGTGTAGATAATTTCATCATTTTTTTAATAGTTTCTACATCTTCTCTAGAAAGTGCATCTCTTAATTTCTCAAATTCTTGTAAAAACAAATCCATTTGAGATAAAAGTTCGTTTTTATTCATCAAAAATAATTCAGTCCACATTTGTTCATTAATTTTTGCAATTCTTGTTAAATCTCTAAAAGAATCTCCTGTATATTCAACTAAATGGTTTGACTCCTTGCAAGTCATCAAAGCAATCGCAATACAATGAGTTAATTGTGACAAAAAACCAATCATTTCATCATGTTTTTCAGGCGATAAAATCGAAATATTCTTAAAACCTAATATTTTACCCATTTCAATAATTATATCAATTGCTTGATTAGTATTTTTACTAGTGGGTGTTATGATAAAATTGGCTCCTTGAAAAATTTTTTTATCACTATTTTCAACACCATATACTTCTTTACCTGCCATTGGATGGGCGGGAACAAATTCGACTGAATCTTTTAAAAGAGTTTGAATCTTAAAAACAATTTTAGATTTAACTCCTGTAACATCGGTTATTAAAGTACCATCTTTAAAATATGATTGATATGTTTCTATCCACTCTATAAATATTTTAGGATACAATGCAAAGATAACAATATCAAACATTTGAACATATTCTTTTTCAACAAAAGTTGTACCTGATTTTATTATTCCTTTTTTCAAAGCAAAATCAATGGAAGCCTTATCTTTAGTAATGGCCCCAACCTCAAAACCATGACTTGTGAGACCATCAGCATATGATCCGCCTATTAAACCTAAACCAATAATTAATATTTTATGTTTCTTTGTTAAATTCATATTCAATATCAACTCCTAATGTTTCTAACTGGTTGAAAAAGGTAGGATAACTTTTATTTACTGCTTCATATCCACTAATTTTGCCACCAAACTTGGAAAGCATAACAGCTAGTGCCATAACAATTCGATGATCATTATGACCATCTAAAATTTCTAAAGGCTCATGTAGTGGCACTTTTTCAATGATTACCTTATCCTCATCAACTTCTATTTTGGCACCAAATTTTTCTAATTCTTTTTTCATAGCAATTGCACGATTACTTTCTTTAATGGCAAGTCTTTTAGTACCCGTCAAAATAACACCATTTTTAATACAACCCATCATCATTAAAATTGGTCCTAAATCAACACAGTTAGAAATATCTAAAGTAGGCATTTTATCATCCAATTTTATAAAATATTCTTTGTATCTTCTATCTCCTTGATAACTAGATTCTTTTAATCCTTTTACTTTCACAAAACCATTTAATAAATTAAAGGCATCTAAAAAAGCGGCATTTGAATAATCGGATTCAACAACTTCCTCAATCTGCCTAAAAGTCTGTTCTCCTTTGATATAAATGATATCATCCTTCATTTCAATCTTTATACCAAATTTTTCTAAAACATCAATTGTAATATTAACATAATCCTTACTTTCTAGGCCATTTTTTATTATAATTTTGCTATCACTTTGAAGCAATGGTAAAGAAAATAACAAACCAGTAATAAATTGACTACTAATTCTTCCATCAATAATATATTCACCTGGTTTTAGTATTCCATCTAAATATAGATTTTCTTCATCTTTTGTGTATTTAATTTGTTGTTTGACAAATATTTCTTCATACACGCTAAGCCCTCTTGACATTAATGTCTTAGTACCTTTAAAATGAATCTTTTTTCCCATAAGAAGACTAATCGGAATTAAAAACCTAAGAGTACTACCACTTTCATAAGCATCAATAAAAATAAAATCTTTCTGATTAAATTTTTCAATTCCTTGAATGACTATTATGTTATTTTCAAATCTATAACTAGCTCCTAATGCCTTTAATCCGTTTAAAGTTGCAGTAATATCTTGATTCAATTCAACATTTTTAATTATGCTTACACCCCTTGCAAGCGCTGCTCCAATTAAAAGCCGATGAGCATAACTTTTTGAAGGTGGTGCTATTATCTCACCTCTAGCAATTGACTTACTTATTTTTACAATCATTAGGTTCTCCCTCAGATGCCAAATCTATAAACCAATCAATCGCTTCTAGATAACCATTTAATCCATGTCCAATTATTGTTTTATTTGCAACCAATGATATATAACTAAATTTACGAAAATCTTCTCTACTATCAATCTTAGAAAGATGAACTTCAACGGTTTTAATTGCAACAGCCTTTAGTGCATCCAAAATTGCAATAGAAGTATGGGTATAAGCACCTGGATTAATAATAATTCCATCTACTTTGTCAAAATAGGCCTTTTGAATGCAATCTACTATTGCCCCTTCATGGTTAGATTGGTAAATTTTAACATCTATTTTTTTTCCTTCAGCATATTTATTAATCATATTACACAAATCTTGATATGACTTTTCACCATAAATCTCAGGTTCTCTTATTCCCAACATATTAATATTGGAACCATTAATCACTAACAATTTCATATTTTCATCCCCTCTATAATTTCATCCACTGCATTTTCTAAACTGTGATTATTATCAATCGTTAAATCACTTAAAGTCTTATAAAGTGGTTCTCTTTCATAATAACGAGTTTCTAACATTTCCCTAGTAGTTGTAAGAGGCCTATCACCAGTGGCTATAAGTTTATCTAGACAACGATTTAGAAAAATAATTTTACCATTTTCTTTTAAATTTTCGATATTAACAGCATTTAAAATAGCTCCTCCACCAGTTGCAATTATTATATTCATCCTTTTAGAAACTTCTTCAATTATTTGACTTTCAATTATACGAAAAGAACCCTCACCAAATTTTAAGATATATTCACTGATTTCCATTTGAATTTGTGCTTTTATCAATTCATCAGTATCAATAAATTCCTTATTTAAACGTCTAGCAAGCATTTTTCCAATCGTAGTTTTACCTGATGAGGGCATTCCAACTAAAACTATATTCTCTTTTTCCCTCATTAAATTATGATAAATGTCATCCATAAGTTCTTCACTTAAATTCTTATTTTGAAATAAACAACTAGCATAAAAAGCCTGTGCTACTAACATATATAATCCCCCTATTGCCACTATTTTATTATTTTGAGCTTTAACAATTAATTTGGTTCGAAGAGGATTATATATCACATCAACAACAGCTTCTAATTTTTTAAACTTATCAATATCAATTGACAAATCTTTATTATTAGGATACATACCACGGGGAGTTGTATTAATTATAAGATTACAATCACTATGATTTTTAATCGCTTCTTGATAGGTAATAGTTTGGGGAGTTTTGGTCCTAGAAACAAAATAATAACAATTGCATCCCATATCCTCGATTACTGCTTTTGTAGTTTTAGATGTTCCTCCACTACCTAAAATCAAAATTTTTTTTCTTTTACAATTGATTTCAAGTTTTCCCAATAAAGCTTTTAGGCCATAGTAATCAGTATTATAACCATATAACTTCCCATCTTTATTGATAACTGTATTTATGGCTCCAATTTTTTTTGCTTGTGGTGATATAATATCAAGATAAGGTATAACTTTTTCCTTATAAGGAATTGTGACATTAATAGCATTGAAATCCTTTTTTAACATATAATTATGAAAGTTTTCTTCAGAAATCTCTAATAATTCATAGTCATAATTCCCCAATTTTTCATGAATTACTTTAGAAAAACTATGTGTGAGTTTACTACCTATTAATCCATATTTCATAAAATTCCTCCTTATATTACATTGGAATATTATGTTTCAAGAAAATATCCGTTCCATATCTTGATGAAAGTATATCATATACAACAATTGCGACAATACTATCAATAACAACACATATTCTTCTTATAATAGCAGGATCATGTCTTCCCTTGATCTCTATTGAGGCATTAGTATTATTCAGGAAATTAATAGTATTTTGTTTTTGGGCTATTGATGGAGTTGGCTTTACAACAGTATTAAATATAATTGGCATTCCGTTAGTAATACCACCATTAATACCACCATTATGATTAGTTAAAGTAATAATTTTATCTTTAAAAACTTGAAATTCATCATTAGCAATTGAACCATTCATTTTTGCAAATTCAAATCCAGCACCAAATTCAACCCCTTTTATAGCACCTATTGAGAACAAAGCCCTTGAAAGTAGACCTTCTACTGAATCAAACCATGGCTCACCTAATCCTCCAGGTAAATTTAAAATGGCAGTTTGAATAATACCACCTACAGAATCACAATTACTTTTCGCTTCCTCAAATACTTTTAATAATTTACTTTTAATATCATCAATAACTGGAAAATCACTCTTGTTTATTTTATCAATTTCGGATGCAATATTATTGGTAAAATTTCTATCAACTATGTCATGACATTTTAAAATATGACTAGCTATTTTAATATTGAACTTTTCTAAAGCTTTTAGACATATTGATCCTGCCGCAACAATACTTGTTGTAATTCTACCTGAAAAATGGCCACCGCCACGATAATCTTCAAAACCATGATATTTTAAAAAAGAAGTATAATCAGCATGTGATGGTCTTGCAAGACCATACATTTTCTCATAGTCATCACTTTTTTTGTTTTCATTTGGAATCAAAATTGTTAGCGGAGCGCCTGTGGTATAACCATTAAATACTCCACTTACTATCTTGAATTCATCTTTTTCAATTCGTGATGTTTCAAAAAAATTATTAGGCCTTCTTTTTGTCAATTGCAATCGGATAAATTCTTCATCTACCTTAAGTCCAGGACATAGACCATCTAGAACAGCACCTATTATTTCACCATGACTTTCACCAAAAATTGTTAAGACTAAACTATTACCAAGGGAATTCTTCATTTTTACCCTCCTTTATATATTTAATAATATCTTCAGATAAAATTGTTTTTACTATAAAGTGACCAATTTCATCAACATAAATAATAGATAATTTTTTTCCACTCATCTTTTTATCATGATAAATATATTGCATTAAATCACTATCACTAAAATTAACATTAGTAGGAAGATGATATTTTTCTAAAATGCTTTTGAGTTTCGTTTTGACTTTTTCAGAACAAACATAAAGCATTCCAATTCCAACACATTCACCATGATATAAACTTCCACTAGATAGGCTCTCAATAGCATGACCTATGGTGTGACCAAAATTAAGCACCTTTCGCAAACCAGTCTCTTTGGGATCAGTTTCCACTACCATCTTTTTAATTTTTAGAGCCTCTATAATAATAGTTTCCAAATCCTCATCTAAATTTTTACTATTTGCAATGAAATCAAATAATTCTTCACTAAAGGTTGTTGCCATTTTAAGAGCCTCCACCAATCCTGAATACAAAATTCTTCTATTTAATGTCTTAAGCACTTCTATATCAATAATTACTTTCTTCGGCTGATAGAAAGCTCCAATAATATTTTTAATACCTAAATGATTAATTGCCGTTTTCCCTCCAATCGATGAATCTACTTGTGCAAGTAAAGTGGTGGGAATATTATAGAAGTCAATTCCCCTCATATAACTTGCGGCAACAAAACCACCTAAATCGCCGACAACTCCTCCTCCAAGTGCTATCAAGCAATCACTTCTTGTAAAGTTTCTTTCAATCATAAAAGTCAAAATCTTTTCATAATTGTAAATATTTTTACTAGTTTCTCCTTGTTCAATAACATATAAAAAATTATTTGATATGTTATTTCTAAGTTTTTCAATATATATATTAGGAATACCACTATCCGTTAAAATAAGAACTTTTTGTTCTAAATGAATATATTCATAAACTCTATCTAAAGAACCCCTTTCAATAACAATATCATATGGGGTATCCTTAACATTAACTTTTAATATCATAATAAACTCCAATATTACATCTTACTTGAATGATAAGTACCAACTAATTTTAAGCGATCACATACAGTTTTTAATTGAACAAGCATATCTTTTCCATCTTCAGTATTGATATTTCCATCAAGTTCCACATAAAAATAATAATTCCAAAGTAATTCCTTCATTGGTCTACTTCTAAGAGTTCTCATATTAAATCCATGAGCACCTATAATATTTAAAGTGTTTGCAAGAGCACCTGCTTCATTTTTTACTGTAAAAACTAAAATAAAGTGTTCGCCCATTTTGGCAAAAGAATTAGGTAGATTTTGACATCTAGAAAGAGCAACAAATCTTGTAGTATTATTTCGACTTGTATTGATATTACTCTCTATTACTTTTAATCCATATAATTCTGCAGTATCTGCAGAAGCAATCGAGGCAATTGTATTATCATTTAATTCTGCAATTTCTTTCGCCGCAAGTGCAGTATTACCATACGCAATTTCTTCAAAATTATGTTTTTTTAAATAACTACTACACTGTGACAATGCTTGTGGATGACTATAAACAGTCTTTATTGTATCAATACTAGCATCTATAGTCCCAATTAAATTATGGACCACATCTAAATCAAAAATTTGGTTAATAAATAATGAACCAGAGAAAATTAAATCCATAACAGTACCGACATCACCTGCATAACTATTTTCAATTGGTAAAATGGCAACATCACATATACCATTCTCAACAGCATGATAGGTTTCATCAAAATTTTTAAAGGACATGAAAGTAGCATTGTTACACATCTTTTTAGCAGCTATATATCCAAAAGCTCCTTCTGCACCACAATATGCAACTTTTTGTCCTTCTAATAATCTGAATTGATATTTTTTTGAAATTTCCATCACCGATTGTAAAAAATTGACATAGTACTCACGAATTGTACTATCTATAATATAATTACTATTTTTCAAAAGTAATTCTTTTTCCCTAGTGATATCTAAAATCGGCAAGGCATTTTCTTTTTTGAAAAGAGCAACATCTTTAGTTGCCATCATTCTTTCTTCAAAAAGCTTTGCCATTTTTTCATCTATTTCATTTATTTTTTTTCTTGCTTGTTCTAATTTAGTCATTCTTATTCTCCCTTTAGAAATTTATAATCATCATATAATTTTTTAAATGCTAGTAAAGACCTTTCAATCATCTCGGTCTCAACACAATATGAAATCCTAACATATCCGTCATAGCCAAAGGAATCACTAGGAACTAGTAAAAGTTCATATTTTTTAGCCTTTTCGCAAAATGAAACTGCACTACTTTCAAGAGCTTTCATAAATAAATAAAAAGCACCATTAGGATACACTATCTCATAACCATAACTTGTAAGATTCTTATATAATAAATCTCGATTAGTTTTATAAATTGTTAAATCTGAAGTATCACCAAGACAAAATGGAATTAAAAATTGAAACAAACTTGGAGCACAAACAAACCCTAAAGCTCGTCCAGCACCACAAATTGCCTTAAATAGTACATCTCCATTTTTTGCCCTATTTGAGACTAATAGGTAACCAATTCTTTCTCCAGGTAAGGATAAAGATTTACTAAATGAGTAGCAAACGATACTATTTTCATAATAATTTGTTATAAAAGGAATAAAAACATCATCATATACTAATTCGCGATATGGTTCATCAGAAATTAAATATATCTCATGTTGATATTCTTTTTCCTTCGATGACAAAATCGTGCATAATCTTTCAAGATCTTCCTCGGACAAGATTGTTCCAGTTGGATTGTTTGGAAAATTAATAATAACTGCCTTAGTATTTTTATGAATACTCTTTTCAAACGTAGCAAAATCAATTTGAAAACTACTTTTTAAGCATTTCACAACTTTTAGAGCTCCACCTGCCTTTTCAACAAAAATTCGATATTCTGGAAAAAATGGAGCAAAAACAATCACTTCATCACCAAAATCTAAAATAGCATTCAAAGAAATTGTTAAAGCTGCCGCTGCTCCTGCTGTTAAATATATTTTTTCCGCAACCTCGTTACAATTGAATTTGGTATTTAAATACTCTGCTATCCTTTTTCTAACTTCATAGTCACCCGCTGATGAAGTATATCCATGTAAAATAATTGGATTCTTTGTTGTAATAAGTTCAACTAAACTAGTTGTTACGACATTTGGAGAAGGATTGCTGGGATTACCAATACTAAAATCAAAGACATTATCATCGCCTATTTCTTTTTTGCGTTTTTTACCATATTCAAATAATTCCCGAATAATAGATGCCTTATTTCCTAATTCATACATTCTATTGTTCATTATAATCCACCACCTTTAATGTCTATTTTTAATATTATATCATATTTTTTGTTTTTTAAAAAGAAATTAATACTTTTTAAAATTTTATAAAACAAAAAGGGATAAAAAGCTTTTTCATCCCTAATTAATATCATTAATTTTATAATGGTATTTAACTTAATTTATAAATAGATACATCATTTTGACCATTACTATAACAAGCAAAAAGTTTAGAACTTGTATTATAACGAATCCAATTTCTTGTATATGTTCCGTTTGATTTAATAGTTGCAATACCATCAGTAGTTATAGAAATTGACCAACTACCATTATCATCCAATGCATCTGTTGTTCTCAAGTAGTTTTTAGATGAACTTGCCGCATATAAATACCCTGTTCCTGTATAAAAACCAAATTGATTTGCATTAGTACCCGCTGTCAAAGTTAAAATTTGCGTGCTATCATTAATAATAACTATATTATTCTGCTTAGTAATACTTATGCCAGTTCTATTATTGCTACTTTGCGTAACAGAAAGTGCATAATCATAATTTGAAGCCACTATTATAATTTGATCACCGATACTTAAATTCGAAACATCAGTAACCAATTTCCATTCTTTTTGAGGTTCTCCTGTATTTGCTAAAATTGTTATGTCAAATTCTTTAGTTTTAGTTATTGCATTTACTGTATAGGATGCAATAAAGATAACAATAACATCACTTTCTCCAATTGCAGGTCTTGTTATAGTAACAGTTGAACCACTTAAGATTGCATAATTACTTGTACCATCTTTTAAACTCCAAGTGAGACCTTCTGATTCAGGTAATGAAAAATCATCACTTACAGAAGTTTCAACCTCTAAATTATTTAAAAATATATCTACCCTTTCTTCATCAGTTAATTCTTGAGCTTTTTGAATGATTAAATCACCAGCTTGATTATTAGTATAGAAGGCAAAGTAATTATTTCCAGAAGTATTATTTAATTGTAATTTTCTAGTAGAGTCACTTACAGATGATATTTCATAAAATTCTCCATCAAATGTAATATTTAAAGCATATTTTTCATCAGAAAGGCTACTACTATTTCCTGATATCCAAGTAATATATTTACCATCAAATGATTTTAAATAATAATTACTACCAGAGATTTCAACTGTCCAAACTTGATTTTCTTCTTGATTTATCACGTCACCTAAAATTGATGTTCCCGTATCTATTGCTTGTAAACGTTTAGTACTAGCACTACCTAAATCACTGTTCATTATAAAATAATTACCTGAATTTCTTCTTGTAAGAATTATTACTTTATCACCATTGTTAAATAACATTGAAGTTGCTTGTTCAATTTTTATATCAAATGATTTGGTATATTCAATATTCTTATATAAATATTTGGCAATAATTGTAATACTAATTTCTTCATCATTAGATAAAACAATAATTTGATTATTTTCAACTTTAACATTCTCATTCGCAGTTACTAATTCCCAAGTTAATCCTTCAATTATATCTAAGTCTGTGGTTTGAGTAATTGATGTTGGTACATTTAGAGAATCTAACACAGCATTAGCAATGTCTTCATCTTTTTGTTCGATAAATTGATAATTACTAACATTTGTAATTTGAACACCATTATACCAGTTAATGAAGCCTGTAACTATAACTTCTTGATTTTCTTTTAAAACTATACTATCGATATTACCCCAAGTATTATCGCCACGAACAACAATTTGATTACCAAGACTATCAATAAAAGTAGCATTTGATTTAGAACCAACTGTTCCATTTAAATATTTTAATTTTATTTTTATAATTTTTGATTGCATTGATTGTAATATTTGTTCATTAGGTAATGACTCTAACTCTGTTACATCTGGGATTTCTTTTAGTTCTCCAAATTCAATTTGTTCAATATTTTGTATTTCAGATAAACCATTAAATAAAGTATACTCACCCAAAATTGTTACTTCTTGACCTACGCAAAACTCACTATAGTTAAATTTAGAAGAATCAATTTTATACACCATTATGGCATCTGTATCATCTTGAATTAAAATTGAGAAACCATTATTATTACTACTAATTGATGTAATTATACCAATAGTTGCAACTATTGTTTCTTTATCAACTTCTTTAACTTCACTAATCAGATAAGTTCTCCATCTTGCAACTAATAATAAATTTCCTGTAGTACCTTTTTCAATTTTTTCTACTCGTACATCATTTAAATACCAACCTAAAAAATTATAGCCCTCTTTAGTTGGGATATTTAGAGTGAATTCATCATTAATATTATAAGTCGACGGATTTTCAGATTCTAAAATACCACCATCTAAATTATATGAAAGATTATAATTGGCAAGTTCCCAAGTAGCTACTAGTGTTATCTCACCTAAAGTATTTTCTGGTAAATATTCTACTAATTTATCATTCAAATACCAACCAGTAAAATTATATCCATCTTTAGTTGGTTGATACAAAGTTAATGGTAAATTATCAATTGTATACCCATTTTTGTTATTAAGATGGTTAACACCACCATTTAACTCATAATGAATTGTATAATCAGCAAGTTCCCATTTGGCAACAAGATGAAGATCACCTTTTGTTCCTTCAGCAATGGAAGTAACTTTTTCACCATTTAAATACCAACCTTCAAAAGCATAACCATCTTTAGAAGGTATGCCAAGACTTATTGGCAAATTATCTACAATGTATTCATCTTTATTATCTATATGGTTAGTACCACCATCTAATTCATAGGTAATATTATATTTTTCATAAATAACTTTACTTGCTTGCGCAAATGGACAATACGTTTGTATTGCGTTAGGATTCTTTTCCTAACAGTTTGTAGTAGATGTGGATTTCTCTTGTGCCCGTCTTATCGCCGGGCTTTGCGCCTATGGTGATATATTCTATCAGTTCCATGCACAATTCCCTCGTAAGTTCAGGCACATTCGTGTAGTGTTTCAACCTACGGATAAATTCGTCCACATCCATTTCGTTTTTGGTTACGACAGACAGTTTGTTTTCAAGTTCGTCGATTTCGCTCTTTAATGCGTTCTGTTCCTCGGTATATTTGGCGAGAAGTTTCAGACAAATCTCTTCGGGGATTTTTCCTGTCACTTTATCTTCGTACACCGATTGCGTCAGACGTTCGAGTTCCTCGTACCGCTTTGTCTTTTGCGTAAGGGCTTTGCTGTCGGATTTATATTGCGCCGCAGACATCTGTTCTTTATGTTTCAGAAAGTCTGTCCTCGCTTTATCCTCGTCCTCCAACACCAATCGCGCTTTCGAGCGAATATCGTCAAGTACAATTTGCTCTATGTCCTCAATGCGGATATAGTGGTTGTAGCAATAATACTTTCCGAAGCGTGAGTGATTGCCGCAGATGTAGTGGTAGCGCGAACGCTTTTCGGGGTGTGCTTTGGACGGTTTCAAGTCTTGCCGTCCGAGTTTCATCTTTCCGCCGCAGTCCGCACAATACATCAAGCCCGACAGCGGCGGCATGATTCCCCATGAAGTGTGTTTGCCGTGCGATACCGATTCGTCCAATTCCCTGCATTTTTCCCAAAGTTCCTGCGTTATAATGGGTTCAAAGGCGTTTGGGAACACGATAGGCTCGCGCTCTACGCGCCGCTTGTTTTTGTATGATACGGTCGTATAACGCAATCGCACCAAATGCCCGAGGTACATGGGATTTTTGAGAATGCTCCGCAGTATGCTGTCCGCCCACAGGTTTTTATTCGGCTTTTTATTCGTGATGCCGAATTTCTCAAATTGATAAACGGCAGGGATAGGTACTTTCTCGTCGTTGAGAACGGTGTAGATTTCTTTATATGTTTTACCGCTTGCCCTCATCTCGAATATTCGCCTTACTACGCTTGCCGCAGGCTCGTCTATTACGGGTAAACATTTATCGCCCGTTCCCTTGACATAGCCGTATGGGGCGTGTGTGGAGCGATATTTTCCCGCTTTTGCATTCGCCTCGGCTACCGCGCGTATCTTCTTTGAGGTGTTTGCAGAATGCCACTCGTTAAACACGTTCATGATCGGCATCATGTCCATGCCCGCGCTGTTCGTGTTCGCCGTATCTACATTGTCCGATATGGCGATGAAACGGATGTTATACATCGGGAAGATATAATCGACGTATTGCCCGACAAAGATATAGTTTCTTCCGAAACGGGATAGATCTTTTACGATGATCGTGTCGATTTTTCCTGTTTTGGCGTCCTCTAACAGTCTTTGTACTTCGGGACGATCAAAATTCGTTCCCGAATAACCATCGTCTATGTATTCATCCGTAATCGTCCAGCCGCGTTCCTGCGCATACTTGGTCAAGATGATACGCTGGTTTTCTATGGACAGCGATTCGCCTGCGCGCTCGTCGTCTTTGGAAAGACGCATATAAAGCCCGACTTTGCTATTCAGTTGTAATTGCTTTGATCTCAATTCTTTTACTCCTTTTTCAATCAAAGCAGCCAAATTCAATGTACGGATATTATACCACGATACACCGAATTTGGCAATGCTCTGACCGAAACTTCTCCTTATTTTATGCCGGGTTCTCCATATCAGAATAAGCGCGTTTTACGGCGATTTCGCGTAAAACGTTATCTACATTCTTTTTTCCCACATAATGGCTGACTACCGTGTATTTCTTTCCCCCGATTTCATATTCTCTCATAGAGGTAGGCGCAGAGCCATGCTCCACGCTCAGTTGTTGCATTGTTTTTCCCGTGGCTCATTTTCCTCCGAATTATTATAGTTAGGTCAATGGTTTTCTCATAATCTTTTCTCCTTTCGCGCCATTGTACGCGTTTCCGTTTCATACGGATTTTTCCTCATATTTCTGCCGTGGCCGCTCTTTCAATCCCTGTTCTTCGATTTTTCTAACGGGACACCTGCGCCGTGGTCAGTTTTTCAATTTTACTTTACGGTTACAGCAATGCTATGATCAGCATAATTGTCTGCGCAAACAGGAGGATAGGCGTCGCCCAAAATAAAAACTTGCGGAATCCGCTCTCCATACGCATATCCTCACGTTGTTTCTCGATTGCCTTCTCCGTCTTTTTAATTTCCTCCTGCGTTTTCGACAGGGTTTCTTTTACGCTCGATAGAACTTCCGCTTTTAGTTCATTTGCAGAAGTCAAAACCGCCTTTCCGACTTGCATTGCGATGTTCTCGTTCAGCCGCTCCGTCTTTGCCGCCGTCGCTTTGATTTCCCGCACGGCTTTCTCTGTTGTTTCCGTCAGCTCGAACTCCGTCATCGCTATATCCGAACGCATACCCTCGATGAGCTTGTTCTGCTGTTCTATCAAGCTGTTCGATCTCTCGTTCGATATCGCTAACGCTTCTTTCAGCAATGCCGTCTGAATTTCCTGCTTGTCTTTCTCGTTCATCTCCTGCAATCGCATAAGCGGGACGGGTGTTGCGCCCGTGTCTTTTCTCTCCAATGAAATGTTCTATCTCCTCCTTTGAATAGTTTTCTCCGAGCCGCTTGCCGCGGATCGGCTTTTGTTTGCGCGGATGCAGATAGGAATAATCTTTTCCGCTCTGCGTTATTTCCACGCCGTAGAGTTTCAGGTGCTCCTCGAACTCTTCCGGCGTAGCTGCTGCTTGTCTGCCTTCCTCGATCACTTCCCGCAGTTCTTCTTTCCACGAAGTGCCGCCTTTGAGAATGATGTGCCGTTCGTCGTTCGTTCGCTTGTTCTCCGCTTTCTTCCGAAAGTCCAATGATGAAAAGCCGAACTCTTCTCCGATTTCATTCGCCATATCTTTCAGCCGCGTATAATCTCCGTCGTTAAAATGCAGTTTCTTTCCCGTGATCGGGTGGACGGCATTCACGATAATGTGCGCATGGACGGTCTGCGTATCCGTGTGCGTGGCTATGACACACTCGCAACCCTCAAACATTTTTTCCGCGCAAGCCTTTGCATACTCTTGCACCATGAGCGGGTCTGCTTTGTCCTTGCGTATAAATGTCAAGTTAAATATCCTCAATTTTGTTCATTTAACTATCCTCAGTTT
>UQBM01000027.1 GCA_900539265.1 uncultured Mollicutes bacterium | reverse complement strand
TGGATAGGTCTTTTGAGTGGAACCATTTTAATATTGAGAAAGAAAAAGTAATATAGTATGAAAGACATTAAAAATATGACATTAAAAGAAAAAGTAGGGCAAATGATAGGGCTCGCTTTTTCGGGGGA
The DNA here is from genome assembly GCA_900539265.1 of uncultured Mollicutes bacterium. GTDB lineage: Bacteria > Bacillota_I > Bacilli_A > ML615J-28 > CAG-313 > CAG-313. The sequence goes on along the minus strand of UQBM01000027.1, from coordinate 20,768 downwards.
TAAGTATAGTTCAGAACTTAAAATGCAAGTTGAAGAGATTGAGGCTGGATTAATAATTTATTTTAAAGATAATTGTATAACACCAAGACAAATATTTGAATTAAATAAAGAAATTAATAAAAATGCCAAAATACCACCATTTATAGCCATTGATCAAGAAGGTGGTATGGTTGCTAGAGTAACAGAAGGAATTGTTCAGTCACCAGGTGCTATGGCAATTAGTGCTACAAATAATAAAGAAAATGCATATATTTTAGCCAAAAATATGGGAATAGAACTTAGAAATTTAGGATTTAATTTTAATTTTGCTCCTGTTGGGGATGTAAATAATAATCCTAAAAATCCAGTTATTAATGTAAGATCTTATTCTGAGGATCCAAATGTTGTAGCAGAGTATATGGAAGAGGCGGTCAAAGGATATCATGAAGCGGGATTGATGACTTCCGTAAAACATTTTCCTGGTCATGGAGACACAGCAGTTGATTCACATGTTGGTCTGCCTATTGTTGATTTTGATAAAGAGCGTCTTGATAAAATGGAACTTGTGCCATTCAAAAAAGTTGTAGATTTAAATTTACCAGGTATTATGGCAAGTCATGTTCTTTATACTAGATATGATGATAAGTTCCCAACAACACTATCTAAAAAAGTTATAACTGGATTACTTCGTGAAGAAATGGGATTCAAAGGATTAGTAGTTACTGATTCACTAACGATGTCGGCGGTTTTTGATAATTTTAGTTTAGAAGAAATAGTATATAATGGATTTAATTCGGGGTGTGATATATTACTCTTATGTGGTGCAAGAAATGTACAAATGCAAAAAGAGTTTGCAGAAATAGCGTTGAGGCTTGCTGAAGAGGGGAAAATACCGCTTAGCATAATTGATGCAGCTGTGGAAAGAATTTTGAAATATAAAAGACAATATAATGTTGGTCAAATGGCTGAGTGTTTTGATGACATTAAAGCAGATTTAGAACAACCAACGCGAATGAAATTTGCTGAAAAAGTAGCTGAAGATAGTATTACATTGTTAAAAAATAATAATAATCTCTTGCCACTTACAAAAGAAGATAAAATACTAGTTGTTTTTCCACAAATTAAGGTAGTAACACTAGTCGAAAATGATGATAATACTTTAAGTTGTCTTGCCGATTATATGCCATTTAGCGTTGATAAACATTACATTTCAATTGCTCCAACTAAAATTGAGCAAACAAATTTATTGAAAAAAATTCATCAATATGATAAAATAATTTATTGTAGTTATAATGCAAATTTTAACTCTTCGCAAGCTGATTTAATCAATAAGATTGAGAAAAATAAATTGATTGTAGTTGCAGTTAGAACACCTTATGATATTAACGTTTTAGATGTTCCAACATATGTTTGTGCTTATGAGGCAAGTGTTCTTAGTTTCAAGGCCTTAGCAAAATATTTAACAGGCGAAATTGAAGCAAAAGGAATCTTACCTGTTAGCGTTAAATAATTAAAGGAGAAATTAAAAATGAAAGTTATAGTAGTTAAAGATTATGAAGCTATGAGTGAACTTGGTGCTCAAATTATTGGTGATATGATAAAAAATAATCCTAGTTGTACATTAGGTCTTGCAACAGGTAGTAGTCCAATTGGTACTTATAAAAATTTAATCAAAGCCTATGAAAATAAAGAAATTTCGTTTAAAAATGTAAAAACTTATAATTTAGATGAATATTGTGGCATTAGTAAAGAGCATCCACAAAGTTATTATTATTTTATGCATGACAATCTTTTTAATCATGTTGACATAAATGAAGAAAATGTACATATACCGACTGTTTCTAATGATCATCTTGAAGATGATTGTAAAATTTATAACGATATGCTTAATAAGGTTACAATTGATTTACAATTACTAGGGATTGGTGGTAATGGTCATATTGGATTCAATGAGCCTGGTACTCATTTTGATCAAGAGACATTTGTAGTGAAATTAACTGATAAAACAAGACAAGACAATAAACGTTTCTTTAACTCATTAGATGAAGTTCCTACGCATGCAATTACAATGGGAATTAGTAATATTATGAAAGCTAAAAAAATTCTAATGTTAATTAGTGGTGTTAATAAAGCTGATACAGTGGTAAAATTATTAAAAGACGATATTACAACTGATTTTCCAGCATCTATTTTACATAAACATCCAGATGTTACAGTTATTATTGATCAAGATGCATATTCAAAGATGTAATTTAAAAAATTAAAAAATTACAGATAATCATCCATTAATAAAAGTAAAAAAAATTACTTTTTTGGATGATTTTTCTTTTTTTAGTATAAAATATCAAATTTGTTAAAAATTGTGTAAACGTTTTTAAAAAATTATGCTTTTTTTCTTGCAAATGATTTATCGATATGCTATAATATAATCGCAAACGCTTTCAAAATATATAAATAGGAGGAAAATATTTTATGAAAAAAGTTTTTGCTTTTTTGAGTACATTAGTGCTCACAATTGCATTAGTTGGTGTTTTTGCAGTAAATAATCCAGCAAAAGCTGCAGATAAGTTTACAGAAGATCCAACATTATTAGATGATGAAATTGCCGTATATATTATGGATAGTATTATGACTACTTTTCCAAATTATTATGACAATGACGCTAAGGAGGATCCAAACTGGCAAGGCACTGCTAGAATGTATCCATGGAATGAAACTAGACTAAGGGTTGCTCAATTAGATGAAAGTGGTCAACCAACAGGAAAATATTATGCAGTATATTTTAGTGGTCATACAACCGCAGTAGATACAAATGGTGAACCTATTATTGGTGCTGGTAAAAATATTTTATTTTATCAAAAAGATGAAGCGGGACAAGTAATTGCTACTAAATTTTCAGATGGTAAACAAGCTGCAAATGGTGCTGCTTCTGACCCATCATTGTCACATATGAGAACAAATATTACTGGTGAAGATATTGAGTTTGATCCAACTCAACTTGGTCTTGGTGATGAAGGTACAAATTATTATAATAGATCAATTGTATTTAATGCCAAAGGTCAAGTTATTAGAGGTATTGGTTTAGATGAACAATATACATCAGATGAAGGAGATTATAAATTTACTCCAGAATATTGTTATGTTGATGGTGCTGTTACTAAAATTGAAGATGGCGTTGTTTGCGATAAAGTAATGGTAGATATGGTTGATGAAGAAGGAAATCCTATTTTGGACGAAAATGATGAAACAATTAAAGTTGAAACAGATGAAGATAGAATGTTTTATTCAAGATTCGTTTGGGAATTCTTTGAAGAAGCACCAGAGAATGTTAATGAAGTAGGATATTTAGCTGATGGTTGGGATCCAAATTTATGGGATTACTGCTATGAAAGAGATGGTGGTTATATTTGTATTGCTTTTGTAGGTAGTGCTGATAACTCTGCTCACATTATTAAAGGCGATCAAATCACAGCGTATGTTAAAACATTAATGGCGCAAGGAAAAGAGGAAGCAGAAGCTATACAAATTGCTAATAGTACAACTCGTGCATGTACTAAAACATATAGAGTTCCTGCAGGTGGATTTGTATATGACTTTGGATTTTTAGATCGAGGACTTGCTACTACTAATGAATTCTTTAAATCAACTGTTTTAAATGGTTACTTATATGGTAGAACTCAATTAGCTAAAAAAGATGCGAATGGAGAAGAAGTAAAAGATGAAGAAGGCAATACTGTAATGATTGGTATAGCTGAACAAAGAACATATAATTTCTCAGTAACAGGTTTAACATTTGATGACAAAGTTATTGATGGTACTTCTTATCAATTATTGGCTGGTCAAAATGTAGTTGAAGTTATGCAAGGAAATGTCTTCAATCCAGTTAAAAATATCAATTATAATGGTATTATGAGATATTGGGGTGTTCAAGATGATTTAACATCATATACTGCCTCAAGTGAAGCATTAGAATTTTATATTGATACAATCACTAATGGTGGATCATCATTATCACAAGTTGCTCCATCAACTGGTTATACAAGTATTGAAGATATTAAAAATGATTTCTTAGCTGCAGTTGCAAAACATCGTGGTGTTGAAGTATCTGAAGTTCCATTTGATACTGCTGCAAATTGGCATGCTTGGTGGAGTTGGGGTTCATTTATGGCTACAAGTGAAGCAAATGCGACTAATCCAGATGGTACACCAAATGATAAATATCCAGAAGATAGTCCTGCATTCTTTAATGTAAAAGAAAATAGAGATGCTTGGGCTTGGTTAATTGATAGAATTTATCAAACAATGTTAGCATATCCTGGCGGTGATACTTATACAGGCACTCTAGCAAATATTGAAAAAGCAGCACAAAGTTTCTATTGCCCTTCTCCTCAAGGAATTAACTATGCAATTTGGTATTTCTTAAATGGTGAAGCACATACATATTTTGGTTTCAATTTTGGTGATGGAAATAACGAAAGTTGGATTGATCCTAGAACTAATTTAGAAAAATGGGAACAATATACATTAGATGCAACAATGAAAGCTCCTAATGAAAATTGGGTTGTTACATTTAAAGTTTTAAATACATCTACTAATATTTCTTCATCACTTACTATTAAATATGTTGTTGTAGATTCATACACACCAATTATTAATGTAAATAAAGATAATTTATTCTATATTCCTACTAAACAAGGTGATGCAGTTGTATGTGCTCCAATTGATCAATATACACTTGTTAATGCTTATGATGCGCAATACAATGGTGTGAATATTTTAGGTAATGACGTTACTCAATATGTTGATTTTGATACAGATTTAGATTTTGCTAATCCAAAAGAAGGAACTTATCCAGTAACTGCAACTATTTGGAATAATGCTCATACAAAGAAAGCAAGTGTTAAATTTAATGTTACTATAAGAGATATCACTGCTCCAAATGTTACTACTCGTAGAGTTGTAATTCAACAAGGTGATGATTTTGATTGTCGTGATGGTATTGTTCTTGCTGTTGATAATGTTGATGGTGACTTAAAGAATGCTACTTTTACTTGGTGGGAAGAAGTATCTAATCCAGTTGATACTATAAATCTAAACCCTGGTGAGGATATGCAATTAACTATTAGAGTGAATGTTTATGATAAATCAAACAATGTTAGAAGTGTAGATTATACATTAGTAATAGTTGCTGATAAATATGTTGAAGAGGATTTAACAACTGCATTTAATGATTTGAATAATCAACTTACAAGTTTAAAAAATATTGTTAATGATATTTATGATACACAAGAAACTCAAGATAGATTAATTAAGTCCTTACAAGCACAAATTAATGAGTTATTTGAATTAGTTGAAAATAATAATGTTACTAACAATAAAAATATTGATGAATTAAAAGATGTTGTTGCTGATATTTCTGCAAAAGTTGAAGGTATACAAACAACATTAGATGAAAATGCAAAAGGCGGATGTAAGAATGGTGCCGTATTAGTATTAGAAATTGCTGGTGCTGCAACTCTCCTTGCTTTAGTTCTTAGAAAAAGACATTAATTGGTGACTGAAAGTCGGAGGTGGAGGGGACTTCACCTCTTTATTTAAATGAAATATTTAAGATTAAAAGATTATAAGCAAAAAGAAAATATTTACTACCTATGGAATAACGAATATGGTAAAATATATCCTATTTCTAAGGAATTATTTGAAAGAAATTTATTAAATGCCTCTTTAGAATATTCATATGTTGTAACTAATGATGATAATTTAATTGGTTTTATTATATGTAAAGTTTGGAATGAGGATTTCTATATTAATACATATGATGAAAATTGTTGGATTAGTTTGTTTTATGTAAATAGATTAAATCGAAGAAACGGAATTGGAACAAAATTATTAGATTTAGTTGAATTAAATTTGAAAAAATTAGGCAAAAAAAATCTTTATATTGGTAAGGATTATTTAAATTATTTTCCTGGATTACCAGTAGATTTAAAAAATAGTGCAAATTGGTTTGAAAAAAGAGGTTTTGTAAGAACCTATGATACCTATGATCTAATAAAAAGTAGTTATTTAAAAAATGATGATAAGTTAAAACTTAGAAATCTTGACATTAATTATAGAATATGTTCAATAGATGATAAAGAACAATTGATTGCTTTTGTACAAAGAAATTGGCCAGGTCGTTGGGAAAAAGAGACAATTGACTATTTTAAAAATGGTGGTACAGGAAAAGAATATGTAGTTGGAATTATTAATAATACTATTTGTGCTTTTGCTAAAATTGGTTTACCAACAACAGACATATTATTGAGTAGTTACAGCCTAACATGGCGTAAACGTTTTATGGCTCTTGGTGGAATTGGTCCACTTGGAGTAGATACCTCATACCGAAATAAAAATATAGGCTATGATATCGTTGCCTATGCCCATAATGTTTTAATAGACAATAATGTAAGTAACATTATTATTGATTGGACAGGGTTATTAGATTTTTATCGACAATTTGGTTTTGAGGTTTTTAAGTCATATTTTTATATGACAAAAACAATAAATAAAAAATAGAAAGGGTGAAAAAATGAAAAAAAGATTTTTAGTATTTTTACTAACAATCATTGCTGTTTTTACTTTGACTAGTTGTTCAAAGAAATTTACAGTAACATTTAACTCAAATGGTGGAACAAGTATTGATCCAGTTGAAGTTAAAAAGGGAAAAACTGTAGCAAAACCAGCAGATCCTACAAAAGAGGGAAGCGAATTTGATGGATGGTATTTAGGTGATTCTAAATATAATTTCTCATCAGCTGTAAAAGAAGACATTACTTTAAATGCCGTTTGGAAAGTAAAAACTTTTACAATAACCTTTACAACGAGTGGTGGTTCGTCTGTATCTCCACAAACAGTTGAATATGGTAAAACTGTAACAAAACCAGCAGATCCTACAAGGGAGGGATTTGATTTTAAGGGCTGGAATAAAGGTGATTCAGCTTATGATTTCACAACTCCAGTAAAAGAAAGTTTTGTTTTAAGAGCAGTTTGGGAAGAAAAAAGTGATGTAAATTACTTTACAGTAACATTAGATGTAAATGGTGGTACACTTCCAGCTGGTGAGACTTCTACAATTAGAGTTCCAGAAGGAACTACTATAGCAACACTTCCAACACCTACACGTGAAGGTTATACGTTCAATTATTGGACTTTAAATGGTAGTCAATTTAATACAAATACTAAGATTGAAGATAATATTACATTAGTTGCATCTTGGACTAAAAATGGTGGAAGTACTCCAGGAGTTTATACACCAAAATGGGAACCAAATCAACAAACAGGTGGCTGGAAAGGTAACCAATTAGAGTTCAAAATTTTAGTATTACCAGTTGAACAATTTGATCCATTTAATACTAATTATACAGGAACTTCACAAAACATTAAACAAAGACATCAACGTGATGTAGAATCAAAATATGGAATTATGATTTCATATGTAAATTGGGATGATTCTGCTTCTTGGGGTCCTTCTCGTATCAAATACATTAAGGATAATCAACCATCAGGCTGGTTTGCAAACAATGATTACTATGTTGTTAATATTGCAAGTTCTTGGATTCCAACATTAGTTTCTGCTGGTTGCTTAGCTGAACTTGCTAGAATCGATCAACAAGGTCGTGTTACTGAGGGTATTTTTACAGAAATAGGATATGTTGAAACATCAAAAGGTTCAAAAGAATATGTTCCAGGAACATATCAACAAGATTCAACAAATAATCAAGTAGCATCTACATCACAAAGAGTATACGGATATATTCAAGGTAGTGTTAGACCAGATTATTTTATGTATTTCAACGAAGATTTAATTGCTAAAAGTGGACTTGAAAATCCTGCTGAATTATGGTTAAAAGGTGAATGGACTTGGACAAAATTTGAACAATATGTTAATGAATTACAAACTGCATTATCATCAAAAGTTTCATCTGATGGTTCTAAATATTATGCATTATCAGTAGGATATGCTGAATTCATTATTGGTGCAACTGCAGCAAGTGGTGTTAGAATCTCAACATCTAGACCAAGTTTAGGTTTAACTTCACCAGAAGTAATCAATAAAGTTACCCAAATTCAAAGTTTAAGATCAACATCAGCTTATGAACCAAGAGGTGTAGAAGATGTTGCCACATCTTTTCTACAAGGACGTAGTGCAATTGTACATGGCGATTTATGGTTTATTGACGATGCATCAAGATTTGATCCAGCACAATGTACATTCTCAATTGGAGCAGTTCCATATCCAACAGCAGATGGTCAAGGTGGAACTCCAATAATAACGTTTGATTCAAGTGAAGCTATACTTAACGCAAATGATGAACCATTAGAATTAGTTAAAGATAGTGGTGAATATATTAAAGGTTTAGACTTATCTAATTCAAATTTCTTAATCCCTTATACTTCAACAAGTTGTTATTCTATTTTAGATACTAAAAACGGAAAACAAAAAATTGATAATAAAATTATATTTGCAGTAATTTATGATTTATATGATGGATTAGGAGCAGATCCTGATGTTGCTGAAGTTGAAGAAGATGAAGCATATCGTAACTGGTTATTAACTAAGTTTGACCATGAAATTTATGCTGATGTAATCATGTCAGTACAAGGTAAAACATATTTTGAATTACTAGATTTAATTTCAATGACAGCAGGTGGTGGATCACACTTTGGTCCTAATGGATTCTGGGTACTTGCTTCAAAGATTTGTTCAAATTCAACAATTTCTGCTGCTACTGAATTAAATTCAATTCAACCAGCTTATGAACAAGCACTTCGTGATATGGGATGGATATAATATTTAATATTATAATCTGATAGTATAGATGTTAAAAGTTCTCCTAATGTTAGGGGAACTTTTTTCATATTTATTAAACAATATTTTTTATTACTTTATAAAAGACTAATATAAAAAAATATGATATAATATATAAGTAATCTGATGAAAGGAAATCTGAATATGAAGATTGAGAATATCGAAAAAAAATACTCATCAAAGACTTATCGATTTTTTGATTTATTATATAAACTATTAGTAATCAATCTTTTAATAATAATAATTTCAATTCCAGTTGTAACAATATTTCCCGCAATCGTTGCGGCTACTGCTACTATAAAAAATAATATAACAGAAACCGCTATCTTTAAACCTTATTTCAAAAATTTTAAAACGTATTTTGGGAAATCATTTTTAATGGGGTTATTTTTTCTATTAAGTTTTGCAGCAGGAATTTATGGATATTTCTTTTGGAGTTATCAAGATTTTGGAAATAGTGAAATGATGGAGATTTTTGCTCAAATTGGAATTGTTGTTATTGTAATTTGTCTTATTGTTTTTACTTTTATCATTGTTCATACACCATTACTTATTATTACTTTTAATAAACTTAATAATATACAAATTTTTAAAACATCAATGTATGTTTCAGTAAGATATTTTTTAACAACACTATTAATGCTTTTTGCCGTTATTGTAATTGTAGGTGTTTTAGTATTATGTTTATTTGTTCCTTGGGTTTTAGGAATTTGGATGATTATTGGTATTAGTTTACCACTTTATTTAGTAATAAAGATTACTACTCCAATTTATTATCGTTTTGCAAAAATTGATTTTGAAGAAATAAATAAAAAAGTAGAGGAGGATATCAAAGATGACAAATAAAAAAACGATTTTAGGAATAGAGAGAATAGATGAATTTAAGTCTGTTTTTGCCAAAAAAAGAATAGGACTTATTACAAATCCAACAGGTATAGCTTCAAATTTTAAAAGTTCAATTGAAATTCTTAATGAAAAAACTAATTTAGTAGCATTATTTTCTCCCGAGCACGGAATAAGAGCAAGTATTCAAGCAGGTGAGCATTTAGAATCGTATGTTGATGATGAAACAGGAATTATGGTATATAGTTTGTATGGGGAAACCAGAAGACCATCAAAAGAAATAATGGATAAAATTGATATTATGTCAATTGATATTCAAGATTGTGGCTCAAGATATTATACATTTATTTATACAATGGCATATTGTATGCAAGCATGTGCTGAATTTGATAAAGAGTTTGTTGTATTTGATCGGCCTAATCCAATAAATTGTGAAAAAGTTGAAGGTAATAAATTAGACGTTGATAAGTATCGTTCTTTCGTTGGATATTATCCAATTGCTCAGCGTCATGGAATGACAATGGGTGAGTTAGCAAAATTATTTAATGAGGAATATAAAATAAATTGTAAATTAACAATAATTCCTATGTTAAATTATGAAAGATGGATGGATTTCGAAGATACTAAGTTACCATGGGTAATACCAACTCCTAATCTTCCTACTATTGCTACCGCTTATGTTTATAATGCAACATGTATTTTTGAAGGAACAAATGTTTCAGAAGGTAGGGGAACGACAACTCCTTTTGAGTTAATAGGAGCTCCTTGGATAAAGTCAGAAAGATTAGCAGAAGAACTTAATAGTTACAACTTAAAGGGAGTATATTTTAGACCTCAATATTTTACACCTACTTTTTCAAAGTATGAAAAGACATTGTGTGGAGGAGTTTTCCTACATATAACCGATAGAAAAGTTTTTGAGGCTGTAAAAACTAGTTGGACAATGCTTTATCATATTAGAACAAAATATAAAGATTATTTTGAAATAAATAAACCATATACTAAAGGAAGACCTACTCTATTCCATTTTGAAGCAGGGGAGGATGCTATTATTGAAAATACGATTCCCCTTAAAGAACAACTTGAAAATCTTGAGGTTGATTCAAAGAATTTTTTTAATATAAGTAAAAAATACTATATCTATAAATAGTGGTAGAATATGTTTAAAAAGGGTGTATCTGTTTATATAGGACTATCTCAATATAATCACTTTAAAAATCTTGAATATATTAGAAATGCTAAACAATTAGGATATGAAATTGTTTTTACTTCTGCTCATATTAGTGAAGCTAATTTTAATATTGAAGAATTGCAAGAATTGATTGATGAGGTTTGTAAATTAGATATGAAATTATCACTAGATATTTCTAAAAAAGTATATGATAAAATTACATTGCCACCAAATTTATATGCTTTGAGATTAGATTATGGTTTTAATTATGATGAAATAATAAAATTTTCCAATGAAAAAAAATACAAAATTGAAATAAATGCTTCTACTTTTTCTCAAGAGACAATATTAGAACTTATTAAAAAAGGTTTAAACTCCAAGCAGATACGTGCTAGTTTTAATTATTATCCCAAACTTCATACAGGGCATACAATTGAGTTTTGCCAAAAAACGATTGAATTTTATCATCATCTTGGTATTACGGTTAGTGGATTTATACCATCGCATTGTAGTTTTAGAGCTCCTATGTATGAGGGTTTACCAACAGTCGAAAATCATCGCAAAATAAACTTAAATTTAGCCATTGAGGAATTTAAAGCGTGTGAGATAGATGAAATATTGTTTTCGGATGCATATGCCTCAAATGAGGAATTAAAACTTTTATCATATCATCAAAAAGAAGAAATTATGATTGAGTTTGAGCCTTATAATGGGTTTAAAAACTTTGATTTTATTAGTGATATTTTTCATATCAGAACAGATTATAATGATGAATTATTAAGAATAAGTGGTAAAAGGCAATTGGAAATAACACCATTTAATAATGGTTGTGAAAGAAAGATTTATGATTTAACTGTGGATAATAAGGATTTTTTAAGATATAGTGGTGAGATAAATATTATTTTAAAAAATTTAGAACCAGATAGAAGAGTAAATGTTATTGGACATTTAAATATTAGTAAGATAATAATTGAACAGATAAAAAAAGGAAAACCTTTTTGTTTTATAGAAAAAAAGTATGAATAAAAAAGAAGTTTATATTTGTGTTGATGCAGGAGGTACTACCTCTAAGGCAGCTATTTTTTCAAAAGATGGTATAATATTAGCAAGAGGTTTTTCAGAAAGTGGTTCTCCAGCAGTTAATTATGATAGATGGTATTTGAATATTGAAAAATCGATTATTGATGCAATCAATCATTATCCCAATCCAATTAAAATTATCAAAATGGTTTTTGGAGTATCTGGAATTAGTGCATTACCTAGTATAGAGGATGTTAAGCATTATTTTGAACAAAAATATTTTTCTACATGTATTATAACAAGTGATACTATAACTGCACTATATTCAGTTTTAGAAAATAGTAAAGATGCGGGAATGGTTGTAATTGCTGGAACAGGTGTTGCAATTTTTGGTAAAAACCATAATGAAACTATGTTAATTGGAGGTTGGGGTCATTTACTAAGAGAAAAGGGTAGTGCATATGCAATTGTTCATGATTTTTGTGTTAAGATTATTGATAAATATGAAGAGGGTATACAATTTGATGATTTGGAATATGCTTTTTTAAATAATTATAAAATAGCAAATGTTAGAGAATTGAATCATTTGTTTTATCAACACTCAAAAGATGAAATTGCAAAACTCAGTATATTTTTTAAACAACAAGCAAAATTGGGGAATAAACAGGCTATTAAATTATTAAAAAATGAAGGTTTTGAACTTGCCAAACAAACAATAAATTTAATGAAAAAATTGGATTTAAAAAATAATACTATTATTGGTTTAACAGGTGGTTTTATCGATAACGATGGTAAGTATATTATTGAAGGATTTAAAGAATATATGTATAATATCAAGATCAAATTGAGGTATAAAATAAATTATGGTGAACAATTATTTGGAGTTTATAAATTTGCAATTACTAGTTAATGAATAGGAGATAATGATGAAAGCTATTGGAATTATGAGTGGAACCTCACTTGATGGAATAGATATTTGTCTTGTTAATATTAATAAGATTGAAAATGATTATAAGTATGAGGTGGAAAAATTTAAAAGTTATAATTATAGTTTAGGTTTAATTAACAAAATTAAGGAAGTGTCAAAAAATGACACATCAACGGTTCAAAAGATTTGTAGTTTAAATTATGAAATTGCCTATGCGTATGTAGAAGCGATTAAAAAATTTGTAAATGATACAAGTTGTAATATGGAAGAAGTAGAGTTCATTGCTATGCATGGTCAGACGATTTGGCATAATCCCAATCATATGGATGGATATTTTTCTTCTACTTTGCAAATTGGTGAACCTGCTGTTATTGCCTATGAATTTAATAAAAAAGTTATTAGTAATTTTAGAACGATGGATATGGCTGCTGGTGGAAGTGGAGCCCCACTCATTCCTTTTGTAAATTATCAATTATATAAAAATCAAAACAAGAGTATTGCTTTTCAAAATATTGGTGGTATAGGTAATGTTTGTTATTTGAAAAAAAATGGTAATCCTGATGATGTGATTGCTTTTGATACAGGACCTGGCAATATGTTAATAGATGGTGCAATGCAAAAATTATATAATTTGCCTTATGATGCTTTTGGAAATATTGCAAAAAAAGGAAATATTATTATTGAAGTATTAAATGAGATTTTAGAAGATTCTTATTTATATATCCCATATCCAAAAAGCACTGGACGAGAAAAGTATAATGATCAATATTTAGATAATTTAATTTCTAAAATTAAAAATTATACTACAAAAAATGAGGATGTAATTGCTACTATAACAGCTTATACTGCCTATACTATTATTAAAGAATATAACTTATTTTTACCTGATATTGATGAAATAGTCTTATCGGGTGGGGGAGCACACAATCAGTTTTTGGTTGATATATTAAGAAAAAATTTAGCGGCTAAAATTACTATAAGTGATCAAATAGATGCATATGAAGCTTTTGGATTTGCTATTTTAGGTCATATGACAATTTTAAATCAACCATCAAATCTTCCATTTGTTACTGGAGCAAAAAAGGCAGTTATTTTAGGAAATATAACAAATCCACCTTGCGAGGAATAAATATATGAGTGAAATTAATATTAAACAAATTACAACTGAATCTAGAAATCAAAATACAATGGATATTGATAGGCTATCAACAATAGAGATTTTGAAAAAAATAAATACTGAGGATAAAAAAGTTCCACTTGCAGTAGAAAAAGCTTTACCTCAAATAAAATTATTAGTAGATAGAATTGTTGAAGCTTTTGAGAATAAGGGGAGATTGATTTATATTGGAGCTGGAACCTCAGGTAGAATTGGTGTCCTTGATGCATCAGAATGTCCACCAACTTTTGGGGTTGATCAAAATATGGTTATTGGCTTAATTGCAGGGGGTAAACAGGCTTTAGTAAAGGCAGTAGAAAAAGCAGAGGATTCAAAAGAACTTTCGGTAGAGGATTTAAAGAACATTAACTTATCAAAGCAAGATGTTGTTGTTGGAATTGCTGCAAGCGGTAGAACTCCTTATGTAATTGGTGGTATTGAATATGCAAAAAATGTTGGGGCTAGTTGTGGCTGTATTACAACTTCTAAAGAATCTATTCTTGCTAAAATGGTTGACTTTCCTGTAGAAGTTATTACTGGTGCTGAGGCAATAACAGGTTCAACGAGAATGAAATCAGGAACAGCTCAAAAATTAGTTTGTAATATGCTTTCTACTGCTTCTATGATTAAACTTGGTAAAGTATATCAAAATTTAATGGTTGATTTAAAAGCTACTAATGAAAAGTTAGTTGCAAGAAGTATTGCAATTATTTGTGAAACAACTGATTATAGTAAAGAAGAAGCAACCCAATTGTTTAATGAGTATCATGATGTCAAAGCAGTTATTTTATCATATCTTTTAGATACTAAAGATAAAAAAAAGATAGCTATGTTATTAAAGAAGTATAATAGAAATATTAATAAAATTTTAAAAGAAAATATGGGGAATAAAAATGAAAATTGAATTTTGTGAATTAATTTCAAATGGCTATACATTAAGAGGATTATTTTCAAAACCAGAATCTGAATTTACGGATCTTGTTGTGATGTTGCATGGGTTTACTGGTCATAAGAATGAAAATGGGTATTTATTTAAACAACTTACTCAGACACTAACGGATAATAAAATTGCTACTTTAAGGTATGATTTTATGGGAAGTGGGGAAAGTGATGGAAATTTTGAAGATTTTACTTTTTTTACAGAATTAGAGGATGCTAGAAATATTATCAAAGAAGCATTTATACTGAATAATAATAGAAAGATAATATTATTAGGTTTTTCAATGGGTGGTGCTGTTGCAAGTCGTATTTCACTTGAAATGAAAGATTATATAACCAAGTTGATTCTATTATCTCCAGCAGGAAATATTGCCAAATTGATTCATAGTCGTTTTGAAAACCATTTGATCGATGAGAATGGTAATATTGATATGGGTGGATATTATATGAATATTAAAATGGATAAAACCCTCGAAGGGTATGATATGTATAAAGATATAGAGACTTTTGAACTCCCTGTTTTGATTATTCAGGGCAAAGCTGATCAGTCAGTTCCACCAATGTATAGTAAAAAATATGATGAATTATATCCAAATAGTGAATATGTATTAATTAATGGATCAGAGCACTGCTATACTAAAGTAATGTATCGAAAAATATTAAATGAAAAAGTAATGGAGTTTATAAATAAAAAATAAGGATAGGTGAAAAAATGAATATTGTTGTATGTATAAAACAGGTTCCTGCATCTTCAGATGTAAAGATTGATCCTGTAACAGGAGTATTGATTAGAGATGGAAACAATACAAAAATGAATCCATATGATTTATATGGAATTGAAACGGCTCTTAGAATTAAAGAAAAAAATGGTGCTACTATTAAGACTATTTCAATGGGACCAGGTCCTGCTAAAGCTGTTTTGGAAGAGTCTCTTTGGATGGGATGTGATGAGGCGCTTCTAATAAGCGATAGAAAATTTGGAGGAGCAGATGTTGTTGCAACTGCTTATACTATTAGTCAAGGTATTAAAAAATTAGGTAATTTTGATTTAATTATATGTGGTAAACAAACAACAGATGGGGATACTGCTCAAGTAGGAGCAGAGATGGCTGAATACCTTCAGATTCCACATGTCGCTTATGTTGAAAAAGTTTTGGAAGTAAAAGACGACTCTATTATAGTAAGAGCTCAAATGGATAAAACTATTGAAACTTATGAGGTAAAACTCCCTTGTCTAATTACTATTGATAAAGGGCATATTACTCCAAGATTACCATCTTACAAAAGGGGAAAGAATTTTCAAAACATTGAGATTCCTGTTGTAACTTTTTCAGACGTAGTTGATCAAGATGAAAGTCACTATGGGTTAAAAGGCTCGCCAACACAAGTTGAAAAGATGTTTCCGCCATCAAAGAATACGGATAAAATTGTTATTAAAGGTTCGTTAGATGAGCAAATAGATAGCCTTACAAAAATATTAAAGGATAAAAAATATATATAGGTGATAGAATGGCTAAAAAGTTAGTAATAAATCAGGATAAAATTAATCATCAAACTGTTGAGGCAGTGATGAAAGTATGCCCTTTTGGTGGGCTTGAATATATAGATGGAAAACTAAATTTTACAGCTGGATGTAAAAATTGTGGTTTATGTGTAAAAAAAGGACCGGATGGATTAGTAACAGAAATTATTGAAAAGGATTTAACTCCCAAAATTGATAAAAAGTTATGGCGAGGTATTAGTGTTTTTATTGAAACTGATTTAGATGGCATTCATCCTGTATCATTTGAACTAATTGGGAAGGCAAAAGAACTTGCGGAAGTAATTAAACATCCTGTTTATGCTATTTTAATTGGTTCAAAGAAAAATAATGATAAATATTTGACTGAAATTTTAGAGTATGGAGTAGATAAAATATTTATTTATGAAAGCTCAGAATACGAGAAATTCAATATGGAACGATATGCTAGATGTCTTGAAGATTTTATAAATAAAATTCATCCAACAGTTGTTTTATATGGAGGAACTTCGCTTGGTAGAAGTTTAGCTCCAAGGATAGCAGCTCATTTTAGAACAGGGTTAACTGCTGATTGTACAATGCTTGGGATGAAAGAAAATACTGATTTAATTCAAGTTCGACCAGCCTTTGGAGGAAATGTTATGGCTCAAATTATTTGTCCAAATAATCGTCCTCAAATGGCTACTGTTCGCTATAAGATTTTTAAAAAGCCTGATAAAGTTGTACCTTTTGGTGAAAAGGTTTATATGGACATTAATAAACTAGATATGAGTAGTAATATTAGAACTATTGATAGTAAAGAAAAAGAGAAGGTTACAGATATTTCTGAAGCAGATGTTATCATAGCTTGTGGAAGAGCTTTTAAATCTAAAGAGGACTTACAGATGGCAGAAGAATTAGCAAATCTTCTTGGCGGTGTTGTTGCGGTAACCAGGCCTCTAATTGAGGCGGGATGGAAAGATGCTAAATTCCAAATTGGTTTAAGTGGTAGAACTGTTGCTCCTAAATTGATTATAAATTTAGGAATAAGTGGTGCTGTTCAATATACTGCTGGTATGAATGGTAGTGAATTGATTATTTCAGTAAATGATAATCCTTCTGCAGCAATTTTTGATGTATCACATTATGGTATTGTTGGTGATATTTATAAAGTTGTTCCTAATTTAATTGCCAATATAAAAAAGGATAAAGGTTTAATATAGGAGGATTTATGAAAGACGTAAAATATAATAAAATTAATCAAGAAGATTTGGAATATTTGAAGAGCATTGTCAGTGAAGAAGATTTTATTTGGGGAACAAATATTTCTGAAGATTTTATGAAAGATGAGTTAGGTACAGTTACAGGAAAACCAGAAGTAATGCTTTATGTCAGAACTACTAAAGAAATATCAAATATAATGAAATATGCAAATGAACATTATATTCCAGTAGTGGTACGAGGTAGCGGCACTGGTCTTGTTGGAGCTTGTGTTCCTTTATATGGTGGAATTATTATTAATACTTCTAAAATGAATAAAATTCTTGAATTAGATGAGGCTAATTTGACTTTAACTGTAGAACCTGGTGTACTTTTAATGGAAATATATGATTATGTAGAACCAAAAGGATATTTTTACGCACCAGATCCAGGAGAAAAAAGTGCAACAATTGGAGGGAATATTGCAACTAATGCTGGTGGTATGCGAGCTGTTAAATATGGTGTTACAAGAGATTGGGTTAGAGCAGTAGAAGTTGTTTTACCTAATGGTGATATTGAGTGGTTTGGGCGAAAGGTTGTAAAAGATTCAACTGGCTATCCTTTAAAACAACTTATGATTGGTAGTGAAGGAACCTTAGGAATTATTACAAAAGCTATTTTAAAATTAGAACCAAAACCTATTGAAAGTATTAGTTTACTAGTTCCTTTTAAAACAGAGCAAGATGGATTGGATGCTGTTCCAGAAATAATTAAAGCTAAAGTATCACCAACCGCAATTGAATTTTTTGAAAGAAATACAATATTATTTGCGGAAGAGTTTTTGGGAAAAAAATTTCCTGATACTAAAAGTGATTCGTATCTTTTACTTACTTTTGAAGGTAGAAATAAAGAAGAATTAAAATATAATTATCAAGTTGCAGCTGATATATGTTTAGAAAAATTGGGGGCGACGGATGTATTTATTGTTGATACAGAAGAAAGAAAAGAAGCAGTATGGAAAGCGAGAGGAGCTTTCCTAGAGGCAATAAAGGCATCTACAACTCAAATGGATGAATGTGATGTGGTTGTTCCTCGTAGCGAAATTGCTAATTACATAAAATTTACATATGAACTTGCTAAAAAATATCAAATAAGAATTCCATCATTTGGTCATGCAGGAGATGGAAATTTACACATTTATATTTGTAAAGACAATTATTCAGATGATGTATTTATTAAAAAATTAAATGATATATTTAATGATATGTATCAAAAAGCCAAAGAAGTAGGAGGTCTTGTTTCTGGCGAACATGGAATTGGTTATGCTAAAAAAGTTTATATGAAAGAACTTTTAGGTGCAAATCAGGTTAAAATAATGCGAGGTATTAAGGATGTTTTTGATCCTCATCATATTTTAAATCCTGGCAAAATTATTGATTAAAAAAAGACATTAGCTAAACATTTTCAAAAGAAAAGTTTAGAACTAATGTCTTTTCATTTATTTTCTTATAAGCCCCATCTTTCTTTTTACTTTAGAAAGGGTTTTTTTAGCATAATAGGAAGCTTTTGAAGCGCCATCATCTAAAATTTTATCTAGCAATTCCTTATGATTTAAAAAATATTCATATTTTTGTTGAATAGGAATGATTAAGTTTACAACACTATTGGCAACTGCTTGTTTAAATTCACCATAACCAATACCTATAAATTCTTGCTCTAAAGTTTCAATTGCCTTTCCTGTACAACAAGACATAATAGATAATAAATTTGAAATGCCAGGTTTGTTAGTAGGGTCAAATTTAATAATGCCATCACTATCAGTTACTGCACTAGCAATTTTTTTCCGGATTATATTTTCAGGATCATCTAAATAAATTGATGATTTTTCAAGTGAATCGGATTTTGACATTTTTTTAGTTGGATCTTGCAATGACATAATTTTAGCGCCTATTTTTGTAATAATAGGTTTAGGGATAGTAAAAGTTTCACCAAATCGATTGTTAAATCTTTCCGCGAGTACTCTAGTTAGTTCTAGGTGTTGTTTTTGATCTTGTCCCACTGGAACATAACTTGCATTATATAGAAGAATATCACCGGCCATTAAAACAGGATAAGTCAATAGGGCACTTGATACACCTTCAATTTGTTTTACTTTTTTATCTTTATATTGTGTCATTCTTTCAAGTTCACCTATATAGGATATAGTTTGTAATAAATAACCGATTTCTGCATGTTCATGAACTTCCGATTGAATAAAAAGTGTTACTTTTTCAGGATTTAATCCACAAGCCAAATATAGGGCTGCAAGCTTCCTAATACTTTGTTTTAATGCAATAGGCTCTTTAGCAATTGTTATTGCATGTAAATCAGCAATAAAAACAAAAAACTCATCGTATTCTTCCTTTTCCTGAATTTCAACAAAATTTTTAATAGCACCAAGATAATTTCCTAAAGTTAGGCGTCCAGATGGTTGAACACCAGATATAATTGTTTTCATAAATATTCCTCCTTAAATTTTGTATAAAAATAAAAAAACTTCATCCAATGTAAAGGACGAAGTTTCGTGGTACCACCTTTTTTTAATATAAAATAGACTTTTATATCCTCAATAACCTTAACGCGGTTTATTCGGAAAAGCATTTCCTCTTTTCACATCAATGGTCCATTCGCACAAGTTCTAGACGATATTTCCACTATCTATCGCTCACTTAACTAGAAAGTTGGGTGTTACTAATCCATATCAAATGTTTTTTATTCCACTAAAACGCCAACAATTGGCACTATAAAGAAAATCAACCATCCAGGGTGCCAAGCATCTAAACAAAAGCCTAAAATTAAATAACCAATAATACTTACAACAATAGATATAGTAACGTATTTAGCTTTGCCTTCCTTAGTAAAAACTCCTAGTATTAATTCAACAAGAGGAATAGCTAGAAAGACGACCCAACCAGGGTGCCAAGCATCTAAACAAAAACCAAGTGTTAAAAAGGAAACAATGGCAAGTAGTGGCGTTACCGATGAAATTTTTTTTGCTATTTTACTACGCTTTTTTCGATGTTTAAAATGGGGATTTTCTTTTTCAACATCTATAATAATTTTATCTTCATTAAGCATTTTAGTATTCTCCTGGTATATTATTATTGACTCATTTAGTAGTCATTAAAAATATACCTTTTTTCC
>UQBM01000026.1 GCA_900539265.1 uncultured Mollicutes bacterium | reverse complement strand
AAAAGGTATATTTTTAATGACTACTAAATGAGTCAATAATAATATACCAGGAGAAGATGATGAAGAAAAAATTTTTGTTAATTTTATATGTAGTTTTTGTATGTGTAGTTTTAATAACATCATCAACCCTAGCAAAATATATAAAAATATCAACAACTAAAACTAGTTTTACAATTGGTGATAAATTATATTTTAATTATGAAAGATCAGATTTATTTAGAAATAATCAGTTAATTGTAGGATATGAAACAGAATATGAGGATGATGGTGTCATACACAAAAGAATTGAAACAATGAATGTTATGCCTGGAGATGATTTAAGTTATCATTTTTATGTTAGTAATTACAATTTAAAAACATTAGATTATAATGGGCTAATGGGTGAGTTTATTCCTATTACAACGGCTATTATTTCACTTCCCGTAAAAGGACAAACTTATGATGTCAATTGTACAATAAGTTTTAGACAAGTACCAACTGATGGAAGTGTGGCAACAACACAATTTTCATTGTTGACCAATAAAATATCTTTACCATCATATGATCAAGAAAAGGTAAAATATGAATTTAGAATAAATTGTATTTTAGATGATCAGTTATCTAATACAACAAGTGATGACTATTTTGGTGCAACTTTATCAATTTATCTATTTATTAATGCAGCATCTAGTATCTAATAAATAAAAAAGGAGGATTTTATGATTGAAAGAAAGACATTTTATAAGCGATTAAATCTTTTAATAATGTTAGTATTTTTATTAGTTATTATTTTACTTGTCAATATATCATTAAATCCTACTTCATCAAGATATATTAAACAAGAAAAAGATGAGATTTTGGCCTTATATACTTCCCTTTATTTTAATAGTGATAGAAATAATATGAGTATGTCGCTTGAGGATAATAAAGGATATGTGAATTTCAAATTGATGAATTATATTGGTGAAGATGTTACGAAAAGAGATATTGAGTATATTATTGAAAAACCTAATCAATTTTATAATTCTAAAGGTGAGGTTATTGAGAATCCTAATGGTGAAGAAGATTTATATGTTTTAGATGTATGGGGAAAACCTAAAAAAGTTGGAAATGATACGTATAAATATCAATCGACAATTGTTCAAAATGATGGAGAAATCAGTGATGTGGGAAATTATACTTTTTTATATGAAAAATTAGGTTCAAGTGCTGTTGGTAAAACCCATAATTTAACAATCCAGATGGTTAGAGAAGAAAGTACTGAAATGACAAGAGTAGAAAATGTTTCTATAGTAGTACAACTTATCAAACCTTATCGAGAAGTCTTTATTATTGATATTCTTGTTTCCAATCAATTAATTGTTTTTTCTCATACTATTGGTGAGGTTTTTGAGATACAAAATCAAGTTCTTTATATTCAATCCAATACCATATATTCACATTACAAAAGCAATGGTGAATATTATCAAAGGACAGCTAATATTAATGGTGAAATTTATGAATATACTTCTAAAGCTTTTTTAGTTACGATTTATTGGGATCATTTACTGTTGAATCTTCATATGCTAGATAATATCCATATAGGTATTGGCGAAAATCCAAGCAATCTAGATATCACAAAACCTTACATTATTGATGTTTTTACCCAAAAAGATAGAGGTTATTTGGAAATATATATTCCTCAAGCATCCAATTTTAATTTAAATTTTTTACCAACAGCAGTTACTTATACAATAGATGCTAAAATTGAAGTATGTGTCAAGAAAAATGATGATTTAGAAACCTATGTTTTATATGATGAACAATATGGAGGATATAAACACATTAAAAAAGATGACTTGCCTAATAAAAATGATGAAAATATAGAGCAAGAGGTTGTTAATCTTGTTACCAAATAAAAAAGAAAGGAGATAGCAACGATGAGAAGGATTTTTACAATTGGATCAATAATAGTGTTAGCTTTAATTGGAATAGTTATTATTTGTATAACTACTTTTGTTATTAAACCAAAAGATAAAGTAAATGCAGCCGAAGAATATACCTTAACAGTTAATAAAGTTTCTACAATTAGTGTTTATGTTAGTGGTCAAGGAGTAAAATTGAAGAATAGTAATTTAGATGTTGATGTTTATACTGTAGAGGAAAATACGGAAGTTATAATTAGAGCCATTAATGAATCAAGAATATTTCAAAGTTGGGTCGTTATGGATGATAACAATCAAGCTTTACCTCAAAATGGAGCCACTACTAGTATGTTATCTTTTGTTCCTAATTCTAATATGAATATTGCAACTATTAGAAAAGATGCAACAGCAGAAGATTATGGTAGATATATGTATAATCGTTTTTTAATTGAAACAGCACAAGATTTAATTGATTTACAAGATATTATTGCTTATGGGAATAATGTTAAGAATACCGATACAGCTATCATTCAAAAATATGATAACTTTTATGATAAATTTAATGAATATATAAATCTTACAACCAATAAAGAAAAAGTTGATTTTATTATTAATCACAATTTATATGATCGCCTTCAAACTGGATACTTTTTAGTTGCTAATAGTTTATCTTTATATGATGAAAACTTTACAGGAATTGGCAATAAAAACAGACCATTTCGAGGTGTAATGTGTGGATTAAGTAATAATGAAATTTCAAGCATTTTTTTAACAGTAAGTACCATTGAGGCTAGCGGTGATAATTATTATGGTCTTTTTGGTTATCTAGATAAAGAAGCGGTTGTTAGAAATTTGAATATTACAACTAGTATTGGAATTAGTAAAAATGATAATATTAGACAAAATACTATTTATGCAGGAGGAATGGCAGGAGAAATAAATGAGGCTTTAATTTCTAATGTCACATTAAAATTAAGTATAGGTATTAATGCTAATGATGCTACAATTTATGTTGGGGGAATTGCTGGCAAGATGAGTGGTGGTCTTGATGAAGTTAATACAGTTAAATATGATGGTAATCAAGGAAGTTGGATTATTCAATCAAATTCTAGTCATAAGATATACACTGGTTTAGTATCAGGATTGGGAACAAATGTTTATGTTAATAGTTTTGATGTGGATACATCAGGACTTTCAATTGATATTAGTAATTTTAGGACAGGAAATTATAATACCAATATCGATATTTACGCAGGAAATCTTTTTGGATATCTTGATATTACAAAGAATACAAGAATTAACAATATCCATTTCAATGGTAATCAAAAACAAACGTTATATGCTAGTATTAATATTGGCAATGCTTATATAGGAGGATTAATAGGATATGCTCATGCTAATGCTAGTTTAGATGTGGGAGTTATTCAATTTAATAATAGTGATAGTGAGCAATCTTTATTTATGGCTCAATCATTAGATAGCAATAGCCAAGCCAATTTATATACAGCTGGTCTTTTTGGTTATGTTTTAGGGAATAATCTAAATGCTAATGAAGAGTTTAAAAATTCAATTACAACTACAGAAATTGATGGAAAAATAGTATATAACTATCGGTATTTGTTTAATGGTAATTATGGTATTAAATCTTTACAAAATGGTAAAGAAAATGAAAACAATACTTTTGGTAAAAGTATTGCAGGTGGAATCGTTGCTAAAGGTTTGTTTAATATAAATGCTTTGTCAGAAAATCAAAGGAGCGAGATATTTATATCTAGTGAACAGTCATCCTTTGAAGTCAGTGCTATACAGACAAGTTCTGCCAATCATATAGGGGGAAAAGAGATAGATATAATAACTGACAAAGAACATTGTATAGCAGGATTAGTATTTGGCGTAATATCTAAAGAAGTTTTTAATTATACTTTTAAAAATATAAATATTTATGCTAATAATGCCAATGTTTTAGCAATTAGAGAAATAGGTTCTTTAGGAATTGGTGATTTATCAACTGGCGGTTTTATTGGTTATTCAATGGGAACAAGTTATTCAAATATATCATTATATTTAAATAATGGGTCAATTAAATCTAGAAGTCTATCTTATGAAACTAAAAATACTCAAATTGATACTAATAATACATATTGTGGTGGCTTTATTGGTGATTTTAGAGGACCTAATGCTACGATGAATAATATTAAGATAGACGGGTATGATTTTAAAAATCAAAAACAAATGGGGACAACAACGAAAATCGAATCCATTCAAAACACTATTCCAGGGGGAGGAGATTATAGAGGAGAAAACTATACTGGTGGTTTAATCGGTCGAATCTATCAAGTATCTAGTGTTAATTCAGCACAGTACATTGGTTCAAGTTTAGATATAGATAGGATTCAAATGCAAGGACATGAAAGTCCAGATAGTGCTTTTTGTGGTGGTTTAATTGGGTTTATTAAAAATAATGCCAAAACAGATACTGGTAAAATTATGATTTCTAATTGTATGGTTAAAAATGCTTTTATAGATGGAAGAGCAACCACAACAATTATATATGGAAATCCTGATATATATGTTTCAGGTTTAGTTGGGGCATGTTATACCTCTGATGCATTTAATCTTTTATATATTGAAAATTCTAAAGTATATAATAGTACTATTAATTGTCTAGGAAATGAAAGAATTGAAGCATTTGCATCAGGCATTTTAGGGGCAGCTACTTGGGCGGGAACACACTATATTAATGATTGTTATGTATATGGTTCTAAAATTGTGGCAACTTCCAATTCAGCCACTAATTTGGCAAATCCAAGAAAAGATAATGCCTATGTAGCAGGAATTTGTTCACATATAACATCTACAACTATAAATGTTAATCATTGTGTAGTAATTGATTCACTTTTAGACTCAATATCCCAAAATGGGGAATCATTTGCAAGTGGTATGGTTTATCACTATAGTTCTAGTACTATTAGATTAAATAATTGTTATACCAATGCATATTTAAATACTTCAAAAAATAATTATCCAATTACTAATATGGGAACTTGTAATAGAAGTTATTATGTGTTGCAAAATATAACTAACGTTGCTTCCAATTTAGGCATTGCCTTAGATTTTTCAAGACAACGAGTAAATGGTAAAAATGTGAGTATTACAAGTATTTTAACAGGATTAAATAATAATGATGGAGTTGGGAAAAAAATATTACCAATTTTAAAATCAAATGAATATTTTAGCGTAAACAATGGTGGTACTAATAATATTATTTTACTTAGTTATATTGGACAAAATAATGATAGAAGGACAAATGTTATCAATATTTGGATAAATGCTAAAGAAGAAGGTAGTAGTAATAGTCCAAGTGAATATAATGATTTTGAGTCAATACATAATGATGGATGGTTTGATTTAGGTGAAATCATCATTTATAACAGAGAAAAAACAACTAGTGATGAAAACAATAATATTGAATTTTTAGAAACTTATTATATTGACCATGATAATAAGTATGTATATGATAGAAAGACCTCAGATGGAAAGACTTATTTAAAGAATATAAATTATCCTTTTAATTTAATTCAAAGTGGTTATGAAGAAATAAATGGTAGTGATGTAATCAATGATATTTCAGTTATTAGAGAATATATTGTAAAGATATACGATAATATGCCTTATATGCAATTACAATTTAAAGTAAAAAAAGAAGTACCCATATATTTAAATACCTTATGGGATAGTAATGGGAATGAGACAATTGTAGATAATGATTCAATCAATGGAATTGGGGAGCTAAAATATACCCATGAAACTATTGATGAATATACTGTTTATACAATTATCTATGTTCCTAATCAATTGTTAAAAGAAAATCAAACTTTTTATTTATCTTTTAAAATTGGTAGTAGTGATTTTTATGCTGAATCTTGTTTAAAGTTTAGTTTAAAAGCTAATAAAAAGATTTTAAATGGAGTTACTTTTGCAGAATACACTCCACCAATCAATTATTATTTAGAAGGTATTGATAAAAATTTGGGTGTAACTAAAGATAATCCTTACTTGTTAAGAGTTGGATCTATTACTAAATTTATTCCAATCATTCAAAAAGTAAATGATTTGGATAATACTCAATATAATGATGATACAAATGTTGAATATGTTATATATGAGTCCACATATGGTACAATAAAAAGTAGTGGTGACCTAATTGTTAATAATATTTCAAATCAAGTTTATAAAATTACAGTTACCTTAAAAGATGATCCAACTCAAAAACAAGAAATCTATTTTAAAGTAATTGATCAATATAGTGTTTCCTATACTACAATAGGAGCCAACATGGAATGTATTACGTATGCTTCAAGTAGTAGTGATTATTATTTTAAAATTGCTTCAAAATCTAATTATAGTAGCATTCCTAATCAATTTATTATCAATATTGGTGGTAATACTTATGATTTATTAAATGATTTTAGTGGGATTAGAGTTTATACCAATAATATGAATCAAATTGATGCATTTATTGATGATGTAGAATATTATGAAATATATATTCCAAGCAATTTAATAACAGGAGAAATAAATATATCTATTGTTTTTCCTATTATATATACAATAACACTAGATTTACAGTGTAGTATTTTTAATCATAATTTTATTGAATCTGAGCAAAAAATCTATCGATTAGTTGAAAATACGAATTTTAAAGATTTCTTTACTGTTGATTTAATGAATGAGATAAATGAATGGGTTAAAGATGCAACAGTTTTTGGTTATGTATTTACAGGATTCTATTTAGTTTCGAATGCTAGTAGTGAAAATGCTTATGGTGAAAGTTTAGATTCTATTAAAGAATCCGATATGAAGATTACCACCTCACTTACTTTTTATGCAAGATGGAGTTTTTTGATTGAATTAGTAGAAGCTCCTGGAACTAAAATAGTGACGAGTTTTGCAGACTCATATATGAAAGATTATTATGAAGAAAATTTGCTTAATAAAACAATTAAAATTCCGATTAACAATAATAGAGGTTATGTATTTACAGTTAGTAAAGAGGATAATTTTGTTGGTGAAGCATATGTTGAGGCTTTTATAATTAATTTAGTTGGTGAGGAAAAACAAATTACAGAAATTCCAATTGAAAAATATTTTGATAATATGTATTTATATTATATTGCACCTGAAAAAATAACAGGGTATTTAGTTATTGTTACCTCAATTAGCAATTCAGAGTTAATTGTAGGAGAAAGTACAGCTTCTGTTAGGGAAGAAATTTTACCAGAGGATGGAATTTATACTTTTAAATATATTGTAAATCATAAAAATACAAAAGAAGAAACTTCCTATATTTATGATAGTGGAATTGACGGGAATCATTCTAGTAACCTTTTTTTAAATAAAGATTTTCTTTTGCAGTTTAAACAACAAAGTTTGGATGGCAGTAACATGAATATTATAGATAGAACCTTAGATTTGGGTACTATTATTGATGTTTATTATCGAAAAGTTGTAAATGGGATAGAGACTGACACAATTGTGGGGACTTACAAAGTAAAAGAAGATAATATATCACAATTGAAATTAAGTGCTTTTACACTTTGGGATTTACAAACACCTGCTTTTCCTATTGAAACATTTCAAGATTTTTTAGGTGATGAAGAGGAAGTTTCGGAAGTATATTATTTTGTTATAACTCCACCTAATGGTATACATGGTAAAGTAGAACATGAAATTATCAATTATATTGTTTATGCTGGATATTATAATTCTTTAACTGAAGATTATGTTGAGGGAATTAGAAATAATGAAGGTTTTGCTAATATTCCAATTGAAGATACTCTAATAGATAGAGTAATGGTGGAGTCAAGTAAGCAAAGTAAAATTTATTCAGTTACACCATCCCGGAATACTGATTTAATCAAAAATGAAGATAGTAGTTTTACATTCATTGATAAAACAACTTTTAATCTTTCTGATCTTGTGGCAACTGATGCCAAAATTCAAAATGGAATATTCTATTTGTTTGATGATGAAGAGCAAAATAGTATAATTGTCTCTAAAGAGATTAAATTTGGTATAAATGCTTTAAGATTAACTTTAAGATATAATTTAGGCACTATTGATATTTATGGTAGTGATGATGGAGATGATTGGCATTTAGTAGATACTATTTCTGTCAATACATTAGAAAATAAGATTTATGAAGTAGACTTTAGTTCTTTTAATTATAATTATTTTAAAATTGATAATACATCATTAAAAGAGATTCATTTAAAAGAAATTGAGATTATTGCTAAATCTAATGGCATAAGTTATAAAAGCGATTTTAGTAATGCGGCTTGTTGTGTTATAGATGGAAATATAATAACCTATAACTTAAATATGAAATTACAAGGTGATATTAGACATGATGGAAAAACATTTATACTTGCTACTCAATTTATAGAAAATAATAATATTTGTGAAAATATTGATAAAATTCAATTAAAAGTGGCAATTGATAATCAAATTGTTATTGTTGATGCTATAGATTATGATGTTGAAGGGAAAAATGTATTCTATTTTAATTTAAGTTCAATTTTACAAGAATATAATCTTGAACAAATTCGTTTTACCATTGTCATGCCAGAAACTTTATCGTTATATGCGGTTCAATTATTAGAATCAACTACTATTTATAAACCTGCAATGTCAGAAGTAAGAACAACAATTATGTATTAAGTCAAATTATAATTCAGTTATTTCACATTATCTTATCATTTTAAGAAAAATTTATAAAAAACTTTGACAAATTAAAAAAATATGTTATAATATAAATGGTACTGCTAAAATACCGGTTAAGACCATTTTCGGAGGATTATGGTCTTTTCTTAATATAAGTGAAAAATAAGATAAACCTAACTTTTAATTTTATTAAAGGTTAGGTTTTTTCATAATAATAAATTAATTTCATATAATGAATTGGTGAAGCAAATATGATAAAACATCGCATTAATCGGAAATTATTTATTATAATTATTATGTTAGTCATCTTTGGACTTTTTATGGTTTATAGTGCTAGTAATGTTGTTGCCCTATATCGTTATAATGATAAGGCATATTTTTTAAAAAGACAATTAATTTTTGCAATAATCGGGATAGCTATTATGATTTTATTCATTCATATTGATATTAGAAAAATATATAAAGCCACAACTTATATATATATTGCCGCATTAATTATGTTAATTTTAGTTTTAATTCCTGGAATTGGGGTTGTAAGAGGAGGGGCAAGAAGTTGGATAGGCTTTGGTTCATTTTCAATTCAACCAGCAGAATTTATGAAACTTGCTATTATCTTGCTTATTGCAAAATATTTAAGTAATAATCATAAAGATTTAAAAAAACCTATGGACTTTATTAAAATTCTTATTTTAATTGTTAGTGCTTTTGGTTTAATAATGTTACAACCAGATTTTGGAACTGGTTTAGTTTTAGTGGTTTCTTGCATCTTATTACTATTTAATGCGGGTGCCCCACTTAAATATTTTTTAATTTTATTAGGTCTTGGCATTATAGGTATTGTGGCTTTAATTGCTAGTGCTCCTTATCGATTAGAAAGAATATTTGCTTTTTTAGACCCTTGGAGCGATCCTTTAGGAAGTGGTTTTCAGAGTATTCAATCGCTATTTGCAATAGCACCTAGTGGTTTGTTTGGTCTTGGTTATAACAATAGCATGCAAAAACATTTCTTTTTACCGGAACCACAAAATGATTTTATTTTTGCCATTATATGTGAAGAATTTGGCTTAATTGGTGGTTTGATTGTTATTGGGGTCTTTTTATATATTATAATTGAGGCCGTTAAAATATCACTTCATATTGATAATAACTATTTAAAATTTTTATCACTTGGTATTGGCTTATCCCTTTTTACTCAAGTATTCATTAATATCGGTGTTGTTATCGGTCTTTTACCAGTAACGGGAATAACTTTACCAATTCTTTCATATGGAGGATCTAGTTTAGTTTTAACCTTAATGTTTCTTGGTTTAATTATTAATATCAGTCAATATACGGAAGAGGTGAAATAAAGATGGTGATTGCTTTTAGCGGGGGTGGAACTTTAGGGCATATTACTCCTGCCCTAAGTTTTATTAAAGAAATTAAAAGTAGGAGTAAAAATACAAAAATTATTTTTATTGCTACTTTTAAAGATAAACAGTATGATATATTAAAAAATAATTTGGACATCACTAAAATTTATTATCTTAAAGCCTATGGAAAACCAACAAAAATAACGGATTATTGTAAAACTATCTATTATGATCTTAAAGTTTTAACATCCATTAAAAATATTTTGAAAAAAGAAAAAGTGGATTTGGTAGTTGGAATGGGAGGATACATTAGTGGCATTAGTATGTATTTGGCTAATAAATTAAAATTAAAAACAGTTATTCATGAACAAAATAGTATAATCGGTTTTGCTAATAAAATAAATGTCAAAAAGACAGATTTAATTTTAACAACCTTTAAAAATACAATTGGTTTAGAAAACTATCATTTTAAGACAAAGTGGATTGGTAATCCTAGATATATGGATGCTTCAAAAATAAATAAAAGTGCTTTTTTAGATAAAAAAAATATTTTAGTAACATCAGGATCTTTAGGATCCTATCAAATAAATCATGTAATGCAAGAGTTTATGAATAGCCCTTTTGCAAAAAAATACACAATAACGCTTATTAGTGGAGAAAAATATTATGATGAAATAGTTTCTAAAATTCCTTCAAGATCTAATTTTTTAATTAAACCTTTCACTAATAATTTATTACAAGAAATAAGTAAAGCTGGAATTGTAATTGCTAGAGCTGGCTCGGCAACTTTATTTGAAATTTTAGGTACGAATACCCCTTCTATTATTATTCCCTCTCCTAATGTAACTAATCATCATCAATATTATAATGCTAAAAGTTTGAGTGATGAAGGACTTATTAAAATGATAGATGAAAAAAATTTTGACTATTTAAGCCTAAATGAAGCAATTGAGGAAATGATTAAACATTATGATTTTTATTTAGAAAAATTAAAAAACTATCAAATAGGTGATGTTAATAATAATTTTTATCAAGAAATAATAAAAGTTATTAATAGAGGGGAAAAAGATGAATAATATTGAAAAATTTATAGAATATGTTAATGATAATTTTTTAGGTGATATAAATACCAATATTTCTTTTAAAGATTTAACTACGCTTAAAATTGGGGGTCAGATTGCTTGTTTGTATAGTCCTAAAACCTTAGATGATTTATTAATTAGTTTTAGGTATTTAATTGAAAATCAAATAGCATATTTTATAATTGGTAATGGCTCTAATGTGTTAGCATCAGATAAAGATTTTGAAATGGTTGTTATAAGTCTAAAAAAATTATCAAAGGTAACTAAAATAGCAAATAATAAATTTATTGTACAAGCTGGTATGAATGATAGTAAATTAGCAATGTATTTAGCAAAGCAAGGATACACGAAAATTGAATTTTTAAGCATTATTCCAGGTACTTTAGGCGGTGCTATTTATATGAATGCAAGTGCATATGGATTGCAAATAAAAGATATTGTTAAAGAGGTAACCTATCTAACCGAACAAGGTACTATTAGAACTTACAAAGAAGAGGAGTTAGATTTTTCTTATCGCCATAGTAAATTTCAAGATTTAAAAGGCATTATAGTAGGGGCTTTAATTGAAGTTGAGGAATCTAATATTAAAAAATTACCACTTGAAAAAATTGCAACCTTTAGAAGAAGAAAAAAGGAAACTCAGCCCTTAAATTTGTTATCAGCCGGTTCTACTTTTAAAAATGGTACGAATTATGAGGCTTGGAAAGTAATTGATGACTTAGGATATCGTGGTTACCAACTTGCTGGGGCAATGGTAAGCAATGCGCATACGAATTATTTAGTCAATACAGGTAATGCTACTTACTTAGATATGACAAAATTAATTTCTAAAATTAAATTAGATGCCTTAAGTAAATATAATATTGAATTAGAATGTGAATGGGAAATTTTAGATTAGCCCATTCCTTTTTTCATCCTAACACATACATTGTTTTAGGAGGTAAAAAAATGAATCAAAATTATTTAAATTTAATTAGATTGTATCAAAGTCAAAATTCAAATAATAGTAAAAACCTAAAATATTATGTTGCTATTGATGGCTTATCTAAAGGTAATATGGATGCAACTTTATATGATTCTTTTGGAAATTATGTTCCAAGAAAGCTTGATGATAAGAATCCTTCAAATTTACTTAGAGCATATCAATTTGCTTTAATTGATTTGCAACTTTATTTAGATACGCACCCGAATGATGTTGTAACAAAAGAATTATTTGATAAATATTTAGATGAATACAATCAAGCTAAAAAACATTATGAAGAAAAGTGGGGACCGCTTACACTTGATTCAGAAGCAAACAAAGGTAAAGTTTGGAAATGGCAGAAGGGTTGGCCATTTGAAGGGATGAGTAAATAATGTTTTTATATGATAAAATTTTAGAGTATCCAGTTAATATTACTAAGAAAGATTTAAAAATGGCAAAAATTATTGCAAGTCAGTATGGTGGACCACAAGGTGAACTAGGAGCTGCTATTCGCTATTTAAATCAAAGAGTAACAATGCCAGATGAGTATGGTAAATCACTACTTAATGATATTGGAACAGAAGAACTTGCTCACATTGAAATGTTACAAACAATGATAAATCAACTTATGAAAGGTGCTACCATTGATGAAATTAAAGCCGCTGGATTAGATGCTTATTATACAGAACATGGTAAAGACTTATTTCCAGAAAATGCATCAGGAGTTCCTTTTACAACGGCTTATATTTCAGCAACTGGTGATGTAATTGCTAATATTGTTGAGGATATGGCAGCTGAACAAAAAGCGAGAGCAGTTTATGAAAATTTGATTAGACAAGCAACTGATCCCGAAGTAATTCAACCACTTTTATTCTTAAGACAGCGGGAAGTTGTTCATTATCAAAGATTTTTAGAACTTTTAGAACATTATAAAAAACTAGGATATTAGATAAATTAATAAATATTAAAAAGATGAATTTTTACATTAAAATTCATCCTTTTTTAAAGCAAAATTTATTAGCAAAAAAGTTTTAAAAAAATTAAAAGATGGTATAATTATATATGGCTATTTTTAGTATTAGAAGATTAGGATAGCTAGCTAAAAATAAAATATAACAAGTAGAGGAAAAAATTATGGCAAAAAAAGAAGATTTAGAAAACATTGAGAAACAATTAAGTACAGAAGACAAGTATCAACTAGCAAAAGAATGTATAGAAAAAGAAGATTATGAAAATGCAATCCTATACCTTGAACAATTAGCAAAAGTTGATTATGCGTTTGCGGAATTTACCCTTGCTAATTTATATTTAGCAGGTCTTGGTGTTGCCAAAGATGAGAAAAAGGCAGCATATTATTTTGAACTTGCTGCAATGCTTGAATATGTAGAGGCACAAAATGCAATTGGGGATTGCTTTTATTTTGGACAAGGAGTGCCAAGAAATTATCGTAAAGCTGTATATTGGTATCGTCAAGCAACAAAACAAAACCATCCTTATGCAACCGAATCCCTCGCTAATTGCTACTATCGTGGTGAAGGAGTCGTTCAAAATTTTGAAGAAGCCGTTAAATATTTTGAAAAGGCTGCTCAAATGGATAGTATATGGGCTCTATATTATCTAGGTGAATGTTATTATTATGGTCGTGGTGTAGCAAAAGATGAATCTAAAGCTGTTTCATATTATCAAAAAGCGGCAGAAGCTGGTAATACACTTGCAGCATCCTCACTTGGTGATTGTTTTGCTTATGGTGAAGGAGTGAAGAAGGATTTTGAGGAAGCAGTTAAATGGTATACAAAAGCAGCTCTTGATGGAAATGAGTGGGCTCAAAATAAACTTGCTAATTGCTATTACTATGGTGATGGTGTTGAACAAGATGAAGCTAAAGCGGTAGAATATTTTAGAAAGTCAGCTGAAGCAGGTAATAAAAATTCAATGAATAGATTAGGAGATTGTTACAACTATGGACGTGGTGTTGAACAAGATTATCAACAAGCGATCAATTGGTATCGACAAGCTGCTTTGGCTGGTCATCATATTGCCAAATATAATTTAGGTAATTGTTATTATAATGGTAGTGGTGTTGAACAAGATTATCAACAAGCAATCACTTGGTATCAACAAGCCGCTGAACAAAACATTGAAGGGGCTATGAATAAACTTGGTGAATGTTATCAATATGGATATGGTGTTGAACAAGATTATCAACAAGCAATCACTTGGTATCAAAAAGCGGCTGAAAAAGGTAATGGTTGGGCTCAAGATATGCTAGGTAGTTTTTATGAATACGGAAAGGGTGTTGATAAGAATTTAAATCTTGCAATCACTTGGTATCAAAAAGCGGCTGATAATGGTAATAAACATGCTAGAACTCGTCTTTTAAGACTTGCATAATATAAGTTAAAACACTGATAATTTATCAGTGTTTTATATCTTTTCAATTATAGATAGTTTATTTTTTGATTCACATTTTTAGAATAACTATCTTTTTGATACATGCTAATAGGTATATTATTTAATAATTAAGTAGGAAAATATTAATTCTATAAAAATATAAATAAAACTTTCATTTTTAAAATCAATATTATATTAATTGAAAAAAAATCATAAATATGATATAATAATACAAATGCATATTTAAAATGGAGGCATAAATATGAGTAAAATTATGGCAGTTAATGCGGGCAGTTCGTCATTAAAATTTCAATTATTAGAAATGCCTAAAGAAGAGGTAATAACCGAAGGTTTATTTGAAAAAATTGGTTTAAAAGATCCACATTTTACAATTAAATATAATGGTCTAAAAGAAGAAGAAGATGTTACAATTCAAAATCATCAAGATGCAGTTGAAATGTTATTAAAAGTATTAATAGAAAAAAAAATTGTAAATCAACTTGAAGAAATTTCGGGAGTGGGTCATCGTATTTTACATTGTGGTGAATTCTATAATGATTCGGTTTTAATGACAGAAGAATCTATTAAAAATATTGAATCAGTTAATGATTTAGGCCCACTTCATAATCCTGCTAATTTAATGGGGGTAAGAGCTTTTATGAAGGCTTTACCTAAAGTTCCTAATGTAGGAGTTTTTGATACTTCATTTCATTTAACAATGGAAAAAGAAGCCTATATGTATGCTGTACCATATGAATGGTATCAAAAATATGGTGTCAGAAAATATGGATTTCATGGAACATCTCATAAATATGTATCATATGAAGCAGCTAAACATTTGAATAAACCCCTTGAAAGTTTACGACTTATTACTTGTCATATGGGTAATGGTGTAAGTTTAGCTGCTGTTAAATATGGAAAATGTGTAGATACGACAATGGGACTTACACCACTTGATGGAATTCCAATGGGAACAAGATCAGGAACAATTGATCCTGCAGTAGTTGATTTTATTTGTCGTAAAGAAAATAAAACAGCTGAAGAAGTAAATCGTATTTTAAATAAAGAATCTGGCTATATCGGTTTTTATAAAAAATCAAGTGATGCACGCGATTTAAGAAAAGCCCAAGCAGAAGGAAACGAATTAGCTGATTTAATTTTAAAAATGCAAGAAAAGAAAGTTGTTGACTATATTGGTAGCTATTATGCTTATATGGGTGGAGTTGACGCTATTATTTTTACTGCAGGTATTGGTGAGAAAGCACCAGAAACTAGACATAATATATGTGCAAGATTAAAAGAACCTTTTGGTATTGAAATAGATGAAGAAAAAAATCAAATTAAGGGGAAATACTTAGAACTTACTAAGCCTGATGCTAAAATTAAGGTTTTAGTTGTACCTACTAATGAAGAATTAATGATTGCACGTGATGTTATGAGAATTGGAAATATTAAATAAATTAGTTGAATTAATAGAAAAATTGTGTTATAATTGCATACACAAATAAGTGAGGAGGAATACTATGAATCAACCAAAAGATATGTTTTCAGCAAAACCGGTCTTAAAAGTTATTGGTGTTGGTGGCGGTGGTGGTAATGCCGTAAACCGAATGATTGATAATGATGTTCGTGGTGTTGAATATATTGCAATTAATACCGATTGTCAAGTGTTGAGATTATCGAAGGCTGAAGTTAGAATTCCTATCGGTACAGAACTTACAAAAGGTCTTGGAGCAGGAGCAAATCCAGATGTTGGACGTCGTGCAGCCGAAGAATCAGAAGCGGAAATTAGAGAAGTTTTAAAGGATACAGATTTAGTTTTTATTACAGCAGGTATGGGAGGAGGTACTGGAACTGGTGCTGCTCCTGTTATTGCTAGATATGCTAAAGAGGCTGGATGTGTAGTTGTTGGCGTTGTTACTAAGCCATTTGGTTTTGAAGGAAAACGTCGTATGCAACAAGCAATTGTTGGAATTGAACAAATGCGCCCATATGTGGATACTTTAGTTATTGTACCAAATGATAAATTATTAGAAATTATTGGTACGAATACTACCTATTTAGATGCTTTTAGTGAGGCGGATAATGTTTTAAGGCGTGGTGTTCAGGGAATTTCAGAAATTATTACTTTACCAGGATTGATTAATGTTGATTTTGCGGACGTCAAAACAGTACTTCAAGGTAAGGGCACAGCTTTGATGGGAATTGGCATTGCAAGTGGACCAAATAGAGCAGTGGAAGCTGCTAGGAT
This sequence comes from uncultured Mollicutes bacterium, assembly GCA_900539265.1. Classification (GTDB taxonomy): domain Bacteria; phylum Bacillota_I; class Bacilli_A; order ML615J-28; family CAG-313; genus CAG-313. The sequence continues at coordinate 4,410 of UQBM01000026.1, read as the reverse complement.
GGCAATTAGCAGTCCGTTGTTAGAAGTTGATATTAATGGCGCAACTGATGCGATTGTTCAAATCACAAGTGATGCCGATATTACAATGAAAGAAGTAGAAGATGTGATTTCTGAAATTAGAAATGCTTCATCAACTGAAATTGAAATTATTCATGGTACAGGGTTCAATCTCGAATTAAATGGTGAGGTTGTTGTAACCGTTATTGCTACTGGCTTTGATACAATTAATAAAACAGAAACTGATAATATCGTTAAAGAAGAAGAAATGAATAGAAGTTATCAAGTTAATAATAATAACTATACAAGACCACAACAAGAAAATATCGTTAGGACACCATATGTTGAAAGTGGTTCAACCAAAAACGATGCCAAAGAAACGAAGGAAACCAAAGTTCCTAGTTGGCTTCAAAATAGATTTAAATAAATGAAAAGCACCCCTTGGGGTGTTTTTCATTTATAATAATAATTCCAAAATAAATTGTAAAACAAAGAAATTTAAAAGGAGTAACAAATGGTGATTAGAAAATACCAATCATCAGATTGTATAAAGTTAACAGAACAATATTTTATAATATGGTTCATACGATAAATACTAAAGATTGCACTAAAGAGTAACTAGATGTTTGAGCAACTAGTGATATTGAATTAAAAAATGGAATAAGTCATTTCAAAAAAAATATAGTCTAGTTGCTATTGCTGATGAAATGATTATTGGTTTTGGCGATATTAATAATATAGGATATTTTAATCGCTTATATGTCTATCTAAATTATTAAAATAGGAAAGTGGTAACTTCTATTTAGGATAGATTAAAACAAAAAGTAACTGGGAAAATTGTTACTTATGTGCCTGTTGTTTCATAAAGCGAGGATATAAAGTTATTTAAATTAACCAAATAAAAAGAGTAGAAAATTATACGATGATAAAAAGAAATAATGAATAATTTTTAAAATTATAATAACTTTCTATAAATAATTATTAAAAAAATATAAATACTATAATTGATAAGAAATTGCATATTATATATCAATAAAATTGAACTTTATGGCGAAAAATGTTATAATATTAAAATGTGTGGATATATATTAATATATTAGGAGAATGCTATGTATTGTAAAGAGTGTAATTTTATTATGAGAGGCGTAGGGACTAAATGTCCTTATTGTGGTTCTTACTTTGAAAAAGAACAATTTTTAGATAAAAGAGTAAATTTATTTAATTGGTTATTTTTAACTGTGCGTCAATTACTTTTTATTATATCTTTTAATATCTTTGTTATCTTAATGATTATTGATATCATTTTAGTAAATGCAGCAGAAATTAATATTCATCTAACACCATGGGCATTTATCATTATTTTTAGTCTATCATTTATTATTTGTGATTTTTTATTAAAAAGTGCTAATAAAAATAAACTTTTATTTTTAAAAAGTTTTACAATATTGTTAATCTTTTCTATCTTAATGATGGTATCATATCAAAATGAGCAAATATTTGAAATAGAAAATAAAATATTATTACTTGGATATTACTATCCATTAGTTATTCTTTTTGAATTTTTTACAGGAATTGTAAGATTTTTAACTATTAAAAAATTCAATATCTTTTCAACATCAATATATGTTTTAATTTTAGTCATTTTTTCAACTATTTTGTTCATTTTGTCCTTTGTGTCTAAGATAGGGTTACAACAAATACCTCAAGCTCGTCTTTTAATATATATATGCTTTGCTATATCAATTGTTGTAGCACTAAATGTTTTGACGCTATCTATTTTAAAAATGCGTTCGAGAGTTAGTATTGAGGGGTAAAATTATGAAAATAGGATTAGTATTAGGAGGAGGCTTTGCAAGAGGTGCTGCGCAAGCAGGTTTCCTTAAAGGATTGCTAAATTACCTTAAACCAGAAGAAATATCATTAATGTCTTGTTCATCTATTGGCGCAATGAATGGTCTTGCCTTATCAAATGATAATTTAGACTATTTAGAATATATGTATCGCAATAGTAACTTTCAAACCACTTCTAATTTAAAGTTAAACTTAAAAAACAAATTGGTTGATCAAGTTTTAGATGAACTTACCAATAACCACAATGAAATTAGAGTTCCGCTTTATATAACTGGGACATGTTTAAATAATTTATCAACTCATTATTTTTATGTTGATAACAATACTCCTCAGGAAGATTTATATAAAGCGATTAATATTACGGTAACCTTTCCATTTGTTAATGGTTTATATCGAAAAGAATATAAAAGATTATACTTAGATGGTGGGGCGACTGATAATATTCCAGTTTTTCCTTTTTTTAGTTGTCATGTTGATTTGTTAATCATTTTGCATTGCTATCCAAAATATTTGCCGCCATTAAAATTAATTAATAGTGATACAGTTGTACTTGATGTTGATATTGCCGCAAGATGTGATAACGATATTTCTACTTATTCATTCCAAACAGAAAATTTAAATAAAATGTTTGATATTGGTACTCAATATGGTAAAGAATTTGGTCAAAAAGTTTTGATGGATCGCGATTTAAACAATATTAAGAAGCGAGGTCAAGCTTTTATGAGAGCGGAATTGCCAATTAGAAAAATGCGTAAAGTTCCACTTAGTGCCGCCGTTTTCTTTAATAAATTACAACAATCAAGAGGTTTTGAATAATGAAAATAGGATTAGCATTAGCAGGAGGTGGCTCACTTGGGGCTTATCAAGTGGGAATTTTAAAATATTTAAAGGAAAAAAATTGGCATTTTGACGTTGTTACGGGTACCTCAGTAGGTGCTATTAATGGAGCACTAGTTGTAACTGATGATATCGAAGAATTAGAAAAACTATGGTTAGAAATTAGTAATGATAAAATAATGCTAGATGGTATGAATTTAAATAAAGAATTATTAACAGAATTAAATCCTGAAAGTATTTTTAAATTTTTAAAAACATTTGGTACTCTAAAGGGAGTTAAAATTACTCCTTTTAAAGAACTTTGTAAAAAGTATATAAATCCTACTAAGATTCAACAAAGTGCTTGTGAATTTGGAACTATTTGTGTAGATTTTCCTAAATTAGTTGAAAAAAAAATTGATATGAAAAAAATTGATGAAAATCTAGTATTACCATTTATTCATGCTTCAAGTGCTTGTTATCCTGTTTTTCCGATTGAAAAAATTAATAATAAGAAGTATGTTGATGGCTTTTATAAAAATAATTTACCTATTGATTTTTGTTTTGCTTTAGGAGCCGATAAAGTTATTGCGATTGATTTAGGAATGTTTGGTACTAAACCTCAAAATAGTTATTTAATTGATTTGCCTAATGTTATATATCTTAAACCAAAACTTAATCTTGGGTCTTTTATGGATTTTAGACATGAAGTTATTAAAAAGAATATGCAAAGAGGTTATCATGATGCCAAAAAATATTTTAAAGAATTGCTAGGTTCTATTTTTACTTTTTATCCGAGTAGTAATTTGCAACTTTTAGCTCAAAAATTTATTCAGTATTTAGTAACCAATCAAAATGAAGAAAATAAGATTTTAATGAAATATCTAAATGAAATGATAAAAAAATATGATTATCAATCTACCGATGAAGTAGCTTATCTTCTTTTTGTTTTAGAGTTTATGGGATCAAAATATAAAATTGATGATACTATACTATATCATTACCAAGACTTTATTGATTTGGTATATGACCTTGCTAAAGAGGAAGAGACCAAATCAGTAGTAATTGCTACAAAAAGTAAAATGCGTAATTTTTATCAAAAAATTATGAAAACTAAAGAAGAGGAAAATTTAGAAGAATTAGAAAGTTCACATAAAATGGCCAAACTTTTTAATATTATTTATAGTTTATATAATGGTAAAAATTTAGAAAAATAATAATATGAATAAAATATTATAAAATTTGTAGCATAAAATGAAATTTTATAGTATAATAATATTATGGTTGTAAAATAAAGTCGAGGGAATAGACATTTATAGGAAAGGATGGAAAAATTAAATGAATAAAGTTGGTTTAGCTTTAATTTGCTTTTTTCTTGGAGGTTTAGGTATTCACCGTTTCCTCGTTGGGAAAATAGGTACAGGCATTCTTTATTTATTAACAGGTGGATTATTAGGTATTGGTGCCCTTGTAGATTTTATTATGATACTTTGTGGTAAATTTACAAGAAAAGATGGTTCACTAGTAGATAAATAAAACTTGAAAAAAGAAAACTAAAAGAAGTAGAATGAACTAGTTTCTGAAATAGTCAAGTAAATGTAGACACAAAAAGAACTTATACATACCCTTGTTCAATTCTATATTGAACGGGGGTTTTATATTGTAATGAACAAGCTAATCTTTGCGTATTGAAATATTTAATATAGTCATTTATTGCTATATTAATATCTTCTGCCAAATAAATTT
>UQBM01000025.1 GCA_900539265.1 uncultured Mollicutes bacterium | reverse complement strand
TAGAAATAAAATTTTATGATCTAAAAGATATTGAACAAGAACTTTTAGAAATTATCAAAAAATCATCTTATAAAAATTAGGAGGAAATATGGAAGATTTAAAAATAGCTGGATATGGTAAAGCGAATGGTGGTAATTTTAACAAAATTGTCATTAATGGGTATGGTGAAATTTTTGAAAGTGCCATTTGTAAGGATTTTTATGGAACAGGAACAGCCAAAATCCACGGACAACTTGCTACAGGTTCGTTGAAATACACAGGCGATACCTTTATCGAAAATCACTTGACCGCTAATTCTATTGATATGACTGGAAAATTAGATATTAAAGGGGATGTTAACTCACCTATTATTTCAATATGTGGAGATATGAATATTCTTGGCAATTGCAAAGGAGAAAATATTAAAATTACAGGTACTATTAACAGTTATGGCAGCGTAACTTGCGAAAATTTTAAAGCCAATGGAACTATAACAATTAAAGAAGAATTATGTGCAGAAAATGTTGATATCAAAAGTTGCGTAATGGATATTAATGAAATTCATGCCACTAAAGTTATCATCAGTAAACCTTTTACACTAGGCATTAGAAAAAAAAGAATTAATATTAATGAAATTGAATGTACTATAATTGAAGCTGATCTCCTCAACTGCAAAAAATTATGTGCTCATGATGTCAAATTATCTAAAAATTGTATTGTAGATAGTCTAGAATATAGTGGGGAATTAGAATTAGAAGATGGATGTATTGTTAAAGAATTAATTAGAATAGTTTAAAAATAGTCATGGTTAAAACATGACTATTTTTTTTATTTGTTCATCATATTCTGTGTCACTATTGACAAGTTTAAAAATTCTCACAGTACTATCACCCCTAAATTTAGGATGAGGAAAATCACATAAATATATTTTAACAATATCATCATCTACTTTATAAGTTAAATCTATGTCACCATCAAACAAATAATATGTATTATTATATTCAATAACTATTTCAATTAATTTTCGTTTATCGTTATATGATAATATTGCTCCATAATAAACTTTAAAAATATTGTCATATTTGGTTATTAAAAAAAAGTATAAATTTATTGCTAACAAAAAACTAACATTTGTAAAATATTCCATATGAAAAGTTTTAGTAAAATGAATAATGATAAATTCTTTTTTATATATAACTTTCTCAATTACACCAATATTTAGATATCCTTTTAATATTTCAAAAAAATTTTGTAACTTTCTATAATCTATTAAATTAATATGAATAATACCTGTTGTATCACGGAAATAACTAATTTCTTGATTACATATTATTTTTTTTACAATATAATTCCAAATAAATGGGTATTTTTTTTGATATTGATATGAATATTCTAAAAATTTTTCATCAACTTTAGATTTTTCAATCCACATTAAAGAATAATTATTTCCCACAATATACAAAAAAATCACCTCATATAAATCTATGAAATGATTTTTATTTTAGAACTATTTATTAATATCAATTAAAGTACAAATTACTACAGGACGATGTTTTGCAAGTCGCATTACAAGCTTTGCCACTTCTTCTTCAGCAATCTTAGTTGTCTCTTCTATAGAAAAGCGCTTTTTTATCAAATTATTATTAACAATTCTAGTCAAAAGTTCTGCTATTTTTTTATCTAGTTCGTTATAATCTAATTTGTATGAAAAACCTTTCGTAATTGAACTAGGAATGGAAATTACTTTTCGAAGTCTACTATCATAATTAATTGTCAAAATAATAACACCATCTTCTGCTAATATTTCTCGATCATGGATAATTTCTTCATTGACATTTCCTAAAAGCGAACCATCAACAAAAATATCACCAGTATAAACCTTATCTCGATTTCCTTTTTCACCATTAATAAAATGAACAATTTCACCATTTTCTAATAAAATGATATTATCATCTTTATATCCAGCATCCTTGGCTACCATATATTGCTCATACATATGACGATATTCACCTTTAATGGGAATAATATATGTAGGTTTTAACATCGAATATAATAATTTTAAATCTTCTTTGTTAGCATGAGAACTACGTAAAATCTTTTTATCAAAAATTACAATATTAGTATCATAACGATAAAGAGTATTTAGTGAATTTATTGCATATTTTTCAGTACCTGGTACTGGTGGACACATCATAATAACTGTATCAGTTGGCATCAGTTTAATAAATTTATCCTCTCCTAAAGCCATTCTTACTAAAAGACTATATGGTTCATTACGAACACCAGTAATAATGACAACCAAATCGCTATCTAAATTTTGAGTCTTTTCATCTGTCATTGGTTCTAATCTTACAAATTTATCATTTGGAACCACTAAATACTTAGAATTGATAGCAACATCAACAATTTTTTCTGATTTTCTGCTAATCATTGCAATCCTTTTTCCCATTTCAATTGACATATTTATAACTTTCTGAATTCTACTTAAATCTGAAGAATAAGCTGAAATAATAATTCTTCCCTTCATATTAAGTAAAATATTTTTATAACTATGCTCTAAAAGAGAATCATTTTTAATCCGATCAATTGCTCCAGAACCAATGCTTTCAGTAAGCAAAGCCAAAACTTTTTTCTTACTCAAATCAATAATTTTATCGAATGATGTTTGATATTTTCCATAATTAGTAGGTCCAAAATTAAAATCTGTGCAATATACAATTGAGCCATCTTTAGTATTAATGGAAATACCAACTGATTCAGGAATACTATGACTAGTATTAAAAAATGAAACATTAACATCACCAAATCCTAAAACCTTGTTTTCATTGATTCTAAACAATTTAAACTTTTTGATGTTCATCTTGTTATCAGAAAGTAAATTTTCAATTAAACTTATTGTAAAATGAGTTCCATAAATTCTAGTAGGTATTTGTTTCAATAGATAAGGTAAAGCATTTATATGATCCTCATGACCATGAGAAATAAATACTCCTTCAATGCGATCTTTATTTTCCACTAAATAAGTCATATCTGGAATTACTGCATCGACTCCATACATATCAATATCGGGATACTTTAAACCAGCATCTAAAATGAAAATGTGTTTATCTACTTCAACAATATACATATTTTTACCATTTTCACCTAATCCGCCCAGTGCAAAAACTTTGATATTTGCCATAATATCCTCCTTATTATATACTATTATACTAAAAAAAAGGATTTCTTGCAAGGGTTTCGTATATAGATATTATTTACGTGTTCTTTTTTTATAAGGTTTTCTAAAGAGTTGATTTAACAAAGCCTTAAAATTAAAGGGTATTAAAGGATAAAGATATGGTCTACCAAAGCTTTTTAAAAAAGATAAGTAAATCAATAAAGCTATTAGGCCAAAAATTAAACCATAGACACCAAAACAAAAAACAACAAAAATAATAATCAATTTAGCAATCTTATTTGCTAGACTTAATTCATAACTTGGTGTTATGTATGAACCTATTGCACTAATTGCTCCAAGTAGAACAATTTGTTCTGATAAAATGTTCATATTTATTGCCATTTCACCAACAATGACACCAGCAATTATTCCCATTGAAGTAGACAAAGCATCTGGAGTATGAATAGAGGCCATTCTAATAAACTCTATACCTAATTCCATTATCAATAATTGAATAAAAATAGCAAGATGATTATTCTCAACATCAAATATTTTACCTAAATAACTAAAGTGTAAAGATTCATATTGCAACATTGTAAACCAAATAGGCACAGCAAGAAATGATAAAATTATTCCTATAAACCTAATAAAACGTAAATATGAACCAGAAATTAATGTTTGTCTAAATTCTTCAGCATGTTGCATATGATCAAAGATAGAAATAGGTCCAAGTATCGCACTAGGTGAGGTATCTACAATTATTCCAAACATTCCTTGATATAAATGTGAGGCAAAAGTATCTGGTCTTTCTGTATACTTTACAAGTGGATATGGCGTATAAACATTTTTAATCAATAATTCTTCCAAAGCCTTATCACTCATCGTCAATTCTTCTACCTCAACATCATTAAGACGCTTTTTTATTTGTTCTAAATATTTCGGTTTAACATAATCCTCAATATATACTAATGCAACATTTGTTTTACTAATTTTCCCAATTGTATATTTAATTGTTTTAAGTTTGCCACTTTTTACTCTTCTTCTTATAAGACCTATATTAGTTGCAATATTTTCAGTAAATCCATCTCGACTACCTCTAACAACTTTTTCACCATCAGGTTCTTCAATACCTCTAGTTGGATAATTTCTAACTTCACTTAAGATAGCATTTGTATCATCATCAACAAAAATTGCTACATTGCCACTTAAAATGGCATCATATATTAAATAATAATCATCCTCCGTACTTGTACTTTCATTTAAAATAACTTTAGATATCTGTTCGACTCCCTCATATGATGAAAAATTATCTAAAGAATATATTATATTAATTATACCCTCACTTTTAATTAAAAAATTTAAAAAAATAATTGTATAATGATGATATTTTGTTTTAATCTCTCTAAAAGTAACATCAAATGATTCTTTGTAAGATAAATCCTTTTTGAGTTTTTCAACATATGAATTCATCTTAACCTCGTGGTCTACATACTAATGCAATAACAAAAGAAAAGAAAATGGCAGCAGCAATACCACTTGATGTTAAATCAAATATTCCTATAAATAAACCCAAATAGTCGGAATTAACTGCTGCTTCAACTGCAGCATGTGTCAATGAATGCCCAAAACTAGATATTGGCATTAAAGCTCCAGCACCTGCAAATTCAATAAGTTTATCATATAAATGAAAAGCTTCAAAAATAGAACCTAATGCCACAAATATGACCACAATATGTGCAGGTAATAGTTTAAATAAATCCATACATAATTGTGCTAAAAGACAAATTAAACCTCCAATTAAAAAAGCATACAAAAAAATCATATATTACTCCTTTCTAAAACAACAGCATGAGCAATTGCTGGAATTGTTTCATTTTGAGCAACCATAATTGGATTCATTAATGCCCCTGTTGCTATTAGTAAAACTTTATTATAAATTCCTTTTTTTAAACAATCAACAACATAACCCATTGTAACTAAACTAATACATCCACATCCACTTCCTCCAGCAAATACTTCTTGATTTTTAATATCATATAGCATTTTTCCTGCATCATCATAATTTCCACTTAAATTATAAGAAAATTCTTTCATAATCTCTATAAACACCTCAGAGCCATATTTTGACAAATCACCTGTTAATATTAAATCATATTCATCTAATTCAATTTGAAAATCTTCTAAATGTTGTTTTAAAGTCATTGCTGCAGCGGGTGCCATTGTCCGTCCCATATCTTGTGTATCGGAAAGATTTGGGTCCACTATTTTACCTATCGTCGCCCTTGTAATTTTGATTGCTGATGGGATATTAGAAATGACTGCAGCACCAGCTCCTGTTGCAGTAGATGTCATTGAAGTTGGTTTTTGACCACCATATTCAGTTGGATACCTAAATTGTCTTTCACTTGTTGAATTATGACTTGAAGTAATAATCAAAATATTTTCTCCATATCCACTATCTATAAGCATAGAAGCAATAGCTATGGATTGAGTGCATGTTGAACAAGCACTATATACACCCAAATATGGTACATCAAAATCCCTCATTGCATAATTGGTAATAGCCAATTGATTATTTAAGTCACCACCTATTACCACTCTAATATCAGAGAATTCAAGTCCAATTTTTTTTAAAGCCAATTTCATTGCATCTTTTTGTAATTTAATCTCTGCTTGTTCCCAATTTTCTGTTCTACAATAAGGATCATCATAACTATAATCAAAAAATTTACCAAGTGGGCCTTTTTTTTCTTTAGGCCCTGAAATTGCTGCTGATGATCTTAAAAATACATTATTAAATTCTACGCTACTTTTTCCTTTTGTTCTCATTTTATCACCTAAATAAGAAAATAATAGTTCCTATGATAAAAGCGCTAACCACTCCAGCGACAATGACAGCTCCTGCAAGTTTAAACATATTCGACATAATTCCTAAAATAATACCTTCACTTTTACTTTCTAAAGCTGCTGATGTCATTGAATTCGAAAACCCTGTAATTGGTATGATGGTTCCTGCACCTGAAAATTGACCAATTCGATCAAAAATGCCAAGTCCTGTAAAAATAGCAGTTACTCCTACGATAACAATGTACATTAAACTAGTTGATTTATCCTTTTCAATACCAATAATATCTTTAAACAACCACAATATACCTTGAGCAATTAAGCAAATGGTACCGCCAACTAAAAAAGCTTTTACAGCATTTAATAAAATAGGTCTTTTAATCTTTTTTTCATCTAATACTTTTTTGAAAATACGTTTTTCCATTTCAATACTTCCTTTCATGTTTTTATTATTAGTATTTTTTTCCAATATATACAAAAAAAGTGAAATTAAAATTTCACTTCTCTCATTTTACACTTATGCAAGATGCGACTAAATCAACTACCTCGTCATCACTTATTTCTATACTTCTCAACCTTATTTTTATAGATTCTAAAATAATAGGAATAGCAAATTTAGAAAATTGATATCCTTTTTGAAGATCAAAAACTCTAATTGCTTTTATTAAACCTCGAAAACCTGCTTGTAATAAATCATCTCTTACTTGATAGGATACTTTAAATTTTGCGACAAGCAAATATACTAAATAAATATTTTCATTAATAACATACTCATAATTATGATAATTCCACTTGTTCATTATATTTTTTCACCATCAAAACTTTAGTTCCTTCATTAGGTTTTGACTTAACTTCTAATTTATCAGTAAATACCTCCATTATGGTAAAACCAAGTCCTGCTCTTTCTTCTTCAAGTTTGGTTGAGAAAAGTGGTTCTCTTGCTTTATCAATATCCTCAATTCCAATTCCATGATCAATTACTTCAATATAAATGTTGACTGAATCATATGATACGTTTAATTGAACATGCTTATTTTCATTTGATAAACATCCATGAACAATAGCATTTGTAACAGCTTCAGAAATTACTGTTTTAACTTCATTTAAAAAATTAAGCGGTAAATCAAGGCTAACTAGAAATCCTACTCCTATCGTTCTTGCCAACATTACGTTATCAACCTTTGCTAAAAATGTCGTTTTGATTTCATTATACATTAGGCTACCTCCACCATTTTCTCTGCTTCATTTTCATTTGTGGCAACACCACATATTTTTTTTAATCCTGATAGATTAAAAATTCGTTCAATCAAACGATTCATTGAACAAACAATAATTTTACCATTTCTTTTCTTAACCTGGGAATATCTACCAATAATAAATCCAACCCCACTACTATCCATAAAATTTAACTTTTCAAAATTAAATATTAAATATTTAATTTCATATTTATCAATTAATTCACTAATTCTGATTTTTAATTTCTCGGTTACTGCTTGATCTAATTCTCCTTTTAGTCTCACAAATAACATATTTTTTCTAATAGACATTTGTATATTAACAGCCATTTTCATCCCCCCTTTAGAATTGTAACACAATTTTATTTATTATTCAAAATTAATTAATACTAAAATATTAATTAGACAAAATTCTTCTATATATGCGTGTATTATTTTGCCCTAAAAATAATAAAAACAGAGTTTTTTGTATAATAAACCCTGTTTTTGTTAGTTATAAAATATTTGAAAAAATACTACCTAATAATTCTAAAAAATTACTTTTCTTTACTTTTTCTTTTAATTCCAAATCTACAGTTTTATATAATTTATTGTCTATGTAAACATATAGTTTACCTATTATTTTGCCATCACCATCTTCAATTTTATCTTTGTCAATTCTAATTTCATAAGTGAGGATTCCACCTTCGGATTTTTTTTCAATCATTCTAGCAATATCTTGTGAAAGAACAATATTATAAACCGATGGATTCATTAAAATATTTTCCTCTGTTTTGACAATTGAACCTTTGGGACTAATTAATTGTTTTTCAAAATTAGCAAAAACATAATTAAATAAATTAACTGTATCCGCATTTCGACCCTCAACAGTTGGAGCTCCCATTACTACTGTAATAATTCTCATTCCATTTGCTTTTTTGGTTGCTACTAAACAATAACCTGCTTGGTTTGTCCATCCCGTTTTCAATCCATCTATACCATTACCACTTTTGATTAATTTATTAGTATTTACTAACCAAAATGGTTTTGATGTTTCTTTCCTTAAGTAATCTTCATAAGTTGAAGACAATGGTATAATTTCATCCTCATAATTTGAAATAAGTTCCCTAGCAATAATTGATAAATCTCTTGCAGTAGTTACATGCCCTTCCTCATGTAAACCAGTTGCATTTAAATATTTAGTATTTGTCATACCCAATCGCTTGGCTTCTTCATTCATTTTTTGAACAAATAATTCCTCTGTACCAGAAACTGCTTCAGCAAGTGTTACCGCCGCATCATTTGCTGAGGCAATAATTACAGCCTTTAACAAATCATCAACAGTCATTTGTTCCTTAGGGGCAAGATATATTTGACTACCACCCATTGATGCAGCATGATCAGAAGTCGTTACTAATTGATTATGTTTTATTTTACCATCATGAAGTGCATCCATAATTAATTTTATTGTCATAACTTTGGTAGTACTAGCTGGTAATCTTACTTCATCAGCATTGTAATCATATAAAACATCACCCGTCTCAACTTCAATAGCTATCCCACTTTTTGCTGATTTTATTAAGTTATCTTCAGCTTTTGCATAATTGCTAATTGAGTATATAAAAGTTATAAGCATTGCGACTATAATTAAGCTCTTATTTAATACTTTTTTCATAATTATCACCACTTTAATGTATGAATGTAAAGTAAAAAATATAACAAAAAAGCATAAACCCTTTATAAGATTTATGCGGGAATGATAAACTTTATTTTATTTTTGTGAATTTTAACTTTAAAATTTTTACTAATTCTAGTTTCACCATCTAAACATCCAACTAAAGCCTTTTTTGCAATTATATCAACTATCTGGCCACGACGATATGTTAAAAGTTTGTTAAATCGTTCATTATCTAAATGTAAACCTTTTTTATAAAACTTTACCAATCTAGCAAAAGTAAATATAGATACTTTTTTTACCACCAAAATATCTGCTAGTCCATCTTGATATTCTGCATGCGGAGCACATTTAAACCCTCCACCATAATATTTTGCATTAGCCACTGTTGAAAGCATCATTTTGCCACTAAATATTAGATTCCCATCGACATATACATCTACTTCATCACCTAGTTTAGGCGAAAGAATATTTTTAAAAAGTGAAAAATTATAGGCTTTTTTAATCGTTTTAAAACGATGACGATATCTAATTTGATCATAATTTGTACGAGCATCAAAACCAAAATTTGCAACATTTAATAAAAATTCACCATCAGATTCCAAAACATCAATACCCACTTTTTGTCCTAATAATTGACTTTCTAGTGAAAGAAAATCATGGTTCTCAAATGTTTTTAAAAAATCATTACATGAACCCACAGGAATTATTCCAAAATTAACATTAGAAAAATTAACAATTCCATTTAATACCTCAAATGAAGTTCCATCTCCACCACAAGCAAAAATATTAATCATTGTATTCTTATTTTCCTCACAAATTTTTTCAGCTAAAATAATTGCTTCTTTTGGCTTTGTTGTTAATAGGATTTCAAATTCATTATCAGCTTTCAAATATAAATTTAAATTATCTATTTGTTTTTGTACAACTTCTAGTCCTTTGCCCTCCCCCGCAATCGGATTAACGATAAAATAATTTTTCATAAATTTCCTCTATTATCTATGTTACTACCTCATTAACTATTAGATTTAATATTGTTATAATCTGTTAATAATTTTTCAAAATCTTTTCTAATCAACAAATGTTGTGGGCATAAGTTTTCGCATTTGCCACACTTAACACATTTATCAACAAATTTTTCATTTTTAATATTTTGTATAATTCTATTTTCAAAAATTTCCTTATTGTCATATATCCCAAACTGATTCCAAATTGCAAAATTATTAGGAATATCTACTCCATATGGACAAGGCATACAATATCTACAGCCAGTACATCCATTTTTAAGACGATTTTTTAAACTATTAACGACTTTTGTAATAGTTAACTGTTCATTTTTTGATAATTCCATATAGTTATTAAAAGTATCCAAATTATCTTCAACTTGCTCAAGAGTTGACATACCACTTAAAATAACTTTAACATTATCAAAACTTGATACATATCTTAAAGCATATGACGAATCGGATTTATGATTGCTATTTTTAGAAAGCATCATACTAATCTCTTTGGGTAGTTTTGCTAAAAGTCCTCCTTTAATAGGTTCCATTACAATTAGTGGAATACCTTTTGCCTTTGCAAGTTCATATCCTTTTAAACCAGCCTGAATTTCAGTATCCATATAATTGAATTGAATTTGACAAAAATCCCAATGATAATAATTTAAAATTTCACAAAAAACTTCATATGAATCATGAAAAGAAAATCCCAAATATTTAATTTTTCCCTCTTTTCTAAGTTCTTCGCAAATTTCAATAATTCCTAAATCTTTGACTTTAATAAAATAATCCTTATTCATCGCGTGTAAAAGATAAAAATCAATAAATTCAGTATCTAAACGTTGCAATTGATCATTAAAAATACGATACACATCATCCTTCGTATTTATAGCCCAAATAGGAAGCTTGGTTGCTAAAAAATAACTATTGCGTGGATACTTATTAAGAATCTTACCTAAAAAAGGTTCAGAATCACCATTATGATAAGGATATGCAGTATCAATATAATTAACACCATTTTTAATTGCCAAATCTATCATCTGTTCAGCTTTTTCTTCGTCTATCTTACCATTCTCAAGTGTTGGAAATCTCATACATCCAAAACCAAGCAGTGAAGTTTCAATCTCTAGTTTATCAAATTTACGATATATCATAAACCACCTCTATTTTATTATTATAACATAATTTTAAGTATTTTTATAAAAGAATGCACTAAATTGACATAATTAAATTAAAATGTGATATAATATCGATACAATGAGAGGTGAATGTATGTCAAATTATCAAACAAAATTAGATTTATTAGAAACAGAAATTGCAATTAAATTTATTAAAGATAATTTTGAAAAAGATTTTAGTGAAGCCCTAAATTTAACAAGAGTTTCGGCTCCTTTAATGGTTTTGCCAGAAACTGGGTTAAATGATTATCTAAATGGTTTTGAAAGACCTGTTAATTTTGATGCTCTTCACTTAAAAAAGAATGTTGAAATTGTACAATCTTTAGCAAAATGGAAGAGAATGGCTCTAGCTAAATATGGTTTTAAAGCTGGCAGTGGTTTGTATACTGATATGAATGCAATTAGACGTGATGAAGAACTTGATTCTCTTCATTCAATGTATGTAGATCAATGGGATTGGGAAAAAATAATTACTCAAGATGAACGTAATTTGGAATATTTAAAAAAGACTGTTCAAAAAATTTATAGTGTAATCAAACTTTTGAGTTATAAAGTTGCCAATCGATACCCTGAACTTACAACTGAACTTCCATCTGAAATTTTTTTCATTTCAACAAATGAATTAGAAAAACAATTTCCAACATTAAGTAGAAAAGAACGTGAAGATGAAATTGCAAAAAAACATAAAGCTGTATTTATTTATCAAATTGGTTGGAATCTAAAAGATGGAAAACCTCATGATGGTCGTGCAGCAGATTATGATGATTGGCTACTTAATGGCGATATTATATTATGGTATGATATTTTGGGTCATGCTTTTGAAATTTCTTCTATGGGAATACGTGTTGATGATAAATCAATCGTGGAACAATTAAAAGAAAGGAAGGAAGAATTTAAATTAACAAACCCTTATGTTAAAAGTGTTATTGAGAAGACCATTCCTCTTACAATTGGAGGTGGTATTGGACAATCAAGGTTATGTATGTTTTTCTTAAAAAAACGACATATTGGTGAAGTTCAATCATCAATTTGGGATGAAGAATATCTAAAAAAATTAGCAAATGAAAATATTCATTTATTATAAAAGAAGGTTGAAATGCAAAAATTATTAGTTAAATTATTTATTAAAGATTATCAAAAAATAAATGATTCTAAAGTTCGTAGTAAATATGGTACTTTATCTGGAATTATAGGTATTATAAGCAACTTAATTTTATGTAGTATTAAAATTATTCTTGGTATTCTTACAACCAGTCTCTCCATCCTTGCAGATGGCATAAATAATTTAACAGATGCTGGTTCTTCCGTTATCACTCTTATTGGTTTTAAATTATCTAGTATTCCTGCTGATGAAGATCATCCTTTTGGGCATGAAAGAATTGAATATATAACAGGACTTATTATTTCTTTTTTAATATTAATCATTGGCTTTAGCCTAGGTAAAGAGTCTATTTCTAAATTGATTAATAAAGAGGTTTCGCAAAGTATTTCTATTATAATCATCATAGTAATGATTATGTCAATATTAATAAAACTTTGGCAATCAATTTTTTATCGTAAAATGGCAAAAGCAATTCATTCTGAAGCACTCATAGCTAGTTCTAAAGATAGCTTAAACGATTGTATTTCAACTACAGCTGTTATAATTGGATTGATTTTATTTAAAATTACATCTTGGCAACCTATTGATAGTATTTTGGGGATGATTGTTGCAATTTTTATCATAATATCAGGTTTGAAAATGGTTTTTGAAACAGTTAATCCTTTGATTGGCACCAAACCTAGTCAAGAGGAAATTAATTCTATTACCAAAAAAATTTTGAGTTATCCTGGAATAATTGGCGTTCACGATTTAGTAATACATCACTATGGAAGCTGTACTACTTTTGCAACTGTACATGCAGAAGTTCCTAGTGATGAAGATATTGTAACTAGTCATGATATTGTTGATAATATTGAAAGAGATTTTAGAAATGAATTGGGAATTGATTTAACCATTCATATGGATCCAGTTGATATTAATAACCCCCAAACTAATGAATTAAAGGAAAAAATATTACATATTATTAAAGATATTAATACTGATTTATCAATTCATGATTTTAGAGTAGTATATGGTGAAACACACACAAATTTGGTTTTTGATGTAGCAATGCCAGTTAAATTCAGTTGTACAAAAAAAGAACTTAGGGAATTAATTATTAGTGAAATAAAAAAAATAGATGAAAACTATTTTGCAATTATACAAATTGATCAATTATATAATCGAAGTGAACAATAAATAGAAATCTATTTTTACTTATATTTTAATTTAAAACAATCAAGTAAAATAAGGTACAAACATTAAAATATTTAACAT
The DNA here is from genome assembly GCA_900539265.1 of uncultured Mollicutes bacterium. Lineage (GTDB taxonomy): Bacteria > Bacillota_I > Bacilli_A > ML615J-28 > CAG-313 > CAG-313. Next base: position 11,103 of record UQBM01000025.1, on the reverse strand, counting down.
TGTCTTTTATCACTATGTTAATATCTTTTATTAGATAGATAATAATAGCATAATGAAAAACATAAACTCAACTTGAGTTAGTTTGTTCAAAATGAAGTAAATAAAAAACACATTAGATAAGTAATCTAATATTGATTATTTGAAATCTAATGTGTTTTTTAACTTCTCTATTTTGAACAAGCAGGTTCCTTTTTCATATCTATGTTTGTTTTATTTGTACATCTTTCATTTTTAAAATTTATTTATTTACTAATAAAAATAATTAGAATATGACAAAATACTATGAATCATAATCACTCATATGTAAATATTTTTCTCCCTTTTTTTCTAATGAAGATATAATATTAGCATATATTAAATGATCATTTTCAATTCCTTGAAGAGAAATTACATCTTCTACTTTACATTTGAGAACAATAGGTGAATTTTTTAGTACCATTACACCTAAATAATTTTCAAAATTATTATTTGTAAATTTATTTACTTCATTGCTATGACAACTACCAATTCGTTCTGCAATTTCCTTTTGATCAATTCCCAAAACACTAATACCAATACAATCACCCTTTTCAATATTGTTACCAGTAACACTTTGTGAACCAAGCAAACACAAAATCTTATCATAGTCAACTTGCATTGCCCATGCACAAGTCATAGCCATTTTTTGATTCTTTTTTTCAAGCGTAATAATATTTACGCCATGATCAAATGCTTTATATTTCATTTTATCACTCCTCATAATAATATTTCTACAAAATTCACATAATCTAAATTTAAAATATCTTTGATTATTAAACTTGGATTTTTACACCATGAAACCATATTAATAGTATAAACACTTAATCCTGAATTGGCATATGAACTATTGTAATCAACTAAATTAATCTTTCCACCTTGTGCCCTAATATAATCTATTAAACTTTTTAAATGTTCTCTTGCATAAAGTTCAACATGAAGTTCAACTGTATTAGAACCTTTAGTAAAAATTTTTTCTAATTTAGGTAGAGCAACAAATGCGATTAAAGCAAAAATCGTTCCAATAATTGCAACTGTATAAAAACCAATTCCAATTGCCAAACCAATACAAGCAGAAACCCATAAACCTGCTGCAGTCGTAAGTCCTTTGATTTGGCTTCTTGAAGTAACTAAAATTGTACCAGCTCCTAAAAATCCAATACCACTTATAACCTGAGCACCAAGTCTACCAACATCTCCTGTACCATAAACTTCAAAAATATATTGATTTGTAAAAATAGCAATCATTGATCCAATGCATACCAAAATATATGTTCTAAAACCTGCTGCATGTCTTCTTCTAGCTCTTTCCATCCCAATTATTCCTGAACACAAAAAAGCTAAGATAAATCTGACCATAATAGACCAAATCGATATCTCACCAAGAATTTCTTCAACTCCCAGCCAATTTGTAATAGGATCTACATATTTTAAACAAAACATTATTAAGTACTCCTTATTTTTTTATTTATCTTATTTTAATTTCTTATTATTTTTTAAAAATTACTATACTTGGTTTATTAATAACATAACTTTGAACTGTTTTTTCGACTATTTTAGTACCATCAAAAATTAAAACACTTCCTGGTGCTAAAAATTTTGTATGTGTTTCATAATTATTAGAAATAACCATTTGATATACTTCACAATTTTTAGACAAAAATCTAATTTGTGGTAAAGCAAACGATGCATCTAATTTTATATACTTATCGATATCTGTTACTTCACAACATTCTAAAGCAAATATTTTTCTTCTTAAGATGAGCAAATCTCTTAAAGTTTCGCTTACATTTAAAGAAGTAAACCAATCAATTCCATTAATATCATCACTTGCATTATATGAATTATCAATAAATTTTTTACTTCTAAATAATTCTTCTCCAGCATGAATAAAAGGAATTCCAGCCGATAAAACGACAAATCCTAATGATAATTTAACATAATCTATTATTTGACTAAAAGAATAATGAGGTCTTTTCATTCTAATTAAATCATACAAAGTATAATTATCATGACATTCAACATAATTAATAGACTGATCAACCATGGCAAATTTTTGATTATCATAATAATATCCCTTTATTAATTTAAAAATTTCACTTTTTGATAAACTCTCTCCAATTAAATATCCACTGTTAGCATCAATCCCTCTTAATTTATTGCGGAAATAATCATTAAAAAAAGAAATTAAAGGAACTTTATTAGCATTATTTAAATTTGTCCTTTGATTAGGACTCAAAACAACATCCATATTCCAACCTTCACCATAAATCATAGTTTCAGAATTTACCGCTTTAGTTTTGTTAACAATTAATTTCATTGTATCAATATCTATTAGTCCCATTAGATCAAAACGAAATCCATCAATCATATAAAAAGTTTGAAAATATTGAATACTATCTACAATTAATTTTCTAACCATTAAATGATTCGTACAAAGATCATTACCACACCATGATGAATTGGTTAAAAAACCTAATTTATCAGTTCTAAAAGTATAACCAGGAACTAATTTTTCTAAAGGAAACCAATTGCTATCAAAAACATGATTAAAAACAACATCCATATTTACACCAAATCCAATTGAATGAATTGTATCAATCATTTTTTTTAATTCATTAATTCGTTGATACGGATCATTAGGATTATTGCTGAAAAAACCGCTTGGTACCATATATTGCATAGGATTATATCCCCAATTATACTTAAAATTAACCTCATTAGCATCTCTAATATTTTCATCAACACCACCAAACGCAAACATTGGCAATAATTGAAGATGTGTAATGGGCATTTTTTTTAGATAACCTAAACCATAATTTTGATTAAGAGAATTGCTTAAAGCCTCATAAGTTCCTTTATTTATAGCACTAGTTTTTATCGTTGCATCTCTAATATTTAATTCATATATACAAATACAAGTTTTAGAAAAATTACTTTTTTGATAGTAATTATGTTTCATCTTATATGTCCTATCTTTATCAATAATATAGTTAAATTCATGGTTAGCATTACTAGAAATTGCATACGGATCTAACGTTCTTTCGAAATCTTTATTTATTCTAAATTCATAATAATACTTACAACCATCTAAATTTTTATTGATGGTCGTTTCCCATAAACCATTATTTAAATAGGATAATTCATATTTATCATTTTCAACAATAATATTAATTTCTTTTATAACAGGAGACCAAATTCTAAAAATTGTTTGAGATTTATCATATTTAAAACCCAGCCATCCATCAAAATAATATTTTTTATCAAAGGATGATGATCTAGTAATTTTACCTAAATACAAAAATTCTATACCAACATCCATAATTTCAATATATGTATCTATATTAGGTTCTAACTCTTCACTACTTTTTAAATATAAATGTTGATACTCATCTTTCAATTCCATGTATTCTATATTTAATAATATAATTCTTTTATTTGTTTTGGCATATATTAATTTATCATTAATAGAAATATCATTTGAAATAATAATCTTAACATCGTAAAAATCTTCTAAATATGCCCAAAACATAACAATATCCTCCTTTAATTATTCATCAGTATCAGAATCATCATAGCCTTTTTTACTATTTTCAATAATAATAAAAGTACCTATTCCAACACAAACAGTGGTCAAAAAACCAAATATTAATGATACTCCCCAACTAACCTCTTCTTTTAACCATTTACCACCAGGAATATAAAACTTTTTAGTATTAATTTCACCAATATTTTCAAAATTTTTATATTTAATTTCCAATTCCAATGTTCCAGTTTGCCAATTTTGAATAGTATAATTTATTTCATAGTGTTGTAAATCATTATTATCGGATTGATGATATTCTATATTTTGTGATATTTGCTCTAAACCAGAAATTCTAGACGTAATTTGTTCTACAATGATTACTTCTTTTGTATCCCAACTAAGTGTGAGTTCAACTTTCATTTTACCTCTGTCACGAATTTTCGCTATCTTAAATTCAAAATTTTTAAATTCAACACTATCAGTTTCTGCAAATATATGTATATTTGAATTATTTATACCAACAAATAATCCTATCAATAGTATAACCAAAATAATGACTATCTTACTAATTTTTCTCATTACTGATCGCGCTCCTTAAAATTTTTTAAATTTTTATTCAAAGAGTCATTACTATTTTTAACTCTTATAATGGAGATTAAAATGATAATAATGAGTCCAATAAGCAAAGATATAATGGTTGATATAAATAATTTAACATTATATACAAAATCATAAATATATAAATAATATCCAACTATTAATATAATGAATGATAAAAATAAATATACGATTATAACTTGTACTACAATGGTAATATTATTTATCCTAAAAAAAACTAATAGTAAAAAACTTGCAAGAGCACAAACAATTCCTAAAATTAATAGATTTTTAGCAAATCCAGTATCTTGATAAATGTATTCAGAAATAGTCGCAAAGATGATAGTAATGATAGCAAAAATTGTTAAGAACATAATAAAGTAATTCGTAATATGTTTTTTCATATGTAACTTTTTCTTACGTTTCATCTTATATCCTCCTACCCATTTAATTTTTGTTTGAAAGCATGAGCATAAACACGAGTTATAATCATTCTTTCACTATTTACTAATACTGCACTAATTCTACCATTAACAAGTGTACTTACTTTTTCAATTTTATTAATATTTAAAATAATGGTTCTTGCAATTTGAATAAAAGATGTTCTAGATAACATTTCCGATAACTCCTGAAGTTTATAATTTACTTCATATACATTTTTTTCAACATATGCAAAAACTCTATTTTCAACAACTTCAAAATAATAAATATCATCTAGATTTAAAACATAGATTTCACCATTTAATTTTCCATTAATAGTTATATAACTTGTATGGATATAATTGCTAATTTTAGTTATCTTACTATCAATTTCACGACATTTTATAAGAATTTCTGTTTCCTCTAAATTGGGAATTTCATCTATTTGAAGTTTCATAAGTCACCTCGATTCTTCTATTTAAAACGATTTCGATATGTACATTTTTTACACAATTCAAAATATGGCTTTCGCTTATTAAATCCCGATATAGCTTCTAAATATTTACTATTTTGCAACAATGTAGAAAAATCATCTATAAATAGATTACCAATTTTCGTACCCCCTTTATAATCTAAACAACATAAACAAAGTGATCCATCATTTAAAATAGCAAATTGTTTTTTTCCACCAAGACATCCAGTTAGATTACTATTATAGGTGTCTTCTACTGATGGCCATTTAAATTCATCAGCTTCTGAAATATGAATATTTTTACTTTTTTCCGTCTTTTCTTTATAAATTTCTAATAATTTTTGATTTAAATTTTTAGTTTCTAGATTGTTTTTATTATTCCATAATCGTAAATTAATAGCAACTAGACTTTTTTCTTGCTCTCTTTTTAACAAAAAATTATTTAAATTGTTGATATACTTTTTCTTTTGAACATCATTAAATTGAATTAAACATTGCAAAGAAATATTAATTTTATTCAAATATTGATACTTTGTTAATTGAATACTATATTTATTAATTAATATTCCATTAGTTGTTATTGCAAAATTAATCTTCTTATTTTCACAATATTCTAATATTTGTAAAAAATTATAGTGTAAAGTTGGCTCACCTAAAACATGAAAATAAACTAAATCAATATATTTTTCAATTTTATCAATAAGTTTTTTAAATTTATCTAAAGGCATAAATTTATGTAATTCATGATTTGATGAAGGACAAAAACTACATTTTAGATTACATGCTGTTGTAATCTCAATATAAAAAATAAATTTTTTATTATTCATCTTTTGATTCTTCAAATTCAACATCAATTAATTTATCACTTTTTGATGTACTTTTTATTTTTTTAGTATCTCTACTAGCAATAATTAATAGGATAAATCCATATATTATAATTAGAACATCAATAACACGCAAAATCCATATTCCAATATTTTCAATCCCACAAAAAATTATCATTAAAGCTATAATTAATTTATATAATGATTTATTAAATAAATCTAATAAATTCTTCTCCAAAATAGCAATTACTATTGTATAAATTAAAAAAACAATCCCTAAAATAAATGATATTATTCCAATGGGAATAAATAAAATAGCAAGTCCAAAAATTATCTTAAAAATTCCATCATATAAAAAAGTTATATTTGTGAAAGTTCCAACTCTTCTAATATGATTATAAATAACAATTGAAAAACCACCAATAATTATTAAAATTATCCCTAAAATTTTAACAATAATATCAATGAGTTCTTTGCCAAATGGCCAAACAATAAAGGCAAAAATGACACCTATAATAATATAATAAAGTCCTATTAATGATTTTTTATAATTATACATAAAAATACCCTTTTATAAATTATTCTTTGCGAAAAGCTTAATATTTTTGTTTGGCATTACTTCATCTTTAAATAAAATTGTGCAATCTTCATCTATGTACCATTTATTTAAATTTTGATAAGAATAATTTAAAATAACAGCCTTTTTTTTATAATAACAAACATTAACCAATTGGTTATCGACAAAATATCGTATACGATATCTACGAAAAAAAACTAAATAAACGATTAAAATAATCCAAGGAATGATGCCTAAAATAATTGTAATGATTTGAAATAATTCCCAATTCTTACCTAATTCATCAGCTGGGACATTCTCCAATAATTGAAAAAAAATACTATTATTTAACATTGTTTGTCTCCTTTAATTCTAAAATTCGAATTTTCCATTTTCGATTAATTAACCTAAAAACTTTCTTAGATGTCAAATTAAATAACTTTTGATACACATAAAGTAAATCATTTTTTAAGCCTTCATCAAATAATTTTTGATATACTTTCTCCATATGATTAACTACTAAATAATAGTAATAATATGCTTTAACTAACTTCTTTTGTTCATAATAAGCATTAGCTAAAAATAATTTAGATAAAATAATAAATTTAAGATCTTCGTTGGTCTTGGTTTTTTTATACAAATATCTAGATTTTTCTAACATTTTTTTTGAACTAATAATAATATGGTTATAATCACAATTATTAAACATTAAATAAATAGTTTTGACATACCACTCTATTAAATATCTAAATTCATCCATACTTGAATTAATCTTAGAAGAATCTTGCAAAATTCCAATAATTTTTTGATACCATCGTTGAACAAAATCCATTCTTAAATCACTATTTTGATAAAATTCACTAATTTTAATATAACATTCAACAACCTTTATTCTATCTTTATTAGAAAAGGTCTGTCGATATAGATTTTCTGCTATTCTACAAGATTTTAAAAATAATTTTTCAGCTTCATTTTTTTTACCAATAGATTCTAGATAAAGTGCCTTATTTAAAGTTTCTGAAAGTTTTATTCTTTTTTCATCATTACTTAAATTTCTTCCATTAACAAAAGTTTCCATCTCATATAGCATCCTTTCTTTTTCATTATAACATGTAATTATATTTTTTTCAATTTATTTATCAATAATTAAAGTAAAAAGGCCATTTTGGCCTTTAATAATATTAAATTTTTTTAATTTTTGCATAAAAATTATCCTCATTTAAAATTACAATTCCATTTTTATATAATAAATCAGCAGTTATTCCGTTACCATTTACTAAAGTTGAGGAAAATGTTCCATCATATATTTTACCAAACCCACAAGAAGGACTATTACTTTTTAAAATTGCCAATTGACAGTGATGATTAATGGCAATCAAAAGAGCTTTTTTTGCTCCAACAATAAATTCTTTAGTAACATCAATGTTCTTACAGTTTATTACCTTTTTATCTAAAATCTCACTAGGCATTCTAGGAATTTCCAATCCTCCTAATACTTCTGGACATACTGGTATTAAGTTATAATAATTTTCTAATTCTTTTACTTTTGCACTAAAATTATTTTCCCCATTATATTTACAATTAATTCCTAATAAACAACTACTTACTAAAATATTCATTAGGATTACCTTTACTTTTATTATCTTTAATGAAATTATAATTTCCTAAAATTGTATGATCTAAATTATCTTTTTCAAGACAAAGTTGCATTTGATAATTTAGAATATTTTTTTTATATTTTTCCATTCCAAAATTATCATATAAGTATTTTGCATAATCAAAAGCCTCATCAAACATGGAAATTCTTCGATATAAATCAACAATGATAAGCCGAATATTTTCATTATCCTCTAATTTCAGCGATAATTCTAAATACTTTATCGCTTTACTTCTCATCTGTAACGCTATGTTAAAATTTTTGCTATCATCAGCCATCCAACTAGCCCGTAAATAACTTATTCCTGCTTTTTTATAATCTCTTGTCTCCAAAAGCAAACTAACAAGCATAAATTTTTTTAAAGCAAAATTAATATTTTTATCATTGAGAATCTTTTGATAATTCTGGCTAAGAATTTCGCCTTCTTGAAAATTATCTAATTTTTTAGTAATATCATAATTTGCATAACCACAAATAGGACATTTTTCTACCATCAAATGCATTAATGAGCGCATCATACCTGGAGGTCTAGTATCTAAATCACGCATTCCAAATGAATTATTTTCTAATAATTTTTGATAATGATGTTTATTACCACAGATTACACATTTTTTTTCAATATTTTTAATATATTTCATTCTATTATCTTAAATCCAAAATTGAATTTTTTAATGGTGGAATAACTTTTATTGAAATTGGACTTAAAATTCCTTCTTCTTCTTGATATTCATCTGAATATTCAAAAGTCATTCTTGCAACAATATGAATCCAACATTTATTTTTAATTTTTACCCCTAATGATTCCTTACATAAATGTCCATATAATTGTACATCATCAGCACAGCAAGTCATTGCATATCTACCTGCTATAAAACTACCCTTTGGCAATTTTTTAGACATCGTTACAAGAGCATTAAATTCAACAATTCTGTTTTTATACCTTTCTGGATTTTCAAAAGTATCGATATACCATCTCCCATAATCATCATCATTAATTGTAATTATTTCTTGATCTAAATCGTATGGAAGAGGATCTTCAAAAGCTTTTTTTGTAATTCCATTATCATCCATAACCATAAACTGTGCATTACTATTCATTAATTTCAACCCTGTTTGATAAGGAGTAATTTTATTTAAATCATTACATCTATTAAAAACAACCAAATCAGAAACTTCAATCATATCTTTAAATTTTTGACGCATATTATTATAATAAATCTCAAAAGTAGACGCATCAATAAAAGTAATCGCTTGAGCCATACGGTATCCTTCAGGAAAATATATTTCATTCATATTCCACATACAATTCATTTCTAAAATAACCCTATCTGGCAAATATCTCGTTGCTAATTCACTCAAATATTCTGCTGTCAAATCAATTTGTTCATCTACCTTAATTAAAGTAGTATTGTATTTATTAGCAAAGTCTTGTGCAATTTCTATTTCGCCATCTTCACATTGGATTACAAGTGTTCTTCCTTTTTTAGCAAAACCATCTTTTTCAATCGCATCAACTATAAAAGTTGTCTTGCCAGAATCTAAAAAACCATTAATTATAAAAATTGGTATTTCCATCATCTGTTTCCACCTACTTTATTAAAATAATTTTTTCAATATTTTTCTTATTAAGTTTTGAACCAATTACTACAAATCTTCCAATAAAATCTTCTTTTCCTTCATTAATTTGATAATCACCAGAAACGTAGTCAAAATAATACCAACTATCATTATCACTAGCTCTCAAAATACCTTTAGCTCTTAAAACCAATCCACAAACATTTTCGTCCCTTAATGAATCTAAAATGTGACTAAGTTCTTCTTTTGAATAAGCTCTTACAGACTCAAAACCATAGGAAACAAATATTTCATCGGCATTATGATGATGTCTTTCTTCCTCGTGACTGTGACAACAATGTTCATGATCTTCATCATGATTGTGACAACAATGTTCATGACCTTCCTCGTGACTATGACAACAATGTTCATGACCTTCCTCGTGACTATGACAACAATGTTCATGACCTTCATCATGATTGTGACAACAATGTTCATGATCTTCATCATGATTGTGACAACAATGTTCATGACCTTCCTCGTGACTGTGACAACAATGTTCATGACCTTCCTCGTGACTGTAACAACAATGTTCACTTTCTAACTTTTCTTTCATTTGTTCAGTAATTAGAGCATTTTTTTCCAATACTTCAAGTAATTTTTTTTCATCAACATTAGGTAAACTTGTTAAAATGATATTAGCATTAGGGTTTTTATTTTTTAAAAGATTATAAACTTCTATAATTTTTTCATCTTCCAAATTTTCAACCTTGCTAATAATTATCGATTTTGCATCTTCAACTTGATTATTAAAAAATTCACCAAAATTTTTCATATAAATTTTGCATTTTGCACCATCAACAATAGTTGCAACAATATTTAAAACTAAATCTAATTTTAAATTTTCAACTGCTTTTATAATATCTGAAAGTTTTCCAACTCCAGATGGTTCAATAATAATTCTATTAGGATTAAATTTATTGATTACTTCTTCCATCGATTTTGAAAAATCACCAACAAGTGAACAACAAATACAACCAGAATTAATTTCTTTAATATCTATTCCAACTTCTTTTAAAAAACTACCATCAATTCCTATTTCTCCAAATTCATTTTCAATTAATACAACTTTTTCACCATTAAATCCTGTTTTAAAAAGTTTTTTAATTAAAGTTGTTTTTCCAGCCCCTAAAAATCCTGAAATAATATCTACTTTTATGCTCATAATTTTTGTACTCCTTATTTTCATTTTAATAATATCATTTTTTATTATTATATCACAAAATCAAACTTGAATGTTAAATTTAACCTTAAAAATTTAAAAATCTAAACCGACTTTAATCGGTTTAGATTTCATTATTTTGTATGAATATCAATTTGTTGATAAGGAATAGTAATGTTATTATCGTCTAAGGCCTTATGAATATCTTTTTTTAAATCAAAATGAACTGTCCAATAATCTTCATTTTTTACCCAAACTCT
>UQBM01000024.1 GCA_900539265.1 uncultured Mollicutes bacterium | reverse complement strand
ATATGAACCTTTTAATAACGAAGAGATTTCGTTGAAAATAAAGGAGATTATTAAAAATGAAAAATAGAAATGAAATATTGGATATTTATTTGCAACAATTTGCTTCATATAAAAGTGTTCAACTATTAATAAATCCTAGTTTTATATTGAGAGATAGTAACATTTTAGAATCGCTCGAGCAAACAAAAGAACGTTTTATAAAAATAATTCCTGAAATTGAATTACAAGAAAATGAGAAGATAGAATTAATTAATAAGATTAAGTCCTTATATTCTATTTTTCAAGAAGAAGGACATGTTATTCTTGGAGATTATGAGCATGATTATGAATGGTACAATAAGTTGTTAAACACGGAAGGGTTTGATGAGTATTATTGGAATAGATATAAGAACTATCTACTAAATGTTAAGCATTTTTCCCCTACGATTGTTGATGTTTTAGAGAACAAGACATTAAGAAGTATTATGTCTTATTTGGGTAACCCGTTAGAAGAGGATACAACTTTTTCTATTCGTGGATTGGTTGTTGGTGATGTTCAATCAGGAAAAACATCAAATTATTTAGGGCTGTTGTCTAAAGCTGCTGATGCTGGTTATAAAGTTATTTTTATTTTAACCGGTACAATAGAAAGTTTAAGAAAGCAAACACAAATTAGGGTAGAAGAAGGATTCATTGGCTATGACTCCGTTAATGGAGTTGATGTAGGAGTAGGTAGAGGAGTTAAGTTACCTAAAGCATTCACAAGTAGAGCAAAAGATTTTACATCTGGAGATAACCAAAATACTACATATAAAATAAGTGATTACTCTTCGGAACCAATGATTTTTGTTGTTAAGAAGAATGTTCCTGTTTTAAAGAAACTTTATTCTTCATTAAAACTAATAAATACAAGTGGAGAAAATAGTAAGATTAATTTCCCAATGTTGATGATAGATGATGAAGCTGATAATGCAAGTATTAACACAAATAAAAAGGAAGACGACCCAACTAAAATCAATAAATATATTAGAAATATTTTATCTTTATTTACAAGAAATAGTTACGTAGGGTTCACTGCAACGCCATTCGCTAATGTTTTTATTAGTTATGATAGAGAAGATGAAATGTTGAAGGATGACTTATTTCCTCGAGATTTTATTTATGCTTTAAATGCTCCAAGTAATTATTGCGGTTCAAGGAGATATTTCTTTGATGATAACCAAAATGTTAGAATCATTAAAGACTTTGATGAGTCTATTTTTCCGATGAAGCATAAAAAAGATTGGGAAGGAAATGAATTGTTTAAATCTGTATATCATTCAATTAATACGTTTTTAATAGCAAACGCAATAAGAGATATAAGAGACTCAAATAAGAATACAAATAGATCTATGCTAATTAATATGTCAAGATTTACAAATGTGCAACAAGTCATTAAAGAGATAGTTGAAGATTATTTTGACAAAATTAAAAAGAATATTAAGCAATGTTCGAAATTAGAGATGTATTACGCATTAACAAATCAATATATAAAAAGTTTAAAAGATTCTTTTGATTTAGAATATAATGATATTTATCATAATGGCAAAAAGATCACATGGGAACAAGTCTTTTCTGTTTTGTATGAAGCAATTAATAAAATTAAAATCATTGTTGTAAACTCATCTAAAAAATCTGAAAAATTAAACTATGAGGATAAAGATGGCGTAAGAGTCATAGCTATTGGTGGATTAGCTTTGTCTAGAGGATTAACATTAGAAGGTTTATGTGTTAGCTATTTCTACAGAAATACAGCAACATTTGATGTTTTAATGCAGATGGGAAGATGGTTTGGATATAGAGATGGATACGATGATTTATGTAAAATATTTATAACTAGAGAATCTCGTGATTATTATAAAGATATTTGTATTTCGATTGAATGCCTAAAAGAAGATATTGTTAAGATGGGACAACAAAATAAAAAGCCAGAAGATTATGGTATAAGAGTTAGAAACGATTCTATTGAACTTGGCATTACAGCCTCAAATAAAATGAGAAACACAAAAAACAAGGTTGATAGAAAATCGTTCTATGGTAACATCTTTGAAACACCATATTTACATAGAGATTTAAATATTATCGAAAACAATATTAAGGAAACGATTAATTTTATTAAAAGTATTCCACTTGATAAGAGGGATACCGATATAACTCAACATCCTTATTTTAGAAATGTGTCAAAAGTAAATATTATGAATTTATTAAATAATTTAACGATACACGATGCAAACGAGAGTTTTGACATAAGACAAATTAAATCATTTTTAAATAAATCAGATGAAGAATTACAAAAATTCGATATTTTGATCATGGGAGGTTCTTCTGAACGTCACTTTGTACTAAATGATATGAAAATTGATATACCGTTGGTGTCAAGAAGATTTGATATACCTAGTTCAAACGTAATAAGAATGAATGCAAAAAGGGCACATTTATGGGGAAGATTTGACACGAAATTTGGATTATCAAAAGAAGAACAAGATAGGATTAGTGATAATGCTAGAGCTCAAGATTATTTGATTAAAGGAAGAAATCCAATATTGATTATTTATTTTGTTGATCCTAATAATCATGATGCAACTGAAAATATCGATTATAGATATATATCAGATGAATTAAAGCTAAATTTAGAATTAATTTCTAGTAGATATTCATATTTGGTTGGTTATGCCATAGGATTCCCTGCCAAAGATGGAGAAAATGGTAAAATAACATTATATACAGTAAACAAGACAGTTAATTATTATGAAAAAGATCATGAACCAGTGGAGGAAGATGGAAATGAATAGAAATGAGATTGAAAATAAAATTAATTTGATTACTCAAAATTCTCAGTACATCCGAGTAAGTGATTCACATCCTTTGGAATTATATATTGGTAAAAATGAAAAGGGGTACCCAACCTTAAGATATAATGGTATTTTTCAACCGGTAAAAATTGTCGGTAATAGTATTTTAGAAATTAAACAAGTTAAAACTGCAAATTATATTTCAATATTATTTTCATATACTTCCAAAGAGAATTTCTCATTATTTTATAATTTTTGCGAAGATATTATTAATCAAACAAGCGATTATTTTGGAAATGATGGATACATTGAAATAGTTAATAGATATAATCAATGGAAAAAAATGTTTTATGGAAATTCTAAAACATTGTCTGAAAATGAAGTTATTGGATTAATAGGCGAGTTATTATTTTTAAAAGACTATTGTTTTCCTATTTATGGTATTTCAATAGGATTGAATGGTTGGAGCGGTCCTGAACCTACTCATAAAGATTTTTCCTATAAAAATGAATGGTATGAAATAAAATCAATTAATAGTTTTAAGAATACCGTAACGATTTCTTCAATTGAACAATTGGATAGTTTGATAGAAGGAAAACTTGTTGTATATTCATTTGAAAAAATGAGCCCAAGTTTTAACGGAATTTCACTAAACGCTCTGGTAGGAATGGTATCAAATATGATACAATATGAAACGGATAAAGATATATTCTTTGAAAAACTTAAACAAGTAGGTTATTCATATAACGAAGTATATGACAATTATGTTTACAATATGATTAATGTTGATAAATATGTTGTAAACGCTGAATTTCCAAAGATAAAAGCCGAAGATTTACCTAATGGTATTGGGAAAGTTCAATATGAAATATTATTATCGCTAATTGAGAAATTTAAGGAGGATTAATCATGGAAATAAATGCTTTTTATGAATATAGAAGAGAATATTTAGATGATATTCATATAAATGCACAAATAGAAGGCTCATTGCCGGATGAGTATTTTTTCTCTAGTGTTTTAGAAAAACTTTCTGCAATGGGAGAATTAATCGATCCAAGAATTAAGCCGACCAGAAAAAGATGTAGCAATAATAGAATTTTAGCGTTTGATGGATATTGCTTTGATGAATCTGATAAGTCTTTTGTTTTAATTGTAAATGATTTTAAAGATTCAATAGATGAAACGCTTACTAAAACAGAGATTGAAACAATAAAACAAAGAATGCTTAATTTTTTGCAAGAAGCATATGATAACAAATTACGTGAATATTTTGATATCACAGATGAAATGTTAGTTATTGGCAATGATGTTGGCAAAAGAATGAAGATTGATTATGTTAATCTAGAAAATGATAATTCTATTGATAAAATAAAGTTATATATAGTAACAAATAAAATTTTAAGTGAAAAAATCACAACATTAAAAAGTGACGATTTTTTAGGAAAACAAGTTGAACTAAATGTATGGAGCATTAAAAGGTTTTTTGATTTGTATCAATCGGGTAGAGACAAAGAGCCGATTGTAATTGAAACATCGAAATATGGTATTAGTGGTATTCCTTGTATTAAAGCTGAGATGACTGGTAACTTGGATTATGATGCATATTTAGCAATTGTTCCTGGAAATTTTTTGAATCAAATTTATTACGAACATGGTTCAAGATTGTTAGAAGGAAATGTAAGAGCTTTTTTAAGCAATCGTGGTAAAATTAATAAAGGCATTAGAGAAACAATTAGGAAAGAACCTACAAAGTTTTTTACTTATAACAATGGTATTGCATGTACTGCATCTAAAATTGTATTATCCGACGACGGACATTCTATTATATCGATGGAGGATTTACAAATAATTAATGGTGGTCAAACAACTGCTTCTTTAACATCAGCTTCATTAAAGGACAAACTTTCATTAGATAATATTTTTGTTCCAATGAAATTAACTGTTGTTAAAAATGAAGATTATGATACCATGATTCAAAATATTTCTAAATATGCAAATAGTCAGAACAAAGTAAAAGATTCTGATTTGTTTTCTAACCATCCTTTCCATCGAACTTTCGAAACTTTATCTAAGAAGATACAAGCCCCTATGAAAGCTGAAAGTGTAAATAATACATTCTGGTATTATGAAAGATCTCGTGGCAAATACGAACAAGAACAATTCAAATTATTAAAGAAGAGTGAAAAAGATATTTTCTTACGAAAATATCCTAAGAGTCAAGTTATTAAAAAAGAAGAGTTATCGAAATATTTTACATGTGCAGAATTATTAAGACCGGATATGGTCAGTAAAGGTTCTGAAAAATGTATGGCATTTTTTGCTGAATATATAGATGATAAATATCAAAAGAACTTAGAATATTTTAATGATCAATTCTTCCGTCAATGCATCTGTTATACAATTTTGTTTAGAACAACAGATAGAATTGTTAATAAGGCATCTTGGTATAATGTTGGTGGATACAAATTAAATATTGTTCCTTATACAATTTCAAAATTGATTCAAAGTATTCCGAGTGGGTATTGTTTGAATTATGATTTAATTTGGAAAAAACAAGAGTTATATCCATCATTAGTATGCGAAATAGAGAGATTAGCACAAATAACTAATGAGTTTATACAACAATCGTCAGGTATTATTGTTACTGAATATTGTAAAAAAGAAGAAACATGGAAAAAATTTAAAGAGTTTGAATTTAAATTAAGCAAGGAATTTATAAATGATCTCATTTCAAAAACGCTTGTAGAAGAAAAAATGAGAAGTGAAATAAAAGATGCAAAATTAAATAAAAGTATTAATATCGAAAGTGAGATTGTGCTTTTAGGTGGTCCATATTGGAGAAATTTAATTGAAGAAGGTAAGAAAAGAAAAATATTATCACCAATGGAAATTGATTTGTTAAATATTGCTGCTTCTATAGATACTCCAAGACCTAGAATTGCGTCTCCAAAGCAAGCAAAGTTGATTTGGAAAATTAGAGAAAAATTAGAAAATGCAGGAGTTTTAGTATAAAATAGAACTTTATCAAAGAAAGGAGGCGGAAACTTATGATAAATATAGTCGAGTTATTTAGTGGAATAGGAAGCCAAGCTAAAGCATTTGAAAGATTATCTAGGAAAAGAAATTTTCAAGTTAATGTTTTAAAAACTTGCGAATGGGATGTCCATGCAATAGTAGCTTATGATTATATTCATAATGGTTCTGCTCTAGATAAAAGAACCTTAGAATTAAAAAGAGAAGATTTATTAAAAGAATTAAAAAAATTAAGTTTAAGTAATGATGGTAAAGTTCCTATGAAACTTAAAACATTAGAAGCTTATTCAACAGAAGTTTTGAGACGTATATATTCTGCTATATTAAAAACTAACAATATGATAAGTGTTAAAGATGTAAAAGGGGAAGATATCCCTAATAATGTTACAGTAATGACATATTCTTTTCCTTGTCAAGATTTATCTAATGTAGGTGCGTTACATGGTTATAATAAAGGGATAGACCGTGATGCACATACAAGAAGTGGTTTACTGTGGGAAGTAGAGAGAATCTTAGTTGAAAGACAACAACAAAATTTGGATATGCCTAAATTTTTGTTACTTGAGAATGTCACGGCATTAGAAGCTAAGAGACATAGTAAAAATTTTGATGAATGGAAAGAAAGATTAGAATCTTTGGGATACGTAAATCAAGTTAATAGATTGTATGCTCCTGATTTCGGTATTCCTCAAAATAGAAAGAGATTACTAATGTTAAGTGTTTATGTTGGTGATGACGAAAATGCAAGGGAAATTGTAAAAAAATACTTTAAAGAACACGATTTAAACAATCCAAATTATATAAAAACTTTAAATATTAAAATGCAAAAATTATCTAAGTTCTTGAAATTAGATTATACAAATGAAACATATTTAGCGGAAGCTGTCTTATCACAACCAAATGATACGGAATCTAGAAAATCAATTTGGGAAAAGAATAGTAAAATTTTATTGGAAGATGGAACAATGAAAAATATCGTTCAAACCATAACAACTAAACAAGACCGTCATCCTAACTCTGGAAATATATATTTTAATCCGAACAATACTAAATCTAAATATAGATTTTTAACTCCAAGAGAATGTTTTGTATTAATGGGGTTTGACGAGAAAGATTATGAAAAAATAATTAATAATAACTTTAATTCCAGAAAGAATTCTTTGTTTTTTTCTAGAGATAAGATGTATAAACTTGCTGGTAATAGTATAGTTGTAAATATGTTAGAGGCTATTTTTGAGCAAGCTATGGATTTAAATAATATTTTATATAATGAAGAATAGTATATGAAAAATATAACAATTGCAAAAAAAATGTATTATTGTGCATTGAATTATTTCGATGCATGTGAAAAATTAAAAAAGGATTTATTAAACGATAATAATCCATCCATCATCTATCCTTTACTATATTTAGAAAGGCATACTTTAGAATTGTTATTAAAAGCAATAATTCTTTTAAGTGTAAAACCGCAAAATATTGTGGAAGATTTAAAAATAGAAATTAATAGCGGGAACGTTTTTGATTTAAGTAGAACTCATTCATTACTTATTTTAATTAATAAATATATTGAGATTAATACCATCAATTCTTTGTTTCCAAATTTTGATGAAAAGGCAATTAATCAAATTAAAAAACAACTAGAGAAATTTAATAAAATTGATTCAAAAAGTGATTTTTATAGATATCCTATTTCAAAAGATAATAAACAATCAAAGTTGAAAATTTGGGATAAATTTGATAATGACTCATTAATTAATATTGATTTTAAGAATACATATGTTATGTGTAATCAAGATAATGAAATATTGTATATATTAAAAAATATTGATATTCAATCCCTTAAATATTTAAATATATTACATGATAATTGTTTTTATTTCTTAGAACAATTAAGCAAAATGGTAAAATAACTATGTATTATACAACAGAAAATGAAAACTATCGTAAATATGGAATAGTTATATTAGAAGTATATGATGAAACTTTAAGAACAACTATTTATCATTATCGAAAGCCAACTCTTAGTGAACGAAAAGAAATCATTTTGAATCATATTATCGATAATAGTGGTAATCCAATTAAAGTAAATTATTTATCCTCTAGGCTTGCAGTTAGTGATAGAACTATTCAAAAGATAATTAAAGAATTAGCCGATAAAGAACTAATTAAAGTAGAACCCTGTTTTATTAATGGAAGACAATCAGGCAATAAAATTACTTATATTGGTGAACCTAGAATTAAAACCGGGAAAGAATTAACTTTAGATTTACTTTATGATATTACTAATCCTTATGGATTTAGAGATTGGGACTGGATGGATTTTAAATTACATCCAGATTTAGACCTAGAAGAAAGAATCAACCAATTTGAAATATTAAAAGATCATAAAGAAGAACTAAGAAAGAGAAGAGAAAAGTTTCTTTCAAAATAATTAAATATTAAGCACAAGGCTTGTTTCATAATGAGGCAAGTCTTTTATTATGCAAAAAAATAAAAAAAAATTAATTCTAAGGTGGTAATGAAGGGTGAAAATTAGTATATTCCTTTGAAGGCAAATATAAGCTTTCATAGACACATTTATAAAAAAATAAAAAAAATTTAAAGTTGGACCCCTTCACTTATGGGTGAAATTTAGTATAGGTTAGTGAAGGGGGATGAAAGGAGTTGATTACATTCATTTAAATTAGTTACTTTTGGTTACAATTCTTATTTTTTATAGAGCTTATATATAAGCTCTTATTACAGACACATTTATTAATATATATAAATATATAAGTGTGCTTGTATTAATTAAATCTACAAAGAAAAGGAGATGATTATTATAGAGGAAAAAAGAAAAGTAGATTTTCATAGTACACAACTGTACATTAACAAGAAAGAAGATGTAGATGCATTAAATGAAGATTTTGAAAGTTTAGGTTTAACTAATAAAAGTGATTATTTAAGAAATCTTATAATGCTTGGATTAGAAACTAAAAAGAATCAAGAAAGAAATGTGTCTATGAAAGAAAGTGAATCATTAATTAAATTAGATGAGTTATCTAAGAAGATTGATGAAATTAAAGATATGTTTAGTAATGATGATTGTAATGAGTTAGTTACTGAACTATTTGATGAGTTAAAACAAACTCTTAAAGATGAATTTATGACAACAAGAGGAGTAGTAGCTAGACTTAGTAAAAAGATTGATTCATTAACTGTGCATTATGATAAAGTACTAGGTTCAATTTATCATATGGTATATCCTAGAAAATTATTTGATAAAATCTCAAAAGATGATTTAGATAAAGGTCTATTTGATGAACTACCAGATAGATTAAGGGGTGGTGATTCAAATAAGTAGAACACCTCAAACAGTTGTAGCTAAATTACATTACTATAACGTAGATAGTACTGATAGAGATTTTTATTCATCATCAAGTGGTAATGATTATATAGGTTATGTATCTAAAGGAATAACCGAATCAAGAACTTATGATTATGTATCTTATATGGATGATAATGATAAATCTTCAGGTGTGTTTGATAGTAATGGCTTATTATCAAAACAAGATATTAAATCATTAAGAAAAATGTTAAAAGAAACTAAAAGTTGTATTTGGGATATGGTAATTAGCTTTGAAGAGTTGTTTGGTAAAGAACACTTGTTCCACTTTGAACAAGCAATTGGTTTATTAAATAACATACTACCTAAATTCTTTAAGAGTGCTAACTTAAATCCTAAGAATATTATTTGGTATGCTGGCCTTCATGAAAACACTGATAATAGACATATTCATATTTCATTTTTTGAAAAAGAACCAACATTTTATAATCATAGAAAAAAGGAATATAAGTTTCATCGTGGAAAGATTCCTATAACTGCAGTTAAAGAATTAAAACTAAATGCTGAAAACTATTTTAACTCACCAATGGAAGATTTAAAGATTAAACGGAAAAAGCTTTTAGAATCTTTAAAATTAGAGCTGGCTGATAAATCCTTTGATGAGTTTGAAAGTAGTCTTAAATGGCTTTTAAAAGGCTTATTTGAGGAAATTCCTAAAGAAGGAAGAACTGGTTATGATTCATTAAATATGAAACCATTAAAAGAAAGAATTGATAACATTACAACTTTAATATTAGAGAAAAGTGTTTATGCTGAAGATTATAAAGTTATATTAGATTCTATTAAAGAGCGTGATGAAAAGTTAAAGAAGAAATGTAGAAAATATAATCTAGATGAAAATGAATATTTATATGAGCCTAAATTTAAAAAGGATCTATATCGAAGGATGGGAAATGTAATTATTAAAGAAATAATTAGCAAAAGAAATAAAGAATATGAAGAACTTAAAAATATTAAAAATGAAAAATATCGTAGACGTGCTGAACTTAAGAAAACTGCTTATCTATTAACTAAAGCTTTTGAAATAGCAGATGAAGTATATAACGAAGCTTATGAGGTATTCTTAGAATTTCAAATTAAGATGAGAAATGCTGAAATTGAAAGACTAATTGAACAAGGTTTAATAGATAGAGATGAACTAGAAAATGAGATGTAAACATTAGTTATTTTTAGTTAGTTTGATAGAAATATCAACAGGATAAGAGATGTAGCCAATTTTTGGTTACCTCTCTAAGTTTCGCAAATGGGATACCCATTTCGATTTAGTTTTTTTGGTTAAGTTAAATATCAAATTATTTTAAACAAAAAAGCACCTACACGAATGTAGATGCTAATGATTGTTATTTGAATTTGTATTTACCTTTACCATGACCAGTAACTGGCTCAATTAGGTTACTATCTTTTAGAAGTTTGATATATATAGATGCTTGTGATTTACCAGAAGATGTAACTTCTATGACATCCCCACGACCAAATACTGTATTACCTAACTTATTGTATATAGTTAATAAATGAATTTTAACATTATTTTGACAATCAATTTTATTAATCAATGAAGTAATGTCCGGTTTTTGAGCGTCAATGTCCGGTTTTTGGATGTCAATGTCCGGATTTTCATCTTGTGAAATAGATTTTTTGATAAATATAGTTAACTTAGTTACATCAGGATTAAAATCATCAAATAGTTCAGGAGTAGGGTAATTACCTTCTTTCGTAGCATTAAGAATTAATGGATATCCACTTCCTGCACGTTCACCAATATTTACAAAAGAGAAGATATTTAGAATTGTTCTATTTCTTGCTTTTGATTCTCCACCTAATAATATTTTGTCTAATGGCATAGCAAGTATACCAGGATTAGAGAAAACTAATTTGTCGTGATATTGTTTAATAACTAAACCTAATTCACCATGATAATCAGCATTTGATAGTGTGTTACATAATGCTTCACGAATTGCCTTTTTCATTGGAGAAGAGTCATCACGGAACATACCATTCATTTTAAATGGTACTGCGATATCTTCAGTTAATTTAAAAGTAATTCGATAATAGAAATCGTATAAGTTTCCACTCCAATCTCCATTAGTAGAAGTGATTCTAAATGACCATCGCATATCATCGCCTTCTAAGTTTCTATGATCTTGATAATCTAGAAAATAATTAGGATAAACATTAGTGATATCGTAGAAGTTACCAAACATTAATAATCCAGCTTTTGTAGGATGCACAATACCATTTCTATCACGTTTAGCAGCACCGATATGGATTAAGAAGTTTTCATTGTCATCTTTAACAAATGGATGATCTTCTTTGTGGTATTGGTTATAACCAGTTCGATATTTTGCTAAAGTGTCTTGGTTAATAACAGATAAGTTCATTTCTTCAATCATATAACTATCATTTGATTGTTCATCTTGGTCACGAAGCATCGCTTGTATTTCTATTTTAGTACAGCGATAGTCACCTTCATGATTTCTACGATAAGCAAATAATGGATTGTTATTGATATAAACTGGTTTAATTGATTTATCAGCTTGAGGAACATTGATAACAACAATGTAATCATTATTTAGTTTATGTATTTGAACATCTTTATCAGATAATAAATTGATACTTACTTTAGTTTGATTATTAATTGTATCCCAAAAAGATTTTAAGAGATTATTAGCTTGATTTTCATTTAATCCACATGTAAATAAATTCTTATTTTTATCCTCTCCAACACCTAATAAAATAGTACCACCATAAGAATTACAAAAAGCACTATATGTTTCCCATATAGAGTTAGGAATGACTTGAACTGATTGTTTTACTTCAAGTTGATTGTTTTCTTTAAGTTTATTAAATTGATTTAAATCAAACATGATATCCTCCCTTTACTTAATTCTTCTTATAAACGTATCTAAAGTTATTCTAATTTCATCATCATCACGATAAGAATCTATCAATTTTTTAAATTCTTTATCATGAGCATAGTTGTATAAAATTTCTGTTTGTTTAGGAGTTAATTTTGAAATAGATTCAAAGCCTAATATTTCATTAATTGGAACATCCATATAATCAGAAATCTTCTTAAATAAGTTTAAATCAGGTGCACATTCACCATTTCTCCATCTAGTAACAGAGCAAGCAGTTACACCAATTGCAATCGCAAATTTATTAGTTGATACTTTATGATCTTTCAACCAAGTATCAATGTATTTACAAACATATTCTCTAGTAGTTAATTCGTTATTCATATTCTTTCCGCCTTCTATAATAATTATACTACTTTAGAATAATATAGTCAATTTAAAAGCTAACGTATTTAGATTGACAAAAATTAAATATTCATCTATAATAGAAACACAAAAAGTAATTTATTTACATCTATTATAGAAAAATAGAAGGCGGATAATTTCATAATAGGAGGTAGATAAATTATTGAATAAAAGATTAGAAATTAAAAATGAAAATAAAGAATTAAATGCAAAGCGTTGCTTCAAATTAATTAATGGAAAACCAATTGGTTTTAATAAAGAAGATATGATTAATCTAAATAAATTTATAGAAGTATGTGCAAAGATTTATAGGTTAAATAATGATAAAAAGAAAATGAAGGAGGAATAATCATGGCTAGCATAGGTTGTTATATTTACACAAGAGTATCTACTTCAATGCAAGTTGATGGATATTCGTTAGATGCTCAAAAAGACAAATTAAAGAAATATGCTGACTATATGGGAATGAAAGTTCTTAGAGAATATTCTGATGAAGGTAAATCTGGAAAGAATATTGAAGGTCGTCCTAGTTTTATTCGTATGCTAAATGATATTGAACGTAAGTTAGATGATGTTAAATACATTTTAGTTTTCAAATTATCAAGATTTGGAAGAAACGCTGCAGATGTATTAACCTCATTACAATTAATGCAAGATTATGGTGTTAACTTAATTTGTGTAGAAGATGGTATTGATTCTTCTAAAGATAGTGGAAAACTTATGATATCTGTATTATCTGCTGTAGCTGAAATAGAAAGAGAAAATATTCTAGTTCAAACCATGGAAGGTAGAAGACAGAAAGCTCGAGAAGGTAAATGGAATGGTGGTATGGCTCCTTATGGATATAAACTTGTTAATGGTTATTTAGAAGTTGTTCCAGAAGAAGCAGAGATTATTAAATTCATTTATGATAAATATGCTTATAGCAATATGGGAGCAGGTCAAATTGCTAAAACATTAAATAATCAAGGCGTAGTAAAACAACCTAGATTAAACACAAAACTACCATTTTTTACTTCAGAATTTATTGTAAAAGTTATTGATAATCCAATCTATATGGGGATGATTTCTTATGGAAGAAGAGCGACCGAAAAGATTGATGGAACAAGAAATAAATTTAGAACTGTAAGAAAAAGTGAATTTATGCTTAATGAAGGAGTTCATGAAGGTATTGTTACAAAAGAAGTATGGGAAATTGCTAAAAAGAAAAGAGACAAATCAAGAGGTAAACATGAGAAGAAGCACTCGTTAGAACATGAACACATTTTATCTGGTATCGTAAAATGTCCTATTTGTGGAGCGGGAATGTATGGTAGAGTAAATCGCAAAAAGAAACGTGATGGCACTTATTATCCAGACTATTTTTATTATTGCTGCTCTCATCGAACACCAGTAGATGGCAAACAATGTAATTATAATAAGCAAATTGGCGAAGTTCTTTTAGATACAACTGTCGTTTCTATTGTTAAAGATATTGTAAGAAATCCAATGTTTGCATATACATTAAAACAAGCACTAAATAGTGAGATTGATATTAGTAATATTGAAAAAGAAAAAGAAAGTCTTAAAAAAAGAAGAAGACAAATTGAGGGTGCTAAAAATAAGTTAGCAGAGAAGATGGATCTATTAGATATTGATACTCCAAGTTATCATAATATCTATGACGATATGGAAAAAAGATTGTATAAGTTGTATAATGAAATAGATGAAATTGATGTGTTAATACAAGAAATAGATGTTAAGATAAACAATGTAAAAGGTGATAGAATTACTTTTGAAAATGTTTATAAGATGTTTGAATACTTTGAGGAGTATTATGAAACTTGTACTGATGCAGTAAAAAAGGAATTAATGGGAGCATTAATAGAAAGTATAGAGCTATATCCAGAGAAAAGACCTGATGGCAGATTGATAAAGGCGATTAATTTCGCCTTTCCTATCAAGTATGATATAGATTCTGACGCCTTAAATTTTCCCTGCAATTTTGTTATCGACGAAACCATTACATTACTTGAAAAAACAGATTAAAAAATTCTAACAGTAGCTGTTAGAATTTTTATTTTTTTAAATAGTATTGTAATAATTTCAAAAACTAGAACTAATCAATTTATCATTAGTTTGAATTCTAATGACAGAATCTGTAAGTTTCTCTTTTAATAAATAATATCCGATTTGACCCTTTTTTTGTTCAATTTTATATTCCATATCATCACTAAATAGTCTATTTAAAATTTCAATGACGCTATCCTCTGTCGAACAAATGATTGTTCCACCTGCTACACCATTTTTCATATTGATAATCTACTTAAAGGATGAACATCTCTATAAAATTTCTTTCTTGCTTCATGTTTACAAAAGAAAATAACAGGTTTTCCTAGACTCAAAGCCATTGCAGCCTCAACATCCTTGCCAAAACTTTCCTTTACATCAGCATTATATATTAATACTTTAGCTCCTTTAACCATAAGACATTCGATTAATCCTTTATCTTCATGAGAATTAGTAGAACTATTTACCTTTATATCTTATCATAAAATGTAGAAAAATGTAAAGTATTTAAGTAAAATTTTATAATAGTTTATAAAAATAATATAATTTTGGGATTATTATATAGGGGAAACTATATTTAGTAAAGTTTTATCAAAGACTATTGAAAGTAAAAAATCAAATTAAAATTATTAAGATAAAAATCTTGAATAATGTCGAAATTTATGATAAAATAAAAAATGTTAAATTTTTCCAATTTATAA
Source organism: uncultured Mollicutes bacterium (assembly GCA_900539265.1). Lineage (GTDB taxonomy): Bacteria > Bacillota_I > Bacilli_A > ML615J-28 > CAG-313 > CAG-313. Next base: position 9,518 of record UQBM01000024.1, on the reverse strand, counting down.
GGGGTGATTAAAACGAAACGTAAATATGGAGAAAAAGATGTATATGAGGTGTTACAAGAAAGACTTAATTATCTTTTCACGGAGTTTGACAACATTTATGTTTCGTTTTCTGGTGGAAAAGATAGTGGACTTTTATTAAATCTTACACTTGATTTTCAAAAAAAGTATTATCCAAATAAAAAAATAGGGGTATTTCATCAAGATTTTGAGGCGCAGTATAGTGTTACAACTGAATATATTGAAAGAACTTTTAATAAAATTGAAAATGAAGTTGAACCATATTGGGTATGTTTACCAATGGCAACTAGGACAGCTCTAAGTAGTTATGAAATGTTTTGGTATCCATGGGATGATACAAAAAAGGATGCATGGGTTCGGCCAATGCCTAAACATCCATATGTTATTAATTTGGAAAATAATATTATGTCAACTTATCACTATCGTATGCATCAAGAGGACCTTGCTAAACAATTCGGTAGGTGGTATCGAATAATACATGGTAATAAAAAAACTGTATGTTTGCTTGGAATTAGAACCGATGAATCATTGCAAAGATATAGTGGTATTTTAAATAAAAAGTATGGATATAAGGGAACTTGTTGGATTAGTAAACAATTTAAAGATACTTATTGTGCATCGCCTATTTATGATTGGTCATTAAGTGATGTATGGCATGCAAATTATTTATTTAATTATGATTATAATCGCTTATATGATTTGTATTATATGGCAGGATTAAAACCAGATCAAATGCGAGTAGCTTCACCATTCAATGATTATGCCAAAGATAGTTTAAATTTATATCGTGTTATTGATCCTAAAATTTGGTGTAAATTAGTTGGTAGAGTTAGGGGAGTAAATTTTGGTGCTATTTATGGTAAGACAAAAGCTATGGGTTATCGAAACTTATCATTACCAGAAGGACACACTTGGGAGTCATATACAAAATTTTTATTAAAAACTCTTCCAGCTAGAATTCGAAATAATTATATTAAAAAATTTGAGGCATCTAATGATTTTTGGCATAAAAGAGGTGGAGGTTTAGATGAAGACACAATTAAAGAACTCATTGATCATGGATATAATATTGAAAGAAATGGAATTTCTAATTATACAATTTTAAAATATTCAAGAATTATTTTTATTGGAAAATTACCGGATCATACTGATGATATTAAATCAACGAAGGACATTCCAAGTTGGAAACGGATGTGTTATTGTATTTTGCGAAATGATCATACTTGTCGGTTTATGGGGTTTGGATTGACAAGAGAACAACAAAAAAGAATAGATCTTTTGAAAGAAAAATATCAAAATATTGGAGATTAATTATGACATTTAAGAGTCCTGCATATAATGTAATATCGGTACCAATTGAAAAAATTGAACCTAATACATATAATCCTAATTCAGTTGCACCACCAGAATTAAAACTTTTATATGATAGCATAAAAGAAGATGGTTATACAATGCCAATAGTATGCTATTATATAAAAGAAAAAGATCGGTATGTTATTGTAGATGGATTTCATCGATATCGGATAATGCTAGATTATCATGATATTTATGAGCGTGAAAATGGAATGTTACCAGTTTCCATTATTGATAAATCTCTTGATCATAGAATGGCTAGCACTATTAGGCATAATCGTGCAAGAGGATCACATAATGTAGATTTAATGAGCAATATAATAAAAGAACTTCATGAGTTAGGAAGATCAGATGCTTGGATATCAAAACATCTTGGAATGGATAAAGATGAAATTTTACGCCTTAAGCAAATCACTGGTCTTGCATCTTTATTTAAAGATGTAAAATTTGGTAAGGCGTGGACACCAGTAGAAGAAGATGATGATGAATTTGATAGTGATAAACAAAATATTGCTTAGTATGATTTTATCATAATTGTATTGAGGTAAATTACTTCTAAAAAACATAAAAAAATGATATAATATAGGTGATAGATAATTCTATCAATTTATACAACTATATAGGAGGATCTCTAATGAGTAAAAAAAATTATGAATTTAGAGCCTTAATAATAGGTGTTATCATTAATCTTATATCCGCTATTGTCGGATTCATCTTTTTTTATTTAACTACTAGTATGTCGATCTTATTAGATGGGCTGATTTCCGCAATTCTTTGTGGATCAACAATGGTTTCTATTTTTGTTTCTAATTATGTAAATAAGAATGATTCTAAAAAATATCCTTTTGGAAGATATGCAATAGAAAATATCTTTTTACTATTTAGGGCAATTATGATGTTAGGAACCATTATTTTTACAATTTTGGATGGCGCATTAACAATTTTAGATTTTATTAATAATAAAACCATCGATAATTTTAATGCTTCAAATTGGCAATTAATTGTATATGGTCTAAGTATGTGTGGGTTGTGTTTATTAATAACAGTTGTTTATTCAATTTTAAATAAAAAATCTCAAGTAAAATCGGAAATTATTAGAATTGAAATTAAAGCTAGTTTGTATGATGGCTTGGTTACTTTAATTGCTATTTCTAGTCTATTATTATTTTCTAATATTGAGTTTTTAAGTAGTATTAAAGAAATTGGTGATTCAATTACTGTAATTATATTGTCAATTATTTATCTTTATTCACCACTTAAAGAATTAATAGGACAGATTAAGATTTTAGTCGATCGAAGAAGATTTATTGAAACTGAAAAAGAATTAACTAATGGTCTTCAAAATAAATTTTCGACGTTTAAATTTAATGATTTATATTTTGCTTTTTCTGGTGATCACTATCAAATCTATATCTCTTTATATCCAAAGCAAAATCTTAAAACTGAAGAGATAAGTAAAAAGTTTCAAGATATTAAAAATCATTTATTAAATATTTATCAAGATAGTAAAATTTATCTACTATTATCAAGAGAAATGATTCATAATATGTAGGTTGTGAAAACTGAATTGATAACACATTATTGAAGTTCTAATGTTTAACTTTATGTAAAATTAAAGAAAATGGCATTAGTTAAATATAAAAAGAAATGAAAAGGAACAAGATTAGCTAAATTAATCTTGTTCCTTTTTTATTAATTTAGAATATTTTAAAAAGGTTCCTCTTGTCATATTTAAAATTTCTGCAGCCTCCATATGTGTTAATTCTTTATTATGGTATCGTATTACAATCTCAATGAAATTATTTGGTAACTTATATCTTGGTCTTCCCATATGCACACCTTTTTCCTTCGCAATTCTAATACCTTCGGCTTGTCTTTGTCTAATATTTTCTCTTTCATTTTGTGCAACAAAGGATAATACTTGTAGAACAATATCACTAATAAACTTTCCCACTAAATTAGTGTTTTCAGATCGCGTATCAAGAAGTGGGAAGTCGATTACACAAATATCTGCTTCAATTACTTTGGTAATATCGCTCCATTCTTTAATAATCATTTCATAGTTACGTCCTAAGCGGTCAATTGATTTAATAATTAAAAGATCATCTTTTTTTAGTTTGTTTTTCATTATTTGATAATTAGGTCGATCAAAATCTTTACCACTCTGTTTATCAATATAAATAAATTCATCTGTAAGGCCAAATTTGTGCATTTCTTCCATTTGTCTATCTATATTTTGAGTAGTAGTTGATACTCTTACATAGCCATATTTCATATAAACCTCCAAAGAATAAAATTATTATATCAAAAAAAATCTAGATGGTAAAATTTCTTGTCTTAAAATAAAATGGTAAAAAATGGTAAAACTTCTTATAATTGTAGAAAAAATAGTTTTTATGAAGCAATTAACTTATAATAATAAAAAATTTGATACTTTTTGCTCCTTTTTTACTAATAACCCAATAAAAAATATGAAAGTCACAATTAGTATTTCTTTACCATTTTCAATTATTATTTCTACTTATATTGCTATTTTTTGCTAAAATTTTGATTATGTCTTAAATACTGGTATAAAATGTTGAATTAATAAAAAATAATTTAATAATTAGAAAAATGGTATTTTAATAGACAGAAATTTAAAATATTGTTTTTTTATAATAGGCTTTTATAAAAGCAAATTTATTTTTTAACTCATATTATAAATAAGGTGATAAAATGAAAATATATAATAATATTTGTGAATTAATAGGAAATACACCGCTTGTGAGATTAGAAAAAATTGAAAAAAAATATAAGATTCCCAATATTTTGGTTTCAAAATTAGAAAAATTTAATCCTGGGGGATCTAGTAAAGATAGAATAGCTTATGAAATTATTTTAAATGGTTTGAAAGAGGGCAAAATTGATTCAAAAACTACTATTATAGAGGCAACAAGTGGAAATACAGGAATTGGGCTTGCAATGGTTTGTGCATATTTTAATTTGAAACTGATTATAATAATGAGTGAAAGTGTAACAATTGAGCGAATAAAATTATTAAAATTGTATGGTGCCACGGTCGTTTTAACAAAAAAAGAAGAAGGTATACAGGGTGCTATTAATAAAGCCCAAGAATTATTAGAAAAAATACCTAATAATTATTTTATCAATCAATTTAATAATAATATAAATCCCCTAGCTCATTATAAAACAACTTCAAAAGAATTAATGGAAGATTTAGAAGGAAAAATAAATATAGTAGTAGCAGGTATGGGTTCTGGAGGTACTATAACTGGAATTGCAAAGGGGTTAAAAGAAATGAATGATAATATTAAAATTATTGGAGTAGAACCTTCAGGATGTCCTTATTATTCTAAGAAATTAGTAGGTAAGTATAATATTCCAGGAATTGGGACAACCTTTATGCCAAGTATTGTTGATATGAGTTTAATAGATGATATTATGGAAATAACTGATGAAGATGCCAAAAAACATATGGAAATGCTTGCTAAAGAAGAAGGTATTTTAGTAGGATATTCATCAGGTGCGGTATTAGCGGGAGCTTTAGAATATTTAAAAATAAATAAAATAAGTAATAAAATAATTGTTATGATTTTTCATGATACAGGGGAAAGATATTTGTCTATGCTATAATATTTGCATTATTTTAATATATTTGGTATAATATTTAAAAGGAGTATACTAGATATGAATATTTTATTTTTCCTAAAACCTAAAAAAGAAGTTGTATATGTTAATAGTAATGCCACAATAAGACAAGCATTAGAAAAAATGGAAAGATATCGTTATACAACAGTACCTATTCTAAATGATGATGGAGAGTATGTAGGAACTCTGTCAGAAGGCGATATTTTGTGGGAAATTAAAAATCGTAATTGTTTTGATTTGAAAACTGCTGAATTAACAAAAATAGGTTCTATTAGAAGACATCGAGATAACCTACCTATTAATATCAATGCTGATATGAATGATTTAATTATTAAAGCAACGGCAGAAAATTTTGTTCCAGTTTTAGATGATCGAAATAAATTTATTGGAATTGTTACAAGAACAGACATTATAAAATATTTTTTTGAAAAAAACAAAAGTATTTGAGCAAATAAGTAGACATATTATTAAAAATTTGATATAATACTTAGGCATTTTAGATATGTAGTATTTTAGAAAACTTATAGATTTAATGATTTAATTAAATTATTAGTGCATTTTCTTGACAAAAGGAAAAAGAAATGATATAATATAAAAGATGCAAAAATAAAGAAAGATAGATCTTTGAAAACTAAACATAACAGGTGGAGCAAGGAAAGAACACATTGAGAGTTTGATCCTGGCTCAGGATTAACGCTGGCGGCATGCCTAATACATGCAAGTCGAACGAAAGTAGCAATACTTTAGTGGCGAACGGGTGAGTAACACGTAGGAAACCTACCTCAAAGACGAGGATAACTACTGGAAACGGTAGCTAAAACTGGATAGGATATACGAAGGCATCTTTGTATATTTAAAAGTCCTTCTGGGAATGCTATGAGATGGTCCTGCGGCGCATTAGCTAGTTGGTGAGGTAAAGGCCCACCAAGGCGACGATGCGTAGCTGTGCTGAGAGGCAAAACAGCCACACTGGGACTGAGACACGGCCCAGACTCCTACGGGAGGCAGCAGTAGGGAATTTTCGGCAATGGGCGAAAGCCTGACCGAGCAATGCCGCGTGAATGAAGAAATTCTTCGGAATGTAAAATTCTGTGGTGAGGGAAGAAAAGTATTAGAAGGAAATGGCTAATATTTGACGGTACCTTACTAGAAAGCCCCGGCTAACTATGTGCCAGCAGCCGCGGTAATACATAGGGGGCAAGCGTTATCCGGAATTATTGGGCGTAAAGCGTGCGTAGGCGGCCACTTAAGTCTGTCGTGAAAGCCCACAGCTTAACTGTGGAGGGTCGATGGAAACTGGGAGGCTTGAATCTAGGAGAGGTAAGTGGAATTCCATGTGTAGCGGTAAAATGCTTAGATATATGGAGGAACACCAGTGGCGAAGGCGGCTTACTGGTCTAGAATTGACGCTGATGCACGAAAGCGTGGGTAGCAAACAGGATTAGATACCCTGGTAGTCCACGCCGTAAACGATGAGCACTAAGTGTCGGACGTAAGTTCGGTGCTGAAGTTAACGCATTAAGTGCTCCGCCTGGGGAGTACGGTCGCAAGACTGAAACTCAAAGGAATTGACGGGGACTCGCACAAGCGGTGGAGCATGTGGTTTAATTCGACGCAACGCGAAAAACCTTACCAGGCCTTGACATACCGATGACGTCTTTAGAGATAGAGAGTTACCTTCGGGTACATTGGATACAGGTGGTGCATGGTTGTCGTCAGCTCGTGTCGTGAGATGTTGGGTTAAGTCCCGCAACGAGCGCAACCCTTATCATTAGTTGCTAACAGTCAGATGAGCACTCTAATGAGACTGCCAGCGAAAAGTTGGAGGAAGGTGGGGATGACGTCAAATCATCATGCCCCTTATGGCCTGGGCTACACACGTGCTACAATGGCTGGTACAAAGAGGAGCGAAGCTGTGAAGTGGAGCAAATCTCAAAAAGCCAGTCTCAGTTCGGATTGTAGTCTGCAACTCGACTACATGAAGTTGGAATCGCTAGTAATCGTAAATCAGCATGTTACGGTGAATACGTTCTCGAGTCTTGTACACACCGCCCGTCACACCATGAGAGTTTGTAATACCCGAAGCCGGTGGCTTAACCGCAAGGAGAGAGCCGTCTAAGGTAGGACAGATGATTGGGGTGAAGTCGTAACAAGGTATCCCTACGAGAACGTGGGGATGGATCACCTCCTTTCTAAGGAGAAAGGCAGGAGGCGAAGAAGCCTTCAAGCAAGAGAGAGTAGGGGGAAAGACCTACTAAAAAAAGCAATTTCTAAAAGGAAGATACTCCAAGCTGTTATGTTTAGTTTTGAAAGATAGAATCTTTCAGAAGGAAACCCCAGGGGGCCTATAGCTCAGCTGGTTAGAGCGCACGCCTGATAAGCGTGAGGTCGATGGTTCAAGTCCATTTAGGCCCACCATAAAGCTAAGGCTAAGGTAAATTTGGGGGGGATTTTAAAAAAAGAATAGATCTTTGAAAATTGGATAATACTTGTCGCAAAGTAAGAAAGACTTCAAAAAAGAAGAAGGAGGTAGAGCAATCTAGAGGGATTGACTACGACAAAAATTTAAGAGAATTTTTGGATTCAAAGGAAAGAAAATAAGGTTAAGAAAGCAAGAGCGCACGGTGGATGCCTAGGCACTAATAGGCGAAGAAGGACGCGACTAACAGCGAAATGCTACGGGGAGCAGTAAGTAGGCAAAGATCCGTAGGTATCCGAATGGGGAAACCCACTAGTTAGAAGAGCTAGTATCGTATAATGAATACATAGTTATACGAGGCGAACCCGGGGAACTGAAACATCTAAGTACCCGGAGGAAAAGAAAACAAAAGTAATTCCCTAAGTAGAGGCGATTGAAAGGGGAGGAGCCCAGCACCAAGAAGAGTTAGAAAATCTTTTTATAGTAGAATTGTATTGGAAAAGCAAGACAAAGAAGGTGAAATCCCTGTATACGAAATAAAGAGATCTCGGTGTCGGAGTAGGGCGGAGCACGAGGAATTCTGTCTGAAGAAGTGAGGACCATCTCATAAGGCTAAATACTCATTAGTGACCGATAGTGAACCAGTACTGTGAAGGAAAGGTGAAAAGAACCCCTGGCGGGGAGTGAAAAGAACCTGAAACCGTGTGCTTACAAACAGTTAGAGCCCGTCAAAGGGTGATAGCGTGCCTTTTGTAGAATGAGCCGGCGAGTTACGTTAATGTGCGAGGTTAAGTTTTAAGGGACGGAGCCGAAGCGAAAGCGAGTCTGAAGAGGGCGGAATAGTAGATTGACGTATACCCGAAACCGGGTGATCTAGCCATGAGCAGGTTGAAGCTTGGGTAAAACCAGGTGGAGGACCGAACCAGGGTCTGTTGAAAAAGACTTGGATGACTTGTGGCTAGGGGTGAAATTCCAATCGAACCCGGAGATAGCTGGTTCTCCCCGAAATAGCTTTAGGGCTAGCGTTATGGAGAAGAGTTATACGAAGGTAGAGCACTGAATGGGTGAGGGCCTCATCTCGAGGTACTGATCTCAATCAAACTCCGAATGTCGTATAATATACATAGCAGTAAGACTATGGGTGATAAGGTTCATAGTCAAAAGGGAAACAGCCCAGACCGCCAGTTAAGGTCCCAAAATTATGCTAAGTGGGAAAGGAGGTGGAGTCGCATAGACAACTAGGAGGTTGGCTTAGAAGCAGCCATCCTTTAAAGAGTGCGTAATAGCTCACTAGTCGAGTGATTCTGCGCCGAAAATGTATCGGGGCTAAGCATAATACCGAAGCTGCGGAATTAGGAAAGAAAGCCTAATTGGTAGGGGAGCGTACTAAACACGAAGAAGGTTGACCGGGAGGGCAGCTGGAGAGTTTAGCAGTGAGAATGCCGGTGTGAGTAGCGATAAGATGGGTGAGAATCCCATCCGTCGGAAGCCTAAGGGTTCCAGGGGTAAGGCTCGTCCGCCCTGGGTAAGTCGGGACCTAAGGTGAGGCCGAAAGGCGTAGCTGATGGATATCAGGTTGATAATCCTGGACCACCATAGAGCTGAAGGAGTGACGGAGGAGGGAAGTTAGGATGGACTGGTGGAATAGTCTAATGAAGCACAAAGAGGGATACGTAGGAAAAACCGCGTATTAGAACCTTGAAGTGTAAACCGCAAGGCCTAATGGACCACACTTCCAAGAAAAGCTTCTAGGAATACTTTATGGTGCCCGTACCGTAAACGGACACACGTAGGCGAGGAGAGAATCCAAAGACGCGCGAGATAATTCTTGTTAAGGAACTCTGCAAAATGACCCTGTAACTTCGGGATAAAGGGGACTCTAGAGATAGAGGCGCAGAAAATAGGCCCAAGCGACTGTTTAACAAAAACATAGGTTTCTGCTAAAGCGAAAGCTGATGTATAGGAGCTGACGCCTGCCCAGTGCTGGAAGGTTAAGAGGAGATGTAAGTCGCAAGGCAAAGCATTGAATTGAAGCCCCAGTAAACGGCGGCCGTAACTATAACGGTCCTAAGGTAGCGAA
>UQBM01000023.1 GCA_900539265.1 uncultured Mollicutes bacterium | reverse complement strand
AGGAAAAAAGGTATATTTTTAATGACTACTAAATGAGTCAATAATAATATACCAGGGAAAGAACTGGTATGTAGACATAGATAACTACATTATCACAATTAATGCATATAGTTATACTATTATTACAGTTCATAAGAAGAATAAATGAATTATTTTTAGCAATGGAATAAGAAAAAACTAAATAATTTTAAAAAGAGGAACATCCAAATTAGTACACAATTTCATCACACATTTAACCAAACAAAAAATATAAAATTGGAAGGGAAAAATGATAAAAATAGTATTAGAATTTGTGCTGTCAAAGGGTATTGAATTGTGAAAACCCAAGCAAATGTTTACTCTTTTAGAGATTTAGATGTTAAAAATAGCAATAGCTGCTAATGCTTTGGTGCCAAAATGGTGCCCAATCTTACAAAGAAAACTTATACGAATAAAGCGATAAACAGAAATGTACGGAGAATCCTTGATTTTAGATACTTTTAAGCATTATTTATAAATACTTATAAATGATTATAAGAAGATTTTTGTCTGTGAAATCAATAAAAAATAACTTCAAGTAAAGAAAATGAGTGTAACTTTAGATTATGAATGCTCTCAATTCGATAGTTAGATTTCTTAAAATTTTGAGTAAAACTTTGATTATGAAAATAAGTAAAGAAAAATAATCAGTAATAAAAATATTTAATTGAAAATTTATAAAATTACTAGTAAAATCAGTTTTTAATATCAAAATTAGTATAAAAATTATATAATAATATTAGATTAAAAAATGAGGCATGAAAATTATGAAAAAAATCTGGAAAAACTTAATTAACCCACCCAAAATATTGTTATTTATTTTATATTTTATAACTATTTTTTTAGTTATCATTTCTATTTTATTATTAATTATAGATTTTTCTGATTCTATTAGTAATATAGTATATGTACTTACAGCAATTACCTTTGGATATTCAATTTATACCTTAATTTATTTTTCAAAGCAAATAAAACAATCTATTATTAGGTTTTTAAATAAATATACTTTTACAAGAAAATTAATAAATGATTATGGTTTTCGAATTACAATATCAACTATTATTTCATTTATAATTAATGCATCATATGCTATTTTTGAAGGAGTTATGGCAATAATAGGCAAGTCAATATGGTATGCTTCACTTTCTGCATATCATTCCATTTTAGGTTTTATGAGATATAGTGCCATAAAACAAGATCGTAAAATTTCTAAATTATATAATTCTAATATAGATGAAATTGAAAAATGGAAAACGTATCGAAATATAGGGATTGAATTTTTAATTATAACACCAGCACTTGGTGTTTCAATAGGTCAAATGATATTTTCAAATAAATATCATGTTTACGCAGGCCTTTTAATATATGTAGTGTCTACTTATACTTTTTATAAAATAATAATAGCTATATGTAATATTATTAAGGTTCAAAAATATTGTCAGCCTATTTGGCAATCGCTTAAAAATATTAACTTAGCAGATGCGGCTGTATCAATTTTATCATTACAAGTGGCCTTGATTGCTACTTTTTCTAGTTACTCCAAAATGTTGACTATGAATATTATAACTGGAAGCATCGTAAGTTTAGGAGTAATCGCAATTGGTTTATTTATGATTATAAATAGTACTAAAAAAATAAAATTACTAAAAAAGCAATAGTAAATAAAATAGTTAGTTAAACATTTTAATATAGATTAGATTTTGTATCAAAATAATATAAATTAGAACGTAGCAAATAATTCAATATATTTGGATAATAATTTAAAAAATTTACAAGAAAAGAATCATAAAATACAAAAATGTTATAATGATATACAAAAATTTATAACAAATTACTAATCATATGGTGATAATAATGATAAAAATAATAAAGGATATACTAACAGATGAAAACTTTATAGGTGCAATATTAACATCATTAAGTTTTATTTTTATAGGTTTTGTTTTAAGAAGAAAAAATATTATAAATAATAATGGTAAGGAATTTCTAACGATTATTGTTTTAAAAATAGCTTTGCCCGCAATGGCATTTTCGGCCTTTATGACAGAGTTTAATAGTGAACATTTTATCGATAATTTTTTAGTTTTTATCATTTCTTTAGTATTTTATATTATTTTTATTATTATCGGTCATCTTGTTTTATTTAAAATAGATAAATCAAAAAGAATTGTTATTTCAATTTTTATGGCTGTTGGACAATTAACATTTTTTTCCATTCCTGTTTTAAAGACTATATATAGTGATTCATATTCAAAAATAATGATACCTGCTAATATGATGACTTTATCATTTAGACTAATTCTTTATATTTATTGTTATTTCGCCATTTCTAGATTAAAATTTGATAAAGAAAAAATAAAGGTTACTTTAAAAAGTATTTTTTTTAATCCAATTATGATTTCTATGGCTATTGGTTTGTTTATATGGATAACACAACAAATAATGCCAAAAGTTAATATTAATAATGAATATTTTTCTATTTTTAGAATTGATAAAACTTTACCAGGAATTTATATGATTATTTCAACGGCAGAGAAGTTAACAACTCCTCTTGCTATGATGATAATAGGTTGCATTTTAGGAGAAGCTCATATTAAAGAAGCTTTTATGGATAAATATTCATGGCTTATCGCAATTGCAAGAACTATTATGATTCCCATAATGACATTATTATTTTTAGTATTATTACAAATGTTAAAAATTATTAATTTTGATGAGTATACAATTATGATAATGGTTATTGGCTTTGGAGCACCATTATCTGCGGTTGTTAGCACATATTGTTCTAAATTTAATAATGAAATGGAATTATCTAGTAGAGTTTGTTTCTTATCAACGCTTTTGTCAATTTTCACTTTCCCTATTTTATTTATAATTGTTAGAATAGTATTATTGTTACCAATTTTTTAAAATAAAAAGTATTAATCACTAATTGATAAATTTCAATGTGATTAATACTTTTTTAATTATCTCTTTCATTAATTATATTAATAATTTTTTTTGACATAATTTTTATCAGTGGAATAAAAGTAGAAATAAATGTAACAATTATTGTAAATATTAACAAAATAATTGGTGAACGATAGGTAAGAGTATATAGTGATAAACTAATTTCTCCTAAAGGATCGGTTATATTACGACCATATAATTCAATTAATTTCATAGAAATAGGAATGGATACGCAATATGCAAATAAATTAATAAATAAAGATTGAATAATAAATATTAAGGAAACTTTACTTCCACTTAATCCGATAGAACGCATAATTCCAATCTCTTTACGTGAATCGACAATTTCAATTGAAATAATGGTCCACATAATACCGATTGCTAAAATGGTAAAGAAGATTAAGCCACCTTTGGATGCAAAATTAATCATTGGATCAACATTATAGCTTTCAATATATGTTTGATAATTAAAGACATCAATAATAAAGTGATAATCATTATTATATAATTTATTAAATTGTTTTAAAGCGGTAGCAGGATTGTTTGATAATTCGACAACAATTTTTTCTTGATCATTATTACTTTTTGCTTTTTGAATGACATTATTATAGTTATTATATCCATCACTAGATAGCAAAAAGTCACGAGAAGAAGTAAAGCCGACAACCTTAAATTTGCCAATTGAGGCTATGTCAAAATTTCCGGCATCAGTTTGAATTTCATTAAATTTTGTCGATACATCAACATAAGTAGCAGGACTAGTGTTTATGATATTTTGTAAAATCCATCTATCAGAGTAATATTCAAAATTATTAATATTAAAAACTTTACCACCATAAATGCGAGGTATTACAATTTCATCAGTATTAATAGGAGCATTGCCAATTGTAATTTCTTGATTTTGATAACTGACAATTGTACTTTCCTCTAATTCGTATGAATTAATTTTTATTTTATTATTTTGAAAAGAGTCATTTAAAATGTAGTAATAATAAGTATTACCGACTATAATTGAATTCATAATTAAATAATCATACTTAAATCCTTGCATAGATTTATCATATTCATCAATAACATAATTAGGTTTATATTTAGAAAGATGCATCCATTTTTTATAATTAGTTTCAATTACTCCGACAATCTTAAAATTAGTAGAATATCCTAAATCAATATATTTATTCAAAATGCTATAAATTGTTGAATTAGAATCTACAATTCCAAAATGTTTAAGAGCATCTAAGATAAAATCAGTAATAAGAATTTCAGGTTTATCGGAATTAGGTAATTTTCCAGCTAATAAATTATAGGTGTTAGTTTCATCGTAATATATTATCGTATTTATAGTACCATTATAAAGAAAATTAGCCTTTTCTAAACCATATTTAGCATAATTAATTGAAACCGTTTGATATTTATGAATTGTTAAATCAGAAGCAAAACTTTTAATAATACTATATGCATTATCCATTAGTTCTCCTTTTTTATATTTTGAATAAAAGTCTTTTTCAGTGTTAATTGAGCTATTTGGATTAAGTTGATAAATGTCTGCATAATTTACATTATTATTAATTGTTGTATAAACATTTTGATATAATTTATCACCATTTAATTCTATTGAAAAGGCTAAAAAAGTAAGGCTTACAATAGTTATAATAAACATTAAAAGATATCTTAATTTTTTTTGCCAAATATTTTTAAAAGAAAGTTTAAAAATTGTTTTAAGTGGAATTTTGGTTTTTTCCAATATCAATTTATGTTTAAATTGTAAATCGACAGAATTTGTTGTTTCTAAAATAGAATCATTGCTTTTATTATCATCTTGTACATCAATGCTTGCGGTATCAATTTTTAAAATATCATCACCATAAAGATTAGCTGATTCTTCATCGTGAGTAACAATTATAATTAATCGATTTTTTGATAACTTTTTAAAAAGTTCAAAAATTTTATTACTAGTTTCGCTATCTAAATTACCAGTAGGTTCATCCGCTATAATAAGATTAGGTTCTTTAACAAGAGCTCTTGCGATAGCAATTCTTTGTTTTTGTCCTCCTGATAATTGACTAACTTTACGCTTTTCAAGGCCAGTTAACTCTACTTCATCAATAATTTTATTAATTTTTCTTTTTGCTATTTTTGTTTTTATTCCTTGAATTTCTAATGAAAGACTAATATTTTCCTTAAGATTTAAATCTTTTAAAATATTGTATTCTTGAAAAACAAATCCAAGATAACTATTTAAATAGTAATGATGTTCTTTTTTAGTAAAAGAAGATATTTCACGATTTTCAATCCAAATTTCACCACTATCAGGCTTATCTAATCCCCCTAGTAAATTTAATAAAGTAGACTTACCAGAACCACTAGGGCCTAAAATGAAAACAAGTCCTGTATCAGGAAATTCATAATTTAAATTACGAATAACATGAACTTTATCGTTACCTGATTGATAATATTTATTAACGTTTATTAATTTTATCATTAGAAGTACCTCCTAAGAAACCTTTAACACATCAATTGGTCGTTTTAGCGATAAATTGATAAGAGGTATTATGACTGATAAGACCGGAACAATATAGGCGATTAGTAATGAAATAATAATACCACTTGTGGTAATCTTAAAAGTTTGAAAATCAATTGGTAAGATATCTAAATTATAATATTGATTTATTAGATTAGATGCTATAGTACTTAAATTAACATCTAAAAGTTTTAGAAAAATAATCGCACCTATTAATGATAATATAAATGAAATTGTACTAACAATTATAATTTGAAATAAGTAGATAAAGGAAATTCTAAATCCATTCATTCCAAGTGACATATAAATACCAATATCTTTAGTACTATTTTTAATTGTTATAACAACGAAATTAAATATCATTAAAATACTAAAAACACAAAGAGCGAAGAATAGACCTAAAAACAGTATCAAATTATCATTTATAAATTGATTTACTACTTGTAATTTAATGTAAGACAAATTATCAATTGTAATATTATTTTCTCTTAATGCTTGATATAGTGATATATTAGATTCCTCGCTATCACTAATTAAAACAGTTAGTGAACCACCAAAATTTTTAGAAGAATTATCATAATCAGAAAAAGAAGTTTTTAGATAGTTATAATACATATTAGTTTCATTTGGATTGCAAAAATAAATTATAGGATCTTCATTTTCAACAAGGCCAACAACTTGACAAGAAAAGTTAGCCATTACTCTTCGATATCCATAAAAAGTGAAGGTTGCTGCAGTATTTGTTTCAGGATTTAATAAGGCATAGTCCATCGAACCATCTTCATTAAATTCTATTTCATCCAATTTATAATTGAAAACTTTTTCTAATAAGCCTGTAGAAATTACAATTTGTTCAAAATCATCATCTGATGTTTTCTTTTCTGGTCTTTTACCCTTAACAATAGGAATAGTATCATTATAACTAGTAAGTTTTATATTGTCAAAGATACCATTTTGGTTTAATGCAGAATAAATAAAATCATCATAAGTATAGTTAATATTATTAGTGGAAACAAATTGATTTGTATTTTCCGTGCTGACATAAATACTACTATTGAAAAAAAGAGAATTATAAAAAGCTTTATTATCAGTAAAACTAGCAAATATGTTTGGATTATCTAAATCTGCATCAATAAAGTCATTAAAATTAGTTTCAATGATTCCTTCAATATAAATTTTATTATTTAAATTTTCTGATTGAATAGTTTTATTTGCAAAATATTGACTCCAATTTTCATCTTCATCAATTGCATCATTAAAATAGTTGTTAGCAATAAGAGATTGTGCAATATAATCAGTTATATAACATCTAATTGGCATTTGACTATTTGGTAATGTATTATAAACAGGCACTATGTTATAATCCTTTTCAAATGCAGTTAAATCTTCAATTACAATGATATTATCAATTGATTCTGAATGAATAAAATCTAAACTACCCTCTAGATTTTGATTTATAGCAATTGGATTTTTAAAAGTTTTATATATTTTATATTGATAATTTTTATTTGGTTCATTTTCATTGTTATCTTGATCAAATGAAGTAATCAAATTTTTATAATCAATGGTATCAATTTGGAAAAATCCTGTTTTAACAGTTTGGTTGTATAGGGTTTGTTGTCGACTTAGAGTAATATACTTATTGTTATATTCGGTTTGAAAACGTGAATATTGAGCAGTAGCATTTGAAAAATAGAGATTAATTGTCGTATTAGCAAAAATAAGTGAAATACAAAAGAAGATAATAATAAATATAAAACGTATAAGATTTTGTTTTAAACTTTTTAGTGAAAGAATGATTGATGTTTTAAAAGATGGTTGAATCGGATTTAAATCGATGGTTGTCTTTTTATCTAATAATTCCTTATTTAAATGATTTATACTTTCTAAGGTATTATTAATTATTTGTCCATCCTTTAGAGTAATCTCATAATTACTATATTTTTTTGACAGAAATTTATCATGTGTAACAACTAAAACTAAGTGATTTGTCGATAAATTTTTTAAAATATCCATTACAATATCACGATTATTTTTATCAAGATTTCCTGTTGGTTCATCAGCAATAATTACTTTAGGATTTTTTACAAGAGCTCTTGCAATAGCAACTCTCTGTCTTTCACCCCCTGATAGCTGATTCATTTTTCTTTTTTCTTTCCCTTTTAATCCAACCACTTCAATAGTGTTCATAATTAAATCATAGTTGTTTTTTATATTTTCATTTTTTAATTGTAAAGATAAAGCAATATTTTCAAATACGGTCAAATTCTTAATTACATTAAATTCTTGAAAAATAAAACCAATATATGAGTTACGATATGAATTAAAATCGTTTCTAGAAAAATTTTTGGTACTCAAACCATCAATGACTAATTCTCCAGAGTCATATGAATCAATACCACCAATAACATTTAGAAGTGTGGATTTACCACTACCACTTTTTCCGACAATAAAGACCATTCCTTTTTCGGGGAAAACAATATTAACATTTTTTAAAGCATGAAATTTTTGCGTGCCAGAACTATAGAATTTATTAATATTATTTAAACTAATCATTTCAATACCTCTAAAAAATAATATTTTCATATAATGGGGCAATAATATATGATAATTGTAAATTTCCATTTACAGTTGATATTGCAATTAATCCACAACTATCACCCATACCACTATATACATGTGCTCTTGCGACAAATTTATTATCTAAATATTTAGATTTTTTAAAATCTGTAAGATAATAAGGATTTACAACACTATCGACAACATAAAGTGGTTCTTGATTACCTGATGTAAAATTTTTTAAATAAGCATCAATCCAAGGATAATGTTCTAATAAATAATCATTATTAGTATTTTCTTTTAAATCATATTTTATTTCTAAAAAAGGTTCAGCCCAGTTTAATTCTTCAACTGGAGTATATTTGACATACCAAGATGAACGATAGTAAGTGGTTATATAATAGTCATCAAGTTGAAAGACTTTATTATAAATAGAAGAATTTCCTCCCCAATTATTTTGTGCATTAAGAGGTTTTCCAAAAAGAGAATTACCTTGAACATTTAAAAAGTCATAATTATAGAAAAACTTGTTAGTTGAAAAGTCGTATGTATGGTAATTATGATATGTATCCACCCAAAAAAGAAGATTGGCAACAAGTGCAACTGAGTCAGAATAATCATTGGCTAAAGCGTAAATGTTAGGAATTATAATTTCGTTTCCATCATCATTAATAGATTTAGTACCAAGATATTCACCTGATGGTGAGACATACATATAACCCATAATAGTTATGAAAGTAGAAGCTTCTTCATCAATTCTATTGACATTACTGCAATATACTTTGACTTCATAATCAGTATAATTTCCTACTACAGCATATCCATCATAAAAATTATTAGCAAAATCCCATTCTAAATTATATAATCTTTTACCATCCTCATTTATATGGGTATATTTTAATTCACCATTTTCATTTATTTTTCCCACAACAGCATAACCATTTAAAAAGTTACCGCAATAATCATATTGGAAATTAGAATCTAAAATCGAGGTATTTTCATCTAAAGGTTCATCAATTAAATATGAGAAATGATGATTATCTGCATCGTATTTTAAATATCCCTGATAATTATCTCGATTAACAACTAAATAATTATTAGAAAAATAACTTTGCGATGAAATGTTATCATCAAATGTATAAATAGTATCGCCATTTTCATTAATTATGTAGAATTTGTTTTTAATTGCAACAACAGCCTTATTCTCAGAAAAAGGGTAGGCCTCATCATAAATAAATTCAGTAATTTCTTCACCAGTATTTCTAATATAGCCAAAATGATTGTCTTTTTTCACAATTAAAATATCTCCAAAATACGGAACAATACTATCATATTTAGATAAATTAAAAAGTTCATTATTCGAATTAATAATATAAGGAATATTATCTTTGTAAACAATAGCAATAGGGTTTGATAAATATGCAGTTTTTTTCTTATTACAACCACTAATTGTAATAAGAGACAATAGCAATATTGATAATATTATGATTTTTTGAAAAGTAAATTTTAACATTTTATTTATCTCCTTATTATTGTATAATTATATCAAAAAAAAAGCAAATCTTCAATGTAAAGGCTTTTCTAGGTAGATATGGGTTTGTAATAAATTTTAATTTCTTTACTTTTATTAAAAAATATGATAAAATATCAATGAGGTGAAATTTATGAAATTAATGTTAATCATAATTAGCAATGAAGATACACAAGATGTAACGAAAGGATTACTAAAAGAGAAATTTTATGTTACAAAATTGGCAACAACGGGCGGTTTATTACATGGAGGCAATACTACTTTACTTTTAGGAGTAGCTGATAAAGAAGTAAATAGAGTAAAAGAAATTGTATCGATTTATGCAAAGACTCGTAAAAAGAAAGTTACAACTGGTGAACCAGGAGATTTAAATCTTTTTTCTTTTTTACCAACAAATGTTCAGATTAAAGGAGCAACTATTTTTGTTATAAATGTTGATGAATACTATAAATTATAATTAAAGGAGCATTTTTCATGCTCTTTTTTCTATAATCATTAAAAATGTATGCGTTTTCAAAAAAATTAGTTATTTAATTGAAATATTGAAAGTATTAGTATATAATTAATATGAAATGATTGAATTTAATAGAGGAGGATTATATATGAAAGAATATTTGACTAATCAAATAAGAAATGTAGCAATTTTAGGACATCTAGGTAGTGGAAAGACAAGTCTTGTAGAGTCTATGTTATATATTAGTAAAGCAATAAATAAAAAAGGAGAAGTTGAAAGAAAAAATACAGTATCTGATTATCTTGTTGAAGAACAAAATCGTCAAACATCATTGTCAACATCTTTAATACCTGTTGAGTGGAATAATTATAAAATTAATTTTTTAGATACTCCTGGATCAGAGGAATTTGTAGGAGAAATAGAACAAGATTTAGCAGTTGTTAAAGGTGCTGTTATTTTATTAGATGCACAAAAAGGAGTTGAAGTTGGAACCGAAAGGGTATGGGATGAATTAAGAATTAGACATACACCTACTATCCTTTTTATAAATAAGATTGATAAAGAAAATGTAAAGTTTGATAAAGTTATTGATAGTATTATTGATAAATTTGGTTCAAAGGTAGTTCCTTTTGTAATTCCAATAGGTAAAGAAAATGATTATCAAGGTTATATTGACATTATTAAGAAAAAAGCTTATTTAGGTGAAACTGAACAAGAAACAGAGATACCTAATGATTATATTGCAAAAGTTGATGAGGCATATGATAAATTTTTAGAAATTGTTGCGAGTCAAAGCGAAGAAGTAATGGAAAAATATTTTTCAGGTGATACTCTAAGTAATGATGAAATTATAAGTGGATTGAGAAGTGCTTTATTAAATTGTGATATTTTCCCAATTCTTGTTGGCTCTGCAACTAAAAATATGGGTTTAAAAGGTCTTCTTGATAAAATTTGTAAATATTTACCATCGCCAGCTGATTTAAAACCGGCTAATGGTATTAATCCAAAAACTAATAAAGAAGTATCAAGAGTTAGTAAAGATGATGATTCTTTTTCAGCATATGTCTTTAAAACGATAGTTGATCCTTTTCTTGGAACTATTAATTTCTTTAAAGTATATTCAGGAACTACTAAGGACTTAACAGAAGTATATATTCCTAATAGTGATCAAGTAGTTAAAGTAGGTGTAGTTGCTTTAATGATGGGAAAAAATCAACTACCAATTGATGTTCTTCATGCAGGCGACATTGGTGTTTTAACTAAATCTGGTGATATTAAAACAGGTGATACGTTATGTGATAAAAAAGATATTGTTTTATATCCGCCTATTGAAATCCCTACTCCTGTAATTTATGTTGCAATTCAAGCCAAGACTAAACAAGATGAAGATAAAATTTCATCGGCTTTACAAAAATTAAATTTAGAAGATCCAACCTTTGAAGTAAAACGAAATCCTGAAACTTCTCAATTATTAGTTGGTGGTCAAGGTATGACCCATATCGGATATATTTTAGAAAAAATGAAAAATATGTTTAAAGTTGATGTTAGTGTTGCTGATCAAAAAATAGTATATAGAGAAACTATTCGTAAAGTAGGTTCCGCCCAAGGTCGTCATAAAAAACAATCAGGTGGTGCTGGTCAATTTGGTGATGTTTGGATTCGTTTTGAACCATTAGCAGATAAGGACTTCGAATTTGCATCCGAAGTTGTTGGTGGGTCTGTACCTAAAAATTTCTTTCCTGCCGTTGAAAAAGGTCTTATTGATACACTTGAACATGGTCCGATTGCAGGATTCCCAGTAATAGGTGTAAGAGCGGTGTTATATGATGGTTCATATCATCCTGTTGATTCTAATGAAATTTCGTTTAAAATTGCAGCATCGCTTGCATTTAAAGAAGCATGTAAATTCATTAAACCAACTATTCTTGAGCCAATTATGGAAGTTGTAATAACAGTTAAAGATGAGTATGTTGGTGATATTATGAGTGATATTCCACAGCGTCGTGGATCGGTTGTTGGAATGGAACCAGTTGGAAATGGCAAGACTGCGATAACAGCTCAAATACCAGAGGCTGAAATTATTAAATATACTATTGATCTTAAGGCGATGACACAAGGAAGTGGATATTTTACACGTAAGTTTATTCGTTATGATGATGTTCCATCAAATTTAGTTGATAAAATTGTCGCAGAATATAAAAAAGATAATTAAAAAAAATAGTATTGAACAATTTTGTTCAATACTATTTTTTATATTTTTTTATTAAGTCAAAGAAATAATCAAAAATAATTTTAGATTCATTTGTATAAAATCTTTCAGGATGCCATTGAATGCCAATCAAAGGTAAGGTTTGATGTTCAATTGCTTCAATTACATCTTGATTAACATAGGTTATAATAAAACCATCTGGTAGGTCTTTAACAGATTGATGATGATAACTATTTACTAGGAAAGATTCCGGTAGCAAAGAAGTCAATTTTGTATTAGATACTTTAGTAACATAATGTTTTTTATTCTCTTGTGGGTGTTTTAAATTAGCAAAATTTATATCTTGATATAGACTACCTTTCAAAAAGGCAGCCATAGCTTGTATGCCACGACAAATACCAAGTGTAGGTATACTATGTGAAATAGCATAATTTAAAATTTTTTGATCAATTAAGTCAGTGCTTTCCTCAATGCCTTTAGACAAATTATCATCATTATTTTCATTATAAAATTTAGGATTTATGTCATCTCCACCGATAATTATAAAACCATCGCACATTTGCAATGCGTCATTAATATTTGGACCATCATATAATATTAGGGGAATAGCATCCCGATTTATAACTTGTTTTAAATAGTCAATGTTTATTCTTACATAATGATAATCATTATCATAATCATGGGAGAAACGTGGACTAATACCAATAATTAATTTATTCATAGATTCACCTCATATTATTTATATGATATCATAAAATAATAAAATTGCAAAGTATATTAATAAATTTTTTAGCCTTTTACTTTGATTATAAATGAAAAAATGGTATAATATTATTATATAATTTGAAAGGAAATCTTGATATGTCAAATAAAAAAGATAATAGCAATGATTTAAATAATAAAGTAAAAAAGAAAAAACGTATCGTATATGGTGAATATAAATTAGATCGTAAAAAACCAATATATTTGAAAAATAATGAATATAAAAAGGGTTTAACAACTGATGAAGTAGAAGAAAGAAAAGAGAATTTGCAAGTTAATATTGATGGTGTAATAGAATCAAATTTTAGTAAGATAATTAAAATTATTATGAAAGTTTTTGCAAAAAATACTTTTACTTTTTTTAATATTTTGTATATAGTTGTTTTAATTTTACTATTGATTGCTAAAAAATGGAATAATCCTGATGCAACCAATTTAAATTTTGCTATAACTGATTTTATGTTTTTAGCCATAGTAAGTGTTAATTTAATTATTGGTATTATTCAAGAGACAAAGTCAAAACTTGCTATTAATAAGTTAAAATTGGTTACTAATCCCAAAGTAACATTAATTAGAAATGGTGAAAAAGTAATTGTTGAAGAAACCGAAGTCGTCTTAGATGATATTATGTATCTAACACCAGGAATTCAGATTGTTTCTGATAGTATTTTATTAGAAGGTGAGGTTGAGGTGAATGAATCACAATTAACTGGTGAATCAGTTCCAATTAAAAAACGTCCAGGGGATATGATATATTCAGGTAGTTTTATGGTGTCTGGTACTTCATATGCAAGAGTTGAACATGTTGGAAAATTAAATGAAATAAATAAATTAACTTCACAAGCAAAAAAATATATAGCACCTAATTCGCAAATTTTAAGTAGTTTAAGAAAACTTCTTGTAACTTTAGCAATTTTTATTGTTGTGACATCGCTAGTAATGTTTTTTTCAAAATGGCCGGTCAAAGATTTTATTGAGGCTTTAAATAGTGGTAGTCTTGATGAAGCCAAAAAAATATTTTTTCAATTAGAGTATGTTAAGGCGATAAAACCAACAACAGCTGCTATTATAGGAATGATTCCAGCTGGTTTATATTTATTAACATCAGTTGCTCTTTCAGTGGGAGTTGTAAGGCTTAGTAAAAATAATACTCTTGTACAAGATGTTTATTGTATTGAAATGCTTGCAAGAGTAAATGTTCTTTGCCTTGACAAAACAGGAACTATTACAAATGGAAAAATGAGTATCATAAGATATGAGGAGATAAGCAAAAATCATAATCTTCCAATTGAGGATATTATTAGTTCTATGAATGCGGCACTGCAAGAAACTAATGCTACCGCTCAGGCTTTAATTAATTATTTTGGTACAAAGGCTATTCTAAAGCCAACAGAAGTTATTCCTTTTTCATCAGAACGTAAATATAGCGCTGTTAGTTTTGGTAGCAATGATAATTATATTATTGGTGCTCCAGAATTTGTTTTAAAAGGAAGTTTTGAAAAATATGCATCTATTATTAGTGACTATGCCAATCAAGGGCTACGAGTAATATGTCTTGCTCAATCTAGCCTGCCTTTTAAAGATGGAAAAATTCAACGTTTACCACGACTTATTGCTTTAATTTTAATTGAAGATCAAATAAGAGAAGAGGCATATGATACAATTCAATATTTTAGGGACAATGGTGTAGAAGTGAAAGTTATATCAGGTGATAATCCCGTAACTGTATCAGAAGTAGCAAGAAGAGTTGGCATTGAAAATGCTGATAAATGTATTAGTTTAGATGGAATGAGTGATGATGAGATTGTCGAGGCTGCTACTAAGTTTACAGTTTTTGGTCGTGTTAAACCTGAACAAAAAAAATTATTAGTTACAGCATTAAAAAATAGTGGAAAAACTGTTGCAATGACAGGTGATGGTGTTAATGACATTCCTGCTTTAAAAACAGCAGATTGTAGTATTGCTATGGCATCTGGAAATGATGCTGTAAAAAATGTTGCACAATTAGTATTAGTTGATTCTAATTTTTCCTCGATGCCTAAAGTAGTTGCTGAGGGAAGGAGAGTTATTAATAATGTTCAACAAACAGCAATGCTATATCTTGTAAAGACTTTATTTATGACGGTTTTAGCGGTGCTTACAGCAATTGGATTCTTTAAAGTTTTTGGTCCTGAAATTGACGGTGTAAGAGATGGAACGTTTCCATTTGCTGGAGCAAAGCAATTGCTAATAGTTGAGATGTTCGCAATTGGTTTACCATCTATTTTCCTTGCTGTTCAATCTAATAATTCACCCATAAAAGGTAATTTTCTTAAAAATGCTTTAAAGAGTGCAACACCTGGAGCAGTTGGTGTTGTTTGTGCTATAGTATTTTCGTATATGCTTTCTAAACCATATGGTTTTACTGTGCCTGAGATTAAAACTGTTGTGGCAATTACGGCAACCTTTACAATTTTAATTGTTATGTGTCGGGCATGTGTTCCTTTTACTAGAAAAAAAATATTTTTATGTGTGGTTATGTGGGCTTTGTCTCTTACTTTAATAGTTCTTTCAATGCGACAAGTGAAACTTTTTTCTGGTAAAATTGATATGTATGATATGTTTGGGTTTGATAGTTTAACTTGGGAAATTAAAAGAATAGAAGCTATTGGTATTGATAAGGAACAAGAATATATCAATGCAACAGCTTTATGGCTTTCTGTAAGTATGGTAATTATTTCACTTGCGGTAATGCTAGGAGTTGAATTATTAATGAAGAATTTTGAGTTAAATCGAGAAATAAATAAAAATAAAGTTAAAGAACAAGAAAAAAGAAAAAATCCAACAATCAAAAAAATAAAGTATTAATGATTTTTAGAAACTTTATATTTGCATAAAAATAGATTCAAAGTATTTTTTGAATCTATTTTTTATATCAAAATAAATAATTATCTTTTTTATTTTAACATTTTCTTATTCAATAAAAGATTAATTTTCATTTGCCTACACCATTTAATTTAAATATTAATATTATAAAGTGTACTTGAAAAGAGGTGGGGTATGAAAAAATTAGAATTAATTAATGTAAAAAAAACTTTTTATACAGAACTTGGAGCACTTGATGTAGTAGATGATATTAGTTTCGATGTCAATGAAGGTGAAATTGTAGCCATTGTTGGACCAAGTGGGTCAGGTAAGTCAACCTTACTTAATATTATATCCAAATTATTATTGCCAACAAGTGGTGAAATAATTGTTGATGGAGATATTGGTTATATGTTTCAGCACGATCATTTATTTAATTGGAGAACTGTTTGGAAAAATATTTTAATTGGTTTGGAAATAAAAAAGGATAAAGATCAAAAAAAAGTAGAAAGAGTAAGAGAATTATTAAAAAAATATGGATTAATAGATTTTATTAACAATTATCCCCAAGAACTATCAGGTGGAATGAGACAACGTATAGCTTTGATAAGGACACTTGCAACAAATCCTAGTATTTTATTACTTGATGAACCATTTTCAGCACTTGATTATCAAACTAGAGTAAATGTTAGCAATGATATTTATCGAATAATTAAAGATCAAAATGTTTCAACTCTTTTAGTAACTCATGATATAAGTGAGGCTATTGCAATGGCTGATAGAGTAATTGTTTTAAGTCATAGACCAGCTAAATTAAAAGATATAATTGAAATAAAAACATCAAATGGTAAAGCACCAATAGAAAAACGAAAATCTTCTGAATTTTCTCAATATTTTGATAAGATTTGGGGGTTATTAAATGAATAATCCGTTTTTAAAACAAAAAAGAAAAATGGCCATTCAAGTATTTATTATTCAAATAATTTTATTAATAGCATTTTTAATTCTTTGGGAAATTGCTTCAAGACTGGAATGGATAGACTCATTTTTATTTAGTAAACCAACAAGTATTTTTAAATTATTAGTGAATTATATAAAATCAAATGAAATATATCGTCATATGGGCATATCTGTTTTGGAAACGCTGTTAGGATTATTTATTGGAACGTTTGTAGGAATATTTATTGCAATTGTATTATGGTGGAATAAAATACTTGCAAAGATAATGGATCCTTTCCTAGTTGTTGGAAATGCCCTTCCAAAAACAGCACTTGCACCAATTCTTATTATTTGGGCAGGAACAGGAATAAAAGGAATAACCACAGTTGCAATATCCATTTCTTTAATATTGACGATAATTTCTGCATATAACTATTTTATGCAAGTTGAAGAAGAAAAAATTAAGATGTTACAAAGTTTTCAAGCTACTAAATGGCAAATTTTAACAAAACTTATTATACCTGCTAATATGGCTAATATAATTAATATTATAAAAATAAATATAGGTATGAGTTGGGTTGGGGTAATTGTAGGTGAATTCATTGTTTCTAGATATGGAATTGGGTATCTAATTATGTATGGATCGCAAGTATTCAATATGGATTTAGTTATGATGGGTGTTTTTGTTTTAGCGATAATATCATTTTTAATGTATGAGGTTGTCAATATAATTGAAAAAAGAATAAAAAGGAAGAGGAATTAATGAAAAAAATTTTAATGTTATTAGGTTTATGTTTAGTTTCAATTACAATGATTGGTTGTAAAGATAGTAAGTTAACGAAAATAAAGGTAGCAGAAGTAGCAAGATCTGTATTTTATGCACCACAATATGTGGCTTTAAGTAAAGGCTATTTTGAAGATGAAGGATTAAAAATAGATTTAGTCAATGCAAATGGCGCGGATAAAGTTACTGCATCATTACTTTCGGGTGATGTGCAAATTGGATTACAAGGACCAGAACCTACAATTTATTTATATAAAAATAATAGGACTAATTACCTAATTAATTTTGCCCAACTTACAAGAACAGATGGTAGTTTTATTTTTGGCCGCGAAAAAATTGAAAATTTTACTCTAGACGATTTAAGAGGAAAATCAATACTTGGTGGTAGAAAAGGTGGCGTTCCTGAAATGACACTTGAATATGTATTGAAACAAGCGGGATTAGAAGTAGGTCAAGATGATGATACTAAAGATGTTAATGTTAGGACGGATGTTGCATTTGCGGCTTTAACAGGTTCATTCTTAGATGGAGAAGGAGATTTTGTTAGTTTATTTGAACCTACTGCTACAGCCTTAATCAATCAAAATAGAGCATATTTGCTCGCTGCAACTGCAGAATATGCGGGTGAAATAACATATACTGCATATTCTACATCCATCAAATATTTTAATAATAATAAAGATGTATTAGAAAAATTCACAAAGGCATTATATAGAGGTCAACAATTTGTTCAAAATGCAACCGATGAAGAAATTGCTAAAGAAATTCATCCATTCTTTACAGATGTAGAATTAGATGTACTAATTAGTGTTGTAGCTAGGTATCGTTCCATTAATGCATGGTGTACAAATCCAATCTTTTCAGAAGTAGGATTTGACAGATTACAAGATATAATTATTACTGCTGGCGAATTAGATAGTAAAGTAAATTTTTCTGATTTAGTTGATTTGACAATTGCAAAAAAAGTAGTGGAAGGAAAATAATAAAATTTAACACCCTAAATGGGTGTTTTTCTTTTAAAAACAAAAATAATGTGATATAATATAAGAAAAAGTTAATTTATTGGAAATTATTAATATGAATAAAAATAAGTATATATTAACAATTGATCAAGGGACTACTAGTACTAGATGCATCATATTTGACTATAAAGGTACAATCATTGCTAAAAGTCAAATGGAGTTTAGTCAAATATGTCCTAAAAATGGTTGGGTTGAGCATAATCCTGAAGAAATTTGGGAATTAACATTACAAACAATTAAAAATGTCATCAATAGTATCAATTTAAAAGTCATAGATATTCATGCAATCGGTATCACAAATCAAAGGGAGACTACCGTTCTTTGGAATAAAAAAACAGGTAAACCCGTTTATAATGCCATTGTATGGCAATCCAGACAATCACAAGAAATATGTGATAATTTAATTAAAGCAGGATTAAATAATATTTTTAAAAAAAAGACTGGCTTAATTATTAATCCGTATTTTTCTGCAAGCAAAATAAGATGGATATTTGATAATATCAAAAATGTTCAAGAAGCGGCAAATAATGGAGATATTTTATTTGGTACAATTGATACATATCTTCTTTGGAAACTAACAAATGGAAAAGTTCATGCTACAGATTATAGCAATGCTTCAAGAACACTTATTTATAATATTAATACTTTAGAATGGGATGATGAATTATTAAACTATTTTAATATACCAAAATCAATTTTACCCAAAGTTTTTCCAAGTAGCCATATTTATGGTTTTGCAACAGCTTTATCTAGTATTGATAAAGACTTTAACAAAATTCCAATTGCTTCGTTAATTGGTGATCAACAATCTGCATTATTTGGTCAATGTTGTTTTGATGAAGGTTGTACAAAAAGTACATATGGTACAGGTTGTTTTATTTTAATGAATACTAAAGATAAAATAATTTATTCTAATAAAGGGCTTCTTACTACTATTGCTTGGGGACTAGATGGAAAAGTTGAATATGCTTTAGAGGGCTCGGTTTTTGTATCGGGATCAGCTATTCAGTGGTTGCGCGATGGAATGGAAATGTTTAAAAATTCTAGTGATTGTGAAAAAGCTATTAGAGGTGAAAATCCAAGTGGTGGAATATACTTTGTACCAGCATTTGTAGGTCTTGGAACTCCTTATTGGGATAATGATGTTAGAGGGGCAATTTTTGGTATAACGAGGTCTACAACAAAAGATCATATTACAGTTGCCGCAATTGAAGCAAGTGCATATCAAGCTAAAGATGTCATGGATGTTATGATAGAAGAATCTGGTTTTAATATAAAATATCTTGGAGTTGATGGTGGTGCTAGTGTTAATGACTATATGATGCAATTTCAGGCTGATTTACTAGATGCAAAATTAATAAGACCGATATGTCAAGAAACAACGGCTTTAGGTGCAATGTATCTAGCTGGCCTTGCAATAGGATTTTATAAAAGTAAAGAAGATATAAAAAAACTTCATCAAGTTGAAAAAATATTTATAAGACAAATGGATTATGATAAGCAAAAAAAATTAATGCATGGATGGAAAGAGGCCATTCAGGCAACCCTTAAATTTAAACATAAATAAAAATGTATTAGGAGGATAATATGGGATTTTTAAGAAGACAGTTATTAAAAATAATTCAATGGGAGGATAGTTCAACCGATACAATTGTATATAGATATCCGATGACAGATCGTGATGAGATTATGAATGGATGTCAGTTAATTGTTCGACCATCTCAGACGGCAATACTAGTTAGTAGTGGTCAAATATGTGATGTTTATGGCGAAGGTGAGCATAAATTAACAACTAATAATATGCCAATTATAACAAAACTTGCTAGTTGGAAATATGGCTTTGATTCACCATTTAAAGCAGAAGTTTATTTTGTTAATACTAAACAGTTTATTAATCAAAAATGGGGTACAGCAACTAAAGTAAGTCTTAGGGATAACGATTTTGGCATTGTAAGAGTAGGAGCACGTGGTGTATATTCTTATAAAGTCAAAGATGCACCATTGTTTATGAGAGAAATTTTTGGGACAAATCGTGACTATTCAACTTCATCTTTAACAGAATACTTTAAAAGTATTGTTGTTAGTGGTTTTTCTGATGCAATTGGTGAGGCTAAAATACCTGTTTTAGATATTCCTGCTAAATATCGTGAGTTAAGTGAAATTGTAAAAGATAGTTTAAAAGATGAATTTATAAAAATAGGGATTGAATTAGTAAACCTAGTAGTTGAAAATGTATCTTTACCAGAAGAAGTAGAAAAAGCAATTGATCAAAGATCTTCATTGGGTGCTCTTGGTGGTAAAATGAATGAATTTACACAGTATCAAACAGCACAAGCCATTAGGGATGCTGCAAATAATCCAAATGGTGGTGCTGGTATGGCTGGAATGGGTGTAGGATTTGGTGCTGGTATGGCAATGGGAAATGCAATGATGAATTCTATGAATCAACAACAAAATCAAACTTCCCAACCACAACAACAACCGATGTCTTCTAGTGGAGCTGTATGTACTAATTGTCAACACCCTTTAGTTTTAGGTGCTAAATTTTGTTCAAATTGTGGAACACCTGTTCAAACTAAAAAATTTTGTCCTAATTGTGGCAACCAATTAGATGGTAGTGCTAAATTTTGTCCTAATTGTGGAAAAGCGTTGTAATTATGGAAGAAGATAAAAATTTGATTATAGATGAGGCCAATCGAGAAGCTGAGGACTATAGTTGTCCAAGTTGCGGTGCACCAATAAAGTTTTCCCCTGAAAAAAAGGTTTTACATTGTGATTATTGTGGGTTGGAAATAGGTTTGGATGGTAAACGTGGTCAAGAAGAAAATGATTTTTTTGAAGGAAGTCAAGAAGATAGTGATTGGAATGAAGAAACTAAGGTTGTCCACTGTGATAATTGTGGTGCGAATAATGTTGTAGATTCTAGTGAAATTAGTATAACTTGCCCTTTTTGTGGGTCTAATCAAGTTGTTGAGACAAATGAGTTATCTGGCGTTAAGCCAAATAGGGTAATACCATTTAGTATTCCTGAAGATCAAGTAAAGAAAAATTATTCATTGTGGATTAAGAAAAAGTTTTTTGTACCAAGTAAAGTAAAAAAACAAATACCTCATTTAACATTGCATGGAGTTTATTTACCTATTTGGACATTTGATAGCCATACTTTTTCAGTTTATAATGGAAGGCTTGGTAAACATTACACTAGGACTGTTGGTAGCGGAAAAAATCGTAGAACTGTAACAGAAGTTAGATATTTTAATGTTCATGGTAGTAAACAAGTAACATTTGATGATTTAATTGTAAATGCTGGTTCAAAAATTAATCAAAGTGAAATTAACGCATTAGCACCATTTGATACAAATAATTCCTTTGAATACGATAAAAGGTATTTAGCAGGTTTCTCTTCCGAGCACTATGTCGTAAGACTTAAGGCAGGTTGGGAAAATGCAAAAATTAGAATGAATGCTGGAATTAGAAATGCAATATTAAGTGGATATAATTATGATGTTGTTAATTATTTAAATATTAATACGACATTTAACAATATTAAATATAAATATGTACTCATTCCTATTTGGATTGGAACATATAAATATAGCAATAAAAGTTATCGTTTTATTTCTAATGGTGAAACAGGAAAAATTACTGGTAAACTTCCAGTATCCATTATTAAGATTTCTATTCTTGTTTTCATTATTCTGGCAATAGTAGTTATTTTAATGTACTTTATTTTAGTAAATTAATGAATAATCTAATTTGTATAAAAATGCATAATTAATTTATGCATTTTTTCATTTTATTTGTTTTAATAGATAAAAAGTGATATAATATATAAGAAAAAGTGGTGAAAAAATGGAAAATAGAGAAATTACTAATAGAATATTACAACTGAAAAAAGACAAAAATGCTATTATTTTGGCACACTATTATCAAAATCCAGAAGTACAAGCCATAGCTGATTACATTGGTGATTCATATCAATTGAGTAAAATTGCTAAAGATAATAATGCATCGATAATCATTTTTTGTGGTGTTCATTTTATGGCTGAGACAGCAAAGATTTTATCACCAAATAAAAAGGTCATTATACCAGTTAAAAATGCTGGATGTAAAATGGCTGATTCTATTTCTTATGATGATTTATTGCTGTTTAAAAAAAAGAATCCTGAATATATTATTATTGGATATGTAAATACATCAGCTAAAGTAAAAACATTGTGCGATGTTTGTGTAACAAGTTCTAATGCCATAAAAATTATAAATCACTATAAAGGTAATAAAATTATGTATGTACCTGATCAAAATTTAGCAAAATATGCTAATTATTTAAACAATGATGAACATCCAATTGAGTTTTGGGATGGCTGTTGTCATATACATCATAAACTAACAACGGGAGAAGTTAAATTACAAAAATCTATGCATCCTAATGCTAAGGTCTTACTCCATCCTGAAGCAAGACTAGATGTATTAAAATTAGCTGATTATATTGGATCTACTAAAGGGATGTTAGATTATGTGGCCACTAGTGATTCTAAAGAGTTTATAGTGGGAACAGAATTAGGAATTATTTATAGCCTTGAGAAAAATAATCCTGATAAAAAATTTTATAAGTTATCCCCTAATTTGGTTTGTGGAACTATGAAAATGACTCATTTAATTGATGTAGAAAATGCTTTATTGGAAAAAGGAACAAAATATGAAGAAATTAATTTGGATGAAAAAACGATTCATTTAGCGAGTAAAGCTTTAAATAAAATGTTAGAATTGAGTGAATAAAATGAGTGAAGTAAAGAAAATTACAACTGATGTATTAATTTTAGGGGGAGGTCTTGCAGGACTTTATACTGCATTAAATATTAATAAGGATAAGAACATTATTATTGTTTCTAAAGAACCATTGGGATTAAGTAATTCTTATCTTGCACAAGGTGGAATTGCAGGGGAATTAAATACTAGTGAAGAAATATTGGCTAAACACATAGAAGATACTTTAATAGCAGGTTCTGGTCTTTTTGATAAAGAGGCTATTAAAGAATTGGTATATGATGCTTCTGAAAATTTACAAATGTTAATTGATTTAGGGGTTCCTTTTGATGTAGATGAAAACGGAAAGATACTTCTTACGAAAGAAGGTGGACATTCGACTAGAAGAATTCTACATGCTGGTGGCGATGCTACAGGTAAAAATATTATGGAAACACTGATTACACTTATTAGAAATCGTGAAAATATTCAAGTTATGGAAAATTATATGCTATATGACTTAATCGTAAAAGATAATAAGTGCTTTGGTGGTAAATTAATATCAATGGATAATAGTTTTTGTAACATTTTCGCTGCATCTATTATTCTTGCAACAGGTGGAATTGGAGCAGTATATAAAGATTCTACCAATGCTCATGGGGCAACTGGAGATGGGATTGCAGCAGCATATAGAGCAGGAGCAAAGATTCGTGGCATGGAATTTGTTCAATTTCATCCAACTGTTTTTTATGATGTTACTGGAAATATTAAGGGACAAAAGTTTCTCATTAGTGAAGCAGTGCGAGGTGAAGGTGCTTATTTAGTAAATATTAATGGTGAGCGATTTATGAAAAAGTATGATAAACGTTTAGAATTGGCTCCAAGAGACATTGTTTCACAATCGATTATGAAAGAATTGTATGATACTTGGAGTCAATATGTATATATTGATGCTAGACATTTAGGAAAAGAATTTTTGATTCATCGTTTCCCTACTATATATCAAAAATGTTTAGAGTCTGGATATCATATGGAAAAAGATTTAATTCCTGTTGCTCCTGTTGAGCACTATGGTATTGGTGGTGTTCAAATTGATTTAAATGGTGAGACATCAATTTCTAATCTTTACGCAAATGGTGAATGTTGTTCATCAGGAGTTCATGGAGCTAACCGACTTGCCAGCAATTCGCTTTTAGAATGTATTGTTTTTGGTAAAAGAATTTCCAAAATGATTAATCAAAAAACTTTATCTAATATAGAGAGTTGGAATATAGATATTAAATATTCTGTGAACAAATATAATTATCATCCAATTCGTGAAGAAATTCGCGATACAATGAGTAAATATGTTTTTATTGTAAGGGATAGTGAAGGGTTACACCTTGCTCAAAGCATTATTAATAGGCACTATCGAAATTTGTGCAAATATCCGTTTACTACTGTAGATTATTATAGAGCATTAAATATTGTTACAGTTGCTAAGTTAATAACAGATGCAGCTGAGACTAGAAAGGAAAGTATAGGTTGTCACCTAAGAATTAATTAATATGGATAAAAAAATAATTGAATTAATAAAACAGGCCTTAATTGAGGATGGCTATGACAATGACGTGACGACTCTTAATTTAATAAATAAAGATATTATGTTATCGGGAAGTTTTATTGTTAAGGCGACAGGAGTTGTATCTGGTATTGATGTTGCTAAGGAAGTGTTTAGGCAAATTAATCCAAAAATAAAAATGGAAATTCTTAAAAATAATGGAACTTTCGTCAATAGAGGAGATGTAATTGCTAGTATTGAAGGTCCAATGAGAGATATCTTACGTGGTGAAAGAGTGGCATTAAATTTTTTGCAAAGAATGAGTGGTATTGCTGCAACTACTGCCAAATTTGTTCAAGAATTAGCGGGAACAGAATGTAAAATTTTAGATACTAGAAAAACTACTCCACTTTTAAGGATATTAGAAAGACAGGCAGTAAGAGATGGTGGTGGAATGAATCATCGATATAATTTATCTGATCAAGTATTAATAAAAGATAACCATATAGCTGCAGTTGGTAGCATTGCAAAAGCAGTAGAAATGGTAAGAAAAGTAGTTGGAAAATCGATGAAAATTGAAGTGGAAGTTGAAACGAAAGAAGAATTTTTAGAAGCGTTAGGAACTTCTGTTGATATTATTATGTTTGATAATATGGATAATGAATTAATGAAAGAACTTGTTGAAATAAATAATCATAATAAAAAAATTGAAGCTAGTGGTAATATGGAATTAAAACGGGTTAGAAGTGTTGCCCTTTTAGGAGTGGATTATATTTCAGTTGGTGCTTTAACACATTCATATAAATCATTAGATATAAGTTTAAAATTTTATAAAAATTTTCCAAGAAGTAAATAGACTGAGCAATGTGTTCAGTCTTATTTTATAAGGAGAACTAACGATGCATGATATTTGGAATCCATGGCACGGATGCATTAAAAAAAGTGAAGGATGCGAAAATTGTTATATGTATTATTTGGATCATAAACATGGTAGAGATGGTTCAAAGATTTATAAATCAGATAATAATTTTTATTATCCCATTAAAAAGAAGTTAAATGGTGAATATCAAATAAAAAGTGGTGAGTTAATTAGAGTTTGTATGACTTCAGATTTTTTCTTAGAAGAGGCTGATAAATGGCGCATTGAGGTTTGGCAAATAATAGCTTCAAGAAAAGATGTTAAATTTTATATTTTGACTAAAAGACCAGAAAGAATAATTGATAATTTGCCAAGTGATTGGAATGAAGGATATGAGAATGTAATACTCAATGTGACATGTGAAAATCAAAAAAGGGTAGACGAACGAATGCCAATATTTATGAAAGTCCCTGCTAAACATAAAGGAGTTATGGTTGCACCATTTATTGGAGAGGTTAGTCTTGGTAAATACTTAAATTTAGGTGGTATTGAACAAGTAATATGTGGTGGAGAAAATTATAATGGTAGTAGAATTTGTAATTTTGAATGGGTTAAAAAATTAGCTAATGATTGTAGAGATGCCAATGTTAATTTTTCATTCATTGAAACAGGAACGTATTTTGTAAAAGATAATAAATTATATACAATTCATAATAAAAAAACACAAAGCATAATGGCATATAAAGCAAATATTAATTTTGTTATGAAAGATGTAAAATATAAATTATACAATAAATATGGTGATTTATTATTGAAGGAAGATTTATATATTCCTTTTTACAAAGAAAGTTGTAATACTTGTGGCAGTAAATTAATTTGTAATGGATGTTCCAATTGTGGTAAATGCAAATAAATTAAATATTTTTACTTGAAAAAATAGAGTTTTTTTGATAAAATATAATGGATGCCGTCATAGCTCAGTTGGTAGAGCAGCTGACCCGTAATCAGCAGGTCACAAGTTCAAGTCTTGTTGTCGGCACCACTTATAAATGTTAAAATAAAAGTACCCAATTGTGTTCATGTAAGAATCCCCAATTCT
>UQBM01000022.1 GCA_900539265.1 uncultured Mollicutes bacterium | reverse complement strand
TTATACAATAAAAATTATTTTATCGTTTTACTTGATTATTAATAGTTAGCCTCCTTTTAACTATTTTTCAAATAATTGATAATATCATTTAAAGAACTAACAACAACTAACTTCATTTTAGGATTTTTCAAGTTTTGATATGAAGAGATAGCCTCAAGGTAGTTAGATTCATTCATATATATTTCTTCTTCAAGAGAAGAGACAGGAACAAAGAAAATATCTGCATTAGCTAAATGGGCAGCAAGCACTTTTTGATAAATTCCTCCAATTGGCCCCGCATTACCATAAGCATCAACAGTGCCAGTCCCTACAATTCGTAATCCCTTTGTAAGATTATTATTCTTCAAACTATCATAAACATAAAGCGCCTGCATTAACCCTCCACTTGGACCAATCGAATTACCATATTGCCATGAATAACTTGGAATATTTTGATTCTTAGTTGGCACCACATATTCATATGTTGCAATCCCTAAACTAGCAATTTTTTTATCTTCTTTATTATAATAATATTCCGTACTAATTTCAAATTCAAATTCTTTTGTTATATAATTATTTTTAGTTTCTTCTACTTGACGTAAAACAGCAATTTGATATTTTTTATTTTTTTCAAAAAGTAGGTTTTCAGTAGCTAGTTCAAATTCATTACTGCCTGTTAGTCCCTTTAAATCTTTACCTTCAAATCTAGTAATGATATCACCAACTTGTAACTTTTCTGAAGCATAAGAAGAAAGAGTATGAATAATATAACCTTTAAAAGAATTCTCATCTATAATTTCTTGATAACCAGCTGCTTGATAGCCTGAAATAATAGCATTATAAATGCTAACCCGCTTTTGAATTACACCAGATGAATACATTTGATTAGTATCAGTTACTTGATACTCATAAGTTTTTTCAATTTGAGCATTTTTATTAATTAAACCTATTAAATAATTTAGCAGACTAACCTTTGAATATGAGTAAACCGAAACTGTATTGACATTACAAATATCACTATTACCAATATTGATTTCACTTGATACTTTAGAAATTACCGCTGGTGTTGTAATATCATAATTGACTTTAATAATTGATGAAAGAACAATAAATAAATATGGAATAGCAATAATGATTAATAGTTTTTTATATTCTTTAATAAATTTCTTCATTCATTCTCAATCCTTATATTAATATTTTTCATTTTACGATACTTTAATCCAGCACTATCAGCCATTTTTTTTGAAGCTAAATCTGATGGAGTACCATTATATTTATCTGATAAATATACAATTTCTTTAATTCCACTTTGAATAATTAATTTCATACATTCATGACAAGGAAAAAGACTTACATAAAGAGTGGCACCTTCTAAATTGCTAGTGGAATTTAATATTGCATTGGGTTCAGCATGCACAACATATGGATATTTAGTATTTAAAAAATCACCATCTCGCTCCCAAGGATATGAATCATCGCTACATCCATAGGGAAAACCATTATAACCAATTCCTACAATACGTTTATTTTCATTAACAATACAAGCTCCAACTTTAGTATTGGGATCTTTACTTCGATGAGCCGATAGTAAAGCTACTCCCATAAAATATTCATCCCAAGAAATATAATCCGTACTCTTCATTTTTACCTCCTATTTATTATATTTTATATTTAATTCTTCTAGCTGCTTGGTTGAAACTGGTGTTGGAGCATCGCTCATTGGACATCTAGCACTAGCAGCTTTCGGAAAAGCAATTACTTCACGTAAATTATTGTTACCAGTAAGTAACATTACAAGTCGATCTAAACCAATTGCAAAGCCTCCATGAGGAGGAGTACCATATTTTAAAGCATCGACAAAAAAGGAAAATTGTTTTTTAACCTCATCATCAGTTAATCCAATTGCTTTAAACATTTTGGCCTGGACGTCTTGGTTATGAATTCTAATGCTACCACCACCTAATTCATATCCATTTAATACAATATCATATGCTTTAGCACGACATTTTTCAGGATTATTTAGCATTAAATCTTCATCGCCATCTTTAGGAGAAGTAAATGGATGGTGTGCAGCAACATATCTTTCTTCCTCTTCACTATACTCAAATAATGGCCAATTAATAATCCATAAAAAATTAAACTTAGATTGATCGATTAAATTCATTTCTTTTGCAATTTGAATGCGTAATGCCCCTAATGCAAAATTACATATTTCCCGTTTATCAGAAATCATTAAAATTAAATCATTTTCTTGAACATCATAGTTTTCTATAAGTATTTTGCTTGTATCACTATTTAAAAACTTAGTAATTGGACCACTAAATTTGCCCTTTTCATATTTAAGCCAAACAAGACCATTAGCATGATACTTTTTTACTAATTCTGTTAAACGATCAATTTCCTTTCTAGAATATTTTTCAGCTCCATTTTTGACAATAATACCTTTAACACAATTGCCAAGAGTTATTTGATTTTGAAAAACTCCAAACTCAATTTCTTTTGCCCATCTTGTAAAATCCTCAAGTAACATATCAAATCTAGTATCTGGTTTATCAGAACCATACTGATTCAATGCAACATCATAATCCATTTTAATAAATGGCGTTTGAATATCTTGATCTAATACTTCTTTCCAAATATGCTTTAATAATCTTTCAGTAATATCATAAATATCATTCTCATCGACAAAACTCATCTCTACATCAATTTGTGTAAATTCTAATTGTCTATCAGCTCTTAAATCTTCATCACGAAAACATTTTACAATTTGAAAATATTTTTCAAATCCCGCTACCATTAATAGTTGTTTATACATTTGAGGTGATTGTGGTAAAGCATAAAATGAGCCTTCATATAAACGTGATGGAATCAAAAAATCCCTTGCTCCTTCTGGTGTTGATTTGCCAAGATATGGTGTTTCAATTTCAACAAAACCCTCACTGTCAAAAAAATTACGAGTAGCCATCATTGTCCGATGTCGTAAGATTAAATTTTTTTGCATAATTGGTCTTCTTAAATCTAGATATCGATATTTCATTCTAGTATCTTCCAGGGCATCTGTTTGATCTTGAATAAGAAGGGGAGGATTTTCGGCCTCATTTAAAATCTTTAATTCGCTAACAATTACTTCAATATCTCCTGTTGAAAGATTTCCATTTTTATTTTGTCTTTCCACAACTAAACCAGTAACATTCAAAACATATTCATTTTTTACATCTAGTGCTTTAGTATAATTTTCATTAGTGGGTTCAATTACTAATTGAACAATTCCGCTTCGATCTCTTAAATCTATAAAAATCAGACCACCTAGATTTCTTTTTTTACTACACCAACCCACTAGGTTGACAGTTTCTCCTATATTATTAATTCTAAGTTCTCCATTTGTTTTACTTCGCATTTTTAATCTCCTTATATAATAAAAAATAGAGTGACTAATTTATTCAGCCTAAGGACGAAGATATCTCCGCGGTACCACCTTAGTTTGGACAAGCCACCCTCTTATTTTTGCTTAACGTGCAAGATACGTTTTCTCCCAATTTGTCAGATTGTTCAACGAAAAATTTATTTACTTAAGTATTATACTCAAATTTTATTTTTATTTCAAGCAAATTTACTCATAATTATTTTTTATCTCTCCAAGATTTATCAAATTTGTCAACTCTTACATTACTACTATTATAAGAAGCTGTGATACCCCTTCTTAAAGCAAGGCCACCAATATCACTATTAATACTTTTAATTAAATTATCAATCTCATGATCTTTTTGTTCTTCATCTAATGAATCAAATATCGATAATTGTTTTATTTCATCATTTGCTTCAATAAGTTTTCCTGCTGCTACACCTATTAATCGCAATGGAAAAGTTTCATCGTAAAACTCTTCAAATAAATTTTCAAACATTTTATAAATTCTCCTACTATCTGAGGTTGGATTTACAATTGTTATACTTTTACTTGTGACTTTAAAATTGCTATATTTAAGTTGAAGAGTAAAATTATAAGCTTTTAGGCTATGTTTTTCCATTCGATGACATAATGTATTAGTAAGTAATTTAATAATTAATTTCATATTAGACAAATCATATTCATCGTGATCAAAGGTTTGCGAATTACTGATAGAAGAAACATCGTTAAAACGATTAATATCTACTTCATTCGATCCTATTCCATTTGCATGTGAATAAAGACTAAGCGCATTAGTCTCTCCAATGATTTCTTTTAGCAAATCTAAATTATCATAATTAGCAAGTTCACCAATTGTTTTAATTCCCATTGTCAAAAGTGTAGCAAACGTTTTTTTCCCAACTCCAAACATACTTTTTATAGGAAGTGGCCATAATTTTTCTGCTATTTCTCTTTTTCTTAAAATAACAATACCTAAAGGTTTTTTCATCTCTGATGCCATTTTAGCTAAAAATTTATTTGGTGCAATGCCAATACTACATGGAAGTTTAAATTGTTCTAATAAATCTGTTTGGATTTTTTTAGCTAGTTTAACCGCCTCTTCTGGTCTACACACATCAGTAATATCTAGGTATCCTTCATCTATACTAGCAGGCTCTACAAGTGGAGTAATTTTTAAAAAGTATTCAAAAAATTTTCTCGAATACTCGCCATATATTCCCATTGATGGTTCTACTATAATTAAATCAGGACATTTTCTCAAAGCATCACTAACCCTCATTGCTGAATGAACACCATAAGGTCTTGCTTCATAACTTGCCGCAAGTATGATTCCTCTTCTGTCCATAGCATTTGGTGCTACGGCTATTTTTTTTCCTTTTAAAGTAGGATTTTGAGCAATTTCACAACTAGCAAAAAAGCAATTCATATCAATATGCAAAATTATTCTATTTTTTTTAATGCTAACACTTCCCTTTTTTAAAAAAATATGTTATAATATAGTTATAAAAAAAATTATGAGGTGAATAATATATGAGTAAAAAGCCAAACAAAAACGATAAAACTTCTAAAAAAATGGTTCAAAAAACTAAAAAAGCTGATGGTACCGATGAATATTACATTACAACTGCACCTCAAAAAACTTTAGCTGGTAAAATAATTATTTGGACTTTAGTAGCTTTAATGGCACTTGGTAGTATTGGAAGTTTAATCGTTGCTTTAATACAAATTCTTTCAAAATAATCCTTAGTAATTGATTAGTAGTTACTTTAAAAAAATAGAAGTTTTAAACTTCTATTTTTTATGCTAAATATCGCATTTTCTTTTGACGTTTATGTTCTAAACGAAGCCTATCAGCAATCATGGCAATAAATTCAGAGTTTGTTGGTTTTGACTTGTTATAACTAATAGTATAACTAAATATATCGCTTATCGCATCAACATTACCTCTTACCCATGCAATTTCAATTGCATGTCTAATTGCTCTTTCTACTCTTGAAGAAGTTGTGCCAAAGGTCGTTGCAATTTCTGGATATAATACTTTTGTAATAGAACCAAGAATTTCAACATTATTGTAAACCATCGCAATTGCTTCTCGTAAATACATATATCCTTTAATATGAGCCGGAACTCCAACCTCATGTAGAATAGAAGTTATCTCACTATCCAAATCAGCATCAATATCAGTTTTTGTATCCGTTTCGGTTTCAGCAGTCATTCCTAGAATGAGTTGATACAATTGCTTAACATCAACAGGTTTCATAATAATATAATCTACACTTAATTGATTTAATTTTGAATTTACATAATTACTAATAAATTGTGTCATTACAATAATATGCCGAGGCTGATGATATAAATCAGGATTTTTCTTAATATTTTCGATTAAGGTAATTCCATCTACACCATTTAAAAATAAATCAACAACAAGTACATCAATTTGTGTAACTTTTAAAGTATTATATAAATTTACCTCATTGCTGTAAGAACCTATTAAATTAATTTCTTCATAGTTTTTCAAATAAGTTCCAATTCCTAGTTCATTATTGTCGTTACTTTCAACGACCACCATTTTCAATTTTTGCATATAATTTTCCCCCCTTTTGATTTAGTATGCAGTAATATTTTATCAAAAAAGAGGGTATTTAGCAAGTAATAAAACTTATTTTTAATAA
The DNA here is from genome assembly GCA_900539265.1 of uncultured Mollicutes bacterium. Lineage (GTDB taxonomy): Bacteria > Bacillota_I > Bacilli_A > ML615J-28 > CAG-313 > CAG-313. The sequence goes on along the minus strand of UQBM01000022.1, from coordinate 20,924 downwards.
TTTTTAAGGTTTTTTTAAAATTATGTCGTTTTTTTAAGTAATATTTGTAATAAATTTAATACTTTTTTTTAGATAATGTCGATTTACTTACTTAAATGTCGTTATCTCAATTGCGATACTTCATCAATCATCCATTCAATATGCATACCATAACCATAGATAGGATTCTCAACTGTTACATGCGAAACGGCTCCAATTATTCGACCATTTTGAACAATGGGACTACCACTCATACCTTGAACAATACCACCAGTTTGAGCTATTAAATCATCATCTGTAACTTTATAACGAATTCCTTTAGTTGCTTTTTTATTTTGCAAATGAATATCGGTAATCTCTATATCATATGCTTTTATTAAATTGCCTGAAACAGCTGTATAAATTTGAGCTTTTCCTTTAACGATTTGACCTTGTTTAGATACTTCTACTTTATTTTTATTAGTAATACTTGCACTAAATTTACCATAAAGTCCCGTTAAGTCATTTGAAAGAATACTACCTATAACCATATTATCCATTGAGGCCCTTTTTTCACCAGCAACACCAGGTTCTGCTTTTTTAATTGATGATACTTTTGAGTAGTATAAACTTCCACCGCCATTTTCAACTAATATCTTATTTTCATAAATTCCATGTCCTAATGATCCAAAATAATTATCTAATGTTATAAAAGTCATTGTACCAATACCCAAAATTTGATCTCTAATGTATAATCCAATTGAAGATTCATTATTTTGGTTTTTAACAACATCAATTTTTGTATTAATTTTTTTACTATCTCTTAATAACACAAGTTGTACACTATCGCTTTGATAATTAGATAAATATTTTAATAGTTGCTCATTATTATCTATCTTTATACCATTAATAGTCTCAATTCTATCACCTAATTCAATATCAGTTTCTTTCCATGGCGAAATCTTTCCTTTAGTTGTTTGTACTTGATATTTTCCTGCAACATAAACACCAGTTTTCATTTTTATTCCAATTGAATCGCCACCTAAATAAACATATTCGTCACTATTGGCTCTTACTTCAACTGTTAAAAATAAACTAAAAAATAATAATATCGAAAAAATTTTGAAAAGTTTTCTCATTTCGTCCTCCTTTCTTCATTATTATTTGCTTATATTTAAAAATAAAAAGTGTTTTTATATGGCTTTAAAAACACTTTTTTCTATTATTACATATTTAACATATTTTTTGCTAATTCTTTACTTTTTCCACTTTGATCAGTTGGTGAAATCATTTTTGCTAGTTCTTCAATTCGTTCATCATAACTTAATTCTTTTACCATAGTCAAAGTTTTACCAGATACAACACTTTTACTAATAAATAATTGGCTATTTGCTTTGCTTGCCACAATTGGTAAATGCGTTATAGCCAAAACTTGCGTATGTTTGGAAATCTGCTCTAATTTTTTTGCTACTTCATAAGCTACTTCACCACTAACACCACTATCAATTTCATCAAAGATCATCGTTGAAAGTTTAAAATTGGCCATTAAATGCGTTTTAATTGCTAACATTACTCGAGACATCTCACCACCTGATGCAACCTTTGATAAATCCATTAATTTTTCACCAGGATTAAAAGAAATCATAATATTGACAATATCTATTCCATTTTTTAAAAAAATATTAGGTTTTTTTTCCTCTTTTAAATTATTTGTAAAAACAATTTCTAATCTAACCTTATCAAGCATTAAATCACATAAAGCTTTTTTAATATTAATTTCTAATTTTTTAGCATTTTTTTTGCGAAGATTGCTTAATTCTAAAGCTTTTTCATAAGTCATTTGATAAAAATGTTCAACATCAGCTTTTGCCTTGTTTAAAATATATTCATCATCGTCTAATATATTTAATTTTAACTCTAAATTGTCACGATATTCAATTAATTCATCAATTGACATTTTATGCTTATACTTTAAATCTTTCAAATAATTGATTCTTTCAATAATTTCTTCAAAATGATTATTATCAAATTCCAAATTATTTAAATTTTGTAATACATCATTAGAAATATCACTTAAATCATAATAAGCGTTTTTAACAACTTCTGCCATATTTTGATATTTACTATCGATTTGACTAATTTTTTCTAGTGAATTATAAACCGAATATAATATTGTATTTATATTATTTTCATCTAAATCTTTTTTTATGTTTGTTAAATTTTTGAAAATCAATTCAAAATTATTCATAATATTATATTCTTCTTCTAGTGTTTCCAATTCGCCTTTTTTTAAATTACTTCTAACTAAATTTTGATATTGATATTCTAAATACTCTTTTTCTTTATGATAATTTTCAATATTTTTTATTATTTCATCATAATTTTTTATAGCATTTAGATAACAATTGCGCAAATCTTGATATTCTTTCAAAATAGATAAAGTGGTATTATCATCTATAAATGATAAATAATTTTTGGGTTCAAAAAGTTTTTTAGTATCATTTTGCGTATGAATGTCAGCAATTGTTTGCGCAAGCTGAATAACCTGACTCATATTTATAGCAGAACCATTAACGCGTACTAAACTTTTACCACTACTATATATTTCTCTTCTAATTATTAACAAATCATCATCATCTAAAAGTTCAAATTCACCTAATAAATCTTTAGTATGATTACTTAATTCGCAAAAGACACCTTCAATTATGGCCTTTTGTTCACCACTTCTTACCATACTAGCTGATGCGCGATCACCAAGTAATAAGCCGATTGCATCAATAAGTAAAGACTTTCCTGCTCCTGTTTCACCTGTAATTGCAGTAAATCCTTTGTCAAAATCAATACTAAGATTATTAATAATTGCAAAATTTTTAACGGTTAAACTTTGTAACAATTCAATCACCAATCTCTTTCCGTAAATCATCTAAAGAAATTTTATATTCTTTTAATAATTCTTCTCTTGTACCAACCTCTAAATACGTATCACCAAAAGCCAATAACTTAATTTTAGGGTATAAATTTGTTCCATTATAAAATCTCAAAATTGCATCACCTAATGAGCCTTTTCGATAAACTTCTTCATATACTATAATCTTTTTTTCATCAGTTGCCAATTTAATTAAAAGTTCTTCATCAAGATCTGACAAAATACTAGCATTAACTATTGAAACGTTTAAATTATGTTTTTTTATATATTTTTTGGTTTCATTATATAAGATACCATAAGTTATAATTGTAGTACTTCCTTCACCTTCCATCATCCATTTTGGCAAATATTGATACTTGACAACATCTTTGGTGATTTTTTCTTTTGAATATCTAATAATAACTGGAGTTTTAACTTCATTAATTGCATAATCAAGCATAGATATAGCCTCACTACCATCTTTAGGTGATAAAATAGTAAGATTAGGAATTGAATTAAAATAAGCTAAATCAAAAATTCCTTGATGCGTATCGCCATCATTGCTTACAACCCCAGCATGATCAACACAAATGATAACATGCTCTTTACTTCTAGCAATATCATGAAGAATCTCATCGTATGCTCTTTGTAAAAAGGTCGCATAACAAAATAAAATTGGTAAAAGACCAGCATGTGCCATACTAGCAGCCATAACAGTTGCATTTTCTTCTGCAATTCCAACATCAATAAATTGTTTGGTACAAGTTTTAGCAAAATTCTCAAGACCACTACCGAGCGTCATTGCTGGAGTAATCACTCTAAGCAGTCGCCCATTATTATTATTGGTTGCAAAATCTATTAAATATTCTGCTAAAAGATGACCATATGTTGTGTTATTAGAATCATTTTTTTGAACTCCTGTTTTAATATCAAAGGGCGAAACACCATGCCAAGATCCTAATTCATCTTTTTCAGCAGGTAAATATCCCTTACCTTTTTTCGTCATAATATGCAAAATAACTGATTCTTTTGCGTTTTTAGCATAAGTTAAATATTTAACTAATTCTTTTAGATTATGCCCATCAATTTTTTCAAAATATTGAAAGCCTAAAGAATTAAATAAATTTATTTCGTAAAATGTTGATTCTAAAGCTTTTTTTACTTTTATAGGAGTGATTTTTCGGATAAAACGCATTTTCCCCTTTGTCCTAATATTATTATAACTTTTAGCAAGAGAACCAACATTTTTAGAAATTCCCATTTCATTATCATTCAAAATAATAATCATTTTTTGATCTTTATGATCACCTAAATAATTTAAAGCCTCAAATGATAAACCATTAACAATTGAAGCATCCCCTACTACAGCAATTACATCGCCAATTTGATCAGGAAATTCTTTCTTGGCCTCTAAATATCCAAGACCAGCTGAAATAGCTGTTGAACTATGACCCGCTTCAAAAGCATCGTGAATACTTTCATCATACCTTGTAAAGCCACTAATACCTTTAAATTTTCTAAGACTTTCAAAGTTTTTATAGCGCCCTGTTAAAATTTTATGAGCATACGATTGATGAGAAACATCAAAAATAATTTTGTCTTTAGGGCTTTCAAATACCATGTGTAAAGCAATTGTTAATTCAACAATTCCAAGATTTGATGCTAAATGACCTCCATTTCTGCTAACTACTGTAATAATTTCTTCTCTAATTTCTTTTGCTAAAGAGTCCAATTGCTCATAATTTAGTTTTTTTAAATCTATTAAATTTATCTCCTCTAACATAATTAGACCCCCTAGTCATTTTTTAAAAATCAGTTTCACCATTTTCAGTTACTTTTTTTACAACAACTTCTTTTGCTTCATCCAATCGCTTTTTACATTCAAGACTAATTGCCATACCACTTTGATATTTTTTTACTGATTCCTCAAGTGATAATTTACCACTTTCTAAACTTGAGACAATGTCTTGCAATTCTTTTAAAAGTTCTTCGAACGTTTTATTTTCCATTTTATACTCCTATTTAATGATGGCATCAATATTACCATCGCTCATTTTTATTTTAATATTATCACCTTTGTATATTTTAGTAATTGAACTAATAATAATATCATCTTTATATACAATACTATATCCCTTATTCATTAAATGAAAAGGATTTAAAATAACTAACTTTTCAATTGCCGTTTTTAAAAAAACATCTAAATTATCAATATTATTTGATAGATACTTATCTATTGCCAAATTATTTCTTTCTATCTCTGCATTATAAAAATCTATTTTATTTAATATAAGTGTAGGTCTAATACGATTATTTAAATTAATATAATTGGCAAAATTATTATCATATATTCTATTTATGGCATTTTCTAATTTTATATTCCATTCTCTTAAAGAACTTATCATATTTTTCGTAATCATTTGTGGACTATAATTTTCAAGTTTTTCACAAAGATGTTTATATTCGACTTCTTTATTTTCAATAATTTTTTCAAAATTAAATAATCCATATGAAGAATTAAGTCGGCACCACTCATTAAAATCTTTTGTTAATTTATTTTTAATGGATGCTTTTAACCGCTTAGAATTTGCTACTAACAATTCAGTAATATCTTTTTTATCCTTACTTAATAACATAGCAGCCCCTGTTGGCGTTGGTGCTCTATGTGAGGCAATAAAATCACAAATTGTATAATCCCCCTCATGACCGACTGCACTAACAGTAGGTATCGTGGAAGAAAAAAGAGTTCTCGCTAAATTTTCATCATTAAAGCATGATAAATCTTCAAAACTACCTCCACCACGCCCAATAATAATAACATCAGCCTCGTTATCTTGATAAACCCTTTTTAAAGCTTTAATCAAATCTTTGGGAGCATCTAAACCTTGCACAAGAGCCGGATATAATTTTATTTTTGCAAGTGGGAATCTTCTATTAAAGGTTGAGATAATATCTCTAATTGCTTCTCCTGTTGGTGCAGTTATTACCGCAATCTTTTCAGGATAGATAGGAAGTGGGAGTTTTTTACTCTCATCAAAAAGACCCTCTTTTTGAAGTTTATCCTTTAGATCAAGATATTCTTGATATAAAAGCCCAATTCCTGCTTCCACCATTTTCTTTACAATAATTGCATATGTACCTTTCTTTTGATAAACTTGAATTTTTCCAACAACTTGAACACTCATTCCGTCAATTGGTTTAAATTTTAAGTCTAGGTTATTAGGATAAAAGTACATTGCTGAAAGTTCTGAAAAAGCATCCTTTAATGAAAAATAGCAATGTTTACCAGAAAATTTGAAATTTGAAATCTCCGCTTGAATATAAACTTCTTGAAGGTTATCATCCTGTTCAAATTTAAAATTAATATATTTATTAATATCACTAACTGATAAAAAACGTCCACTATTCATAAATACTCTTCGCAATGTTATCAAGTAATCGATTATTAAATTTTACTTGGGCATCATTTTCTAAATTACTGTATTCTCTAGTAATTAATAAAGCTTCATCAATCACAATATTCTTTGGAAGCATTTCGTATTTCATTTCATATATTGCATTTCTAATGATAGCTCGATCAACATAGGATAATCTATCAATTGTATAATTAACTAATGAATTAGTTATAGTAGCATCTATTTCATCTAGATGTTCAATGATTCCCAAAAAAAGTTTCTCACTATAATTGTAGTCAATTTCAACTTGATACTCATATTCCATTTCTAAATTTTTAATGTCTTCAAAACATTTTATGCTATCTCCATCATTATAATTATTAAAATCCATGTTATATAATGCTAATACTGTTAAAATTCTTGCATTATGTCTTTTCATATTTTTACCTCTATCTTTATTTATTTACTAAAATAACCTCAAAGGGAATCACACCAATTCTATCAGAACTCAAATTATTTCCATAAATAAAACTTTCTTGTGCATAACAAATTTTTGATAATTCTATATATTTCTTTTCCTCTAAAATTGTTTCCATCCTATCTAATAAAACATCAGATTTTTCATCTACTTTTTCTATTTTTAAGAGATTAATAATTATTTCATTATGATCAATTGTATATTCAAGTTCAACTTCATTACCTTCTAAATCATAAAACTTAAGTCCATTTATTGTTTCATAATTGTCAAAAATATTAACATTTTCAAATATAAGTTTTATTCTTACTACACTACCATTATTTTCATATTCTTTGACTGTATTTTTTAAAGTTGGTGCACTATAACTATTTATACTAAATTGATAAATTCGTTTACTGAGTCTTAAATAATCAATCCCTAAAATATCTAATTCACTAATATTATCTAAATCTATTTCATCTGATTCTAAATATCTATCATTTATTCTATCATAAATTAAAGCTAAATCATAAGTAGGTATAATTTCACATTTATTATAATAATTACATGTACTACTCTGAATTTTTCTTAAAATATTTGAATTTTCAATTGTATCAGTACCTTCTTGAATATAAAAAATTTTATTTTCAATTAAAAATTTTACATTCAATTCGGATAAAAAAGTATAAAGCATTTGACTGTAAACATTTGAAAAATTGTCTTTTGTATAATGACTACCATTATTAGCATCATTTAAATCAGCGAGACCTTGGTTAATTATTATATTAGCATAACTCATTCCTCTTAAGTTATTGAGATATTTTTCAAATAAATATGACATACCATTTTCCACTAAATTAGTAGCATCTGTATATAATCCCTCGCTTACTAAATAATCTTTAATTACTTTTCTAGATTCTATAATTTCTCTACTTAACCATTGATAAATATTGGTGTCATTGCTAGTTGCAAAGACGATAGCAATAGGATGACGATTCCAAGTATTAAAAGTACTTTTTATTTGATTAATTAACTGGTAACCGAAATTTGATAATTCAAATTGAGCAGGAAGCCATTGATTATTTTGATAAAACATCAACATATAATCAATTGGACCATCGAGCGAAGATATAGTTTTTTGTTCTTCAATATTCTCATCCTTTTTAGGTATTTCAATATTTTTAAATTCATCGCCAATAATCATCCAAACTTCTCCAAATCTAATATTTGTAAATGTTTCATGATATACTTCAGCCGAATCGTATATTTTTAGAGTGTATGATTTCATAGTAGCATCAGGAGTGTCTAAATTTAGATTCCAATTGCCATTATTATCAGTATTGCAATAAACTTGATTTACCATTAAATTTTTTGAATCATATAATGTAGCAACGATTACTACACCAGAATTAGATTTTCCTGAAATTTTTAAACTTGAAGCAGCTTGAAAAATGGCATCATCTTGAATATACTCAACTACAGTAAATTTTTCAGTCGGCCTTTCGCCAATAGGAATTTTTACTCGATGAACACATCCACTTATAAACAAACAAATTGTTAAAATACTTATGAATAGAATAATCCGAATTCTTTTTCTCATTTTATCACTCCTTCATAATATTATATCACAATTACTCAATTAAGGCAATTAAATTATTTTTACTTAACTAAAAAATGTATAGCATAATGAATATCGTGCTATACATTTTTTTCATTCATCATCAGTTGTATCAAATTCATCCGTATCAGATAATTCGTCATCTAAATTAGTCCGATACATTTCTGGATGGCGATAAAAATATTCATCATGTTCAACAACAGAATGAATAGGTTTTGTAATTTTTTTATTCATCTTATCACTTCCTATTATAGTTTGTGTAAGAATTTTGTCATTATGCTCACTTTAAAAGCCAATCTTTACCTTTTAAGGTTTCTGGTTCAAACCGTGATAAATCATTATAATCTTGTTGCCTTAATGCTTCAAAAATAACGATTGCTGCAACATTACTAATATTAAGCGATCTAATTTTATCATTAATTGGTAATCTTATACAACTATCTAAATGTTTTTTTAATATTTCTTTTGGAATTCCAGTTGATTCTTTACCAATAATAAAATAATACTTTTCATTAGGATTATTTAATCTTAATTCATGTGGAGTATGTAAACCATATCTAGTAAAAAAATACATTTTTCCTGTATTCTGACTGATAAAATCTTCCCAATTTTCATATATTTTAAAATGCACATTGGGTAAATAATTAACAGCTGCTCTTTTTAAACTAGCATCATCCATTTTAAACCCAAGAGGCTTAATCAAATGTAAAAAAGTATCAGTACCTGCACATGTTCTCATAATATTACCAGTATTTTGTGGTATTTCTGGTTCAAATAATACTATATTGTTTTTAGACATATTTTATTTTCCTTTGTATTTTCATTCATTAAAATTTTTAATTATTTTTTCATTTATTTTAGAAATTCGAGGTTTAAAATCTATAAACTTATATAAGAAAGTACCAAGAATAGCAGCCCCAAAATTGCTAATAACCATCGCATACCATACACTTGGTGGTCCTAATTTAATTATATTCATTAAAAACCAAATAAGGGGTAATCTTAAAATCCAAAGTCTCATAGTTGCTAATAACAAACTTAGCCCCGTTCTACCAGCTCCTTGAAAACATCCTGTCCATATCTGAAAAATTCCCATTAATGGTAAAACTAGCAATAAAAAATATAAATAGTAAACACACATGTTAAAGGCTCTTGAATTATCTATTTCATTTATAAAAATACTCACAAGTGGTCTTCGCAAAAACATTAAAACAACGCCACCAACTACTGTTATGGTTAAAGTAATAAACATAGAAAGCCATAAACTTTTTTTAGCTCTTAAAATTTGATTAGCACCAATATTTTGACCGATAAAGGTTGCAAGAACAGTTCCTACTGACAATGCAGGAAAAAGCAATAAAGAGTTAATTCGATTGCCAACACCAATGGCATTAATGATATAGCCATCAAAAGCCATCACTAAACTATTAATTAATAAAAAACCAAGTGAAGTAAAAGCTTGAGAAATAGCAGCTGGTACACCAATTATAAATAATTTTTTAACATATTTAAGATTAAATTTCATATCTTCCCATGTCAAATTTAAAGTATTATTTTTTCTCTTAACCATTAATATTAAACAAATAGGAATAACAATCATATTGGCAATTACAGTTGCTAAAGCTGCACCTCTAATATCCATGCCAAATAGATTGATAAACATCCAAGTTAAAATAATATTTAATAAAATAGATATGGCATTTAAAATAACTGGTGTTATTGTATCTCCTGTTGACTGCCGACTAGCTTGAAAAGCATAAATTACAAAAAGACCAATTTGTTCAAAAGAACGATATTGAACATAATATACTGAATATTTATAAAGATTACTACTTGTATCGGCTCCCATCCATTTTAAAATAAGCGGTGCCATTAAAAATAATAATAAATTAAAAATAATTCCTACAATAATTGATAATACAAGCAATTGTCCACTCACTTTTTTAGCCTTTTCGGTCTTATTAGCACCAAGATATTGACTCATAATTGCTGTTCCAGCAATCATAAGTCCAAGAGCTAAAGCTTGACATATTTGCATAATTGGACCTGTAATTGTTATTGCAGAAACTTGAGCCTCAACTATTTCTACTTTATCATTAATATTGCTTATAAAGTACATATCAACTATATCATGTAATGATTTCAAGATATTGCTAATCATAATTGGTAACGAAAGTAAGATTATACTTCTTATGATGCGATTATCTTTTAAAATTAAAAAACTTTTATCTTTCATAATCTATCCCATCAAATTTTATTTCTTTATTATTATACCATTTTTTTTAACTTTAATAAAGTAATTTATTTTCTTTTTTTATGTATTTTTTTCTTTAATATGATAAAATATTTAAAAAGGAGGTTTGTAAATGAAACCACTTGCATATTTAATGCGACCTCATCATTTTGATGACATTGTAGGTCAAGATCATTTAGTTGGAGAAAATGGAATTATTAGAAAAATGATTAATACAAATCATTTATTTTCCTTTATTTTATATGGTAATCCAGGTTGTGGTAAAACAACCATTGCACTTGCTACTTGTGAAATGTCTCAGACTACAGCCTTCAAATTCAATGCTTCTACTGATAATAAAGATATTTTAAAACAAATTATGAATGAAGCTAGATTTTTAGATAAAGCAATTATTATAGTTGATGAAATTCATCGCATGAAAAAAGATATTCAAGATTATTTATTACCTTTTGTTGAAGACGGAACTATTCTCTTAATTGGATTAACAACTGTTAATCCCTATCATTCCGTTAATCCTGCCATTAGAAGTCGCTGCCATATCTATAAACTTAATGACTTAACATATAATGATTTATTAAAGGTTTTAAAAAGAGCCGAAACTTACCTTGATCATCCTTTAATTATTGATGACGAAGCGTATCGTTATATAATTACTACCGCTAATTTAGAAATACGAACTCTCATTAATAATTTTGAAACAATTGCTTTTACTTCTAATCAAAATCATATTACTTTAGAAATTGCAAAAAGTTATATTCAAAAACCCAATATTTCTATAGATGCTAATGGTGATAGTTATTTTGATACTTTAAGTGGTTTGCAAAAATCTATTCGTGGTAGTGATGTCGATGCTTCTTTGCATTATTTAGCAAAATTAATAATAGCAGATGATCTTACTAGTCTAGCTAGAAGACTTCTTGCAATTGCTTATGAGGATATAGGTCTTGCTAATCCAACAATTGGGCCAAGAGTCAAGGCCGCTGTTGATGCCGCAAGAGAATTGGGAAATCCTGAGGCGATGTTACCCTTAAGCGTCATTGTTATTGAAATGGCTCTATCGCCTAAATCAAACTCCGCTTATCTTGCTATTCATAGTGCTATTGATGATATAAATAATGGAAAAAGTGGTACTTTACCAATTCATTTAAAAAATAATTATTCTTTTGATCCATCACAAAAAGCCTATCTTTATCCACATGATTATCCCAATGCTTGGGTTTATCAACAATATTTGCCAGATGCTATTAAAGATAGAAAATATTATTATCCTAAAAATAGTTCAAAAATGGAAATAGGCTTAAAAGAACGCTATGAATTAATTGAAAAATATAAAGAAATAGCAAGTAATGAAATAAAAAATAAAAAAAATCATAATTTATAAATGAATTATGATTTTTTTTATTTTTTTAAACTTTCAATTTCATTACTTGTCATTTGCAATAATGTCATTCGTAAAATTATACTTTTATATAATAAGTACCCTTCAACATCATTATTTAGTAAATCAAACCTTTGATATCCTAAATACTTTTTTGAATAATCAGTTTCTTTTTCTAAAAAAATCTTATACTGAAAGAGATTAAATAAATTAGTATATTTAACATTCTCATCTGTTGTATGAAAAATATAGAAATAACCATAAGCAGTTGTAACCTCTATCATATACATTAATTTTTCAAATAATTTGTTATCGTTTAAAATTTTATCTACTCCAGAAATCATAACAAGTTCATAATCTTCTTTTTTAGAACTTTTCCGATTATATTCATCAATATTAGAAACCTTTAATTCATTAAATTTTGTAATTCTTTCATTAACCTTTATTAAAATATGATCCAACTCATCAATATTATTGCTTGTTGCAAGATTACTATTACCAAGCAAATCAATATAATAATATTGAATATTGGATTTATAATGCATCAATGATACAATAATAGTATCAAAATAAGTACTAATTCTTTTTTTATTAATACCAAAAATTAATAGTCTTGTATTTTCACCTTCTAATTTAATTAATTCATTTCTATCATCAATACCAAAAATAATTTCATTATTTTCAAGTTTTTCTAACTCATAAATTCTAAGGGGCGTAGGTGTAAGATTGTTAATTTCAACCAATAATTCTTGAGAGTTTTCATCTTGTTTCAATTGAAAATTATGTATATAATTTTTCAAATTTCGACCAAAAGCCTCATAACTAAAATGATAGTGAGAATTAATAAAGTAGATGGTAATATTACGACAAATAATATAGGTAATGTCATTGTAGAAAACATTCATACTATTTAAAACTTTTTTTATGGTCTCAACATTTCTTTTAGCAAATTCATATTCTCTATTATAATATTCTGTATTATTAATTTTACTAATCTTAAATTTGACTTTCCTTTTTGTATATGATAAATCATATTCATCAATTTTATTTTTCAATTTTTTACTAGTCTTATTTAAAAGTGAATACACCTTTTTGAAAAAAGCGATAATCATTTTAATAAAATCTTTAATCGTTTTTTTACAAATAAAAACTATGCCTAAAAAAAACAATAAAATACTAATTAAAATAACCCCTACTTCTGAAAGTAAATAATAACATAGATAAAATAAACTTGCCCCTATAATTCCCCCACCTACAATTGATTCAGCATTTTCGGTTTTAAAACTATTAAAATATAATTGAATTGTTGTTACTAAACTATTACCTTCATAATTTTTTACATATCGATGCATACTGAAATGTGATAACAATATTAATGATAAAATGGAGATAAAAATACCTAAATATCTAATATTATTAATTTTAAGTCTCTTATGTACTATTATACATCTTATTGCATAAAATATCATTAACAAAAAAATTAAAAAATACCAGTCACCAAATAAAACTTTAACTGTTAGCATTAAATATCTACCGATTAAACCCATTTTAGCAATTGCTAGCATAGATAATACTAATAAAATAATCCCTAATATCTCATAATGAAAAAGTCGTTCATTTTCTTTAGTTCCAACATTTTGTGTTTTTTCTTTAGCCATATTTTCACCCTCTATAATATTTAACCACATATTTTGTGACTTTTTTGTAGAAAAAGAAAAACACTCTAGCATTTCTAGAGTGTTTTTACTACTTTTTAGTTTTTTCTTTGTGTATGGTTGCTTTTTTGCAACGTGGACAATATTTTTTTTGTTCTAAACGATCTGGAGTATTACGTTTATTTTTTTCCGTTAAATAATTTTCTTCGCCACATTCAGTACACTTTAAAATAAAATTAATACGCATTTCTGAATTCCTCCCGATAAATCATATCTATTATATAATAAAATGATTTATTTATCAAGAGATTAGAACTAAAAATTTAAACTAATTTTGTCTAATATTTAATAATATTTGTCATAAACTAGTTTTTATTTATTTTGCAAGTGTGAAAATCTTTATAATGTCATCATAATTTAATTCTTTTACTCCAAGGATAGTTTTAGTCTTATTCGAAGTAGCAATATTAGCCAATTTTTCAAAATCATCACTAAGGATTTTTTCTTCACTAAACCTAATCGGCATTTTTAATTCACTAAAAAATTTTTCTAAAGTATCAATAGTTTGATCCACAATATTCTTACTATTGATTTGAAAAACATTATGTCCTAATTTTTCCCATTTATCAATAAACATTTCTTTGGTGTATTTAGCCCAAGCTAAAAAGAGAATTGATAGACCCGCTCCATGAGTTACTCGATCATATGTCCCACTAATAATATGTTCAAGTTTATGAACAGTAAAATACATTTTAGAACCAAGCCCAGTTAAACCATTATGAGAAAAACTACTAGCAATCATCAATGATGCTCTTGCATTATAATCATGCGGATTTCTCATAACTCTTTTCCCTGCTATAATAACTGATTTAATTAGACCAAGTGCTATTTCATCTGTAAAAATCAAATCCTCAACATCCGAAAAATATCTTTCTAAAGTATGCATCATAATATCAACAATTCCACATGCAGTTTGAAAAGGTGAAACACTAAATGTTAATGTAGGATCCATAATAACAAACTTTGGCCTAATAAGATCACTATTGAAACCATTTTTAACATTAATGGTGCTATTAGTGATAACACAAGAATTACTCAGTTCACTACCAGCTGCACTAATGGTAAGAATCACACCCACGGGTAAGGATTTTTCTGGTAATTTTTCATGAGCATTGAAACACCAAGGATCATCATTGGTTAAGGCTCCACAAGCAATTGCTTTACTTGAATCAATCACAGAACCACCTCCTACTGCTAAAATCAACTCAATTTTTTCTCTTTTGGCAATCTCTACCCCTTTTCTGACTAAATCGATTTTAGGATTAGGCTCAACACCACCTAATTCTACATATGATATATTATTGTTTTGCAGAGATTTTATAACTTTATCATATAATCCAATTTTAAAAATTGATGATTTACCATAGTGAAATAGTATTTTTTGATAGCCTTCTTTTTTTAAAATTTCACCTATTCTACTTTCCTCTCCTTTGCCAAAAATAATTTTAGTTGGTGATACAAATTCAAAATTATTCATATAGTACGCTCCTAATTAAAGGAACAAATAGTCCTCCAATGCTATTACCGATAATAATTAATAAAATTACAATAATACTCTTACCACTATAGACACCAGAAAGAGCAAAATAAAACATATCTGCTACACAGTGTTCAAAACCACAAATTATAAAACCTGCTACACATAGCATAAGCACAATGTATTTACCTATTTTATTATTTATTTTGGCAAATCCCTCTACTGCAAAATATATTAACATCCCACAAAAAATTCCTAAAATTATTAATTTCCACCATTCATAATTTAATTTTGTATCAACCATTGTTTTTACAATATTGAAACTACCTAAAGTCTTATTCAAAACAAAACCAATAAAAATGGCTCCTAAATAGTTACCAACCAAACCAAGAACTAATTGAATACTATATTTGATACCTCTTTTCGCAATTATTTCATCAACAAGGTAACATATTTTCCCTGTATATAGGAAAAATCCGAAATTACAAATTAAGATTAAACCAATTGAAAATAAAAAAGCGGGTACAATAACTAGTGCTGTACTTTCTCTTGCCTTGATATACAGAAATCCACCTATGGCAATACAAATTCCAGCTAACATACCTTTTACAAAAATTGATACATAAAGTTTTAGTTTCTTCATCCTCTACACCTCTACTTAAATTTTTCATTAGATATATAAATGTTTTCAATCATAACATTTTCAATAGGAAAATTCTGAAAAGCATAATGAGGCGCATAAGTTTCAACATTACTAATTTTAACAATAATTTCATTACTTTTAGTATCGGTAGTCCTTCCGAATGCTGCATATTTATGGTCTAAAAATTGACAATTTGTGCTACATAAAAAAAACTGGGAAGTAGCTGAATTCATATCTTGAGTTCTAGCCATTGAAATTACACCGAGCTCATGTTTAATATCATTTTTATTCCAACCATTTTCACCAAATTCTCCATAAATAGTTTCTATTTTTGGTAGTTCATTTAATGTATTATCATCAATTGTATATCCACCAGTTTGAATCATAAAATCCTTAATAACGCGGTGAAAAATAGTTCTTTTATAATAACCTTTGTTAGCAAGTTTAACAAAATTATCAACTGTCAATGGTGCTTTATCATAAAATAATTCTAAATTAATTGTTTCTTTGCTTTCTAATACAATTTGTGCATATATTGGTTTATTCATATCAATAATTCCTTTCTTTGAAGATGATAATATTAAAGTTATATTTACCTCAATAAAATTTTTATCATCTCTTATTGTATTTATAATTTTATCAAATTTTTTTCAAAATGTAAAATAAAAAAGAAAATAATATATTAATCTACAATTTAATTATATATTATTTTACTTTAAGATATTTTTTTTAAAACTTTTTTGGCAGAAGAATAAAAATCTATATATTTTTCATAATATTTATCAATAAAATTGTCAAATTTGATTTGGGTATTGGCAATCAATGATAAAAAATTATCATCAATTTTTTCAAGTTTAATCAAATATAAATACTTAAAAATTTTTGTTTCCTCTTCAGTTAATTCACAATGAATAAGATTTGAACACTCCTTACAACAACAACCACCAAGCGTAATGGATAACATTAAATCAGTTTTTATCTTTTGACATCGATTGCAATTATTTAAATTAGGGGCAATTCCTAATAAATATAGCAGTTTAATCTCAAAAATATTTAAAATCGTTTCATTGAAATCATATTTATCCAATAATTCAAACATTTTTTTCACAAAATTATAAAATAATTCATAATTAAAAACATGTTCACAGAAAGCTAATATTTTTTCAATCATAACTAATGAAATCATATTTTTATCATACGAATTTTTCAAATTTGTATAATTATTGATAATATAGCCTTCTGTAAACGTTGATAATGTTTTCCCTTGAGATACTAAAAAATCAACTTCAATTGGTATAATGGTATATTTTTTTGTACCACTATTCATTTTATTAGCACCCTTTAAAATAACATTCATAGGTCCATCAATAGTCAAAATAGTTAATAATTTAAAATTATCCTTATAATCTTTAGAGTTTAGGATAATTCCCCTTTTCTTTATCACTGGTTTCATAAGCTTCCTCTTTCTTTTTGGTAAACTTATAATTTAAATAATCTTCGATGCGACCAGTAGTCGCAAATTTATCCCAATATTGTTTTGCACTTTTTTTAGGCAATTTAATCACTCCTTAACTTTATGATGAATTAAATTTGCCATTTTATACTTTGGTAAATCTTTCAAATTTACCTTTCGTCATTAATATAACCAAATTCTTTTAATTGATATCGTTTATTACGCCAATCTTTTTCAACCTTTACAAATAATTCTAAATGAACTTTACAACCAAGTAATTTTATAATATCTAATCTCGCTTGTGTTCCAATTTTTTTAATCATTGATCCATCTTTACCAATTATAATCTTCTTTTGAGAATCTCTTTCTACTATAATTGTGGCCATAATTTCAATTAAATTATTTAATTCCTTAAAACGCTCAATTGTTATAGCTACACTATGAGGTACTTCATCTTTCGTATTTAATAATACCTTTTCTCTTATCATTTCTAACACGACAAATCTTTCTGGTTGATCTAATAATTGATCTTTAGGATAATACATCGGACCAATTGGTAATCTTTCCTTAATCATATCTAAAAGTTTATCAATATTAAAATTATTTGCCGCACTGATTGTAATACCACTAGTAAAATTACCTTCAATTTTATAACTAGTAATATTTTCAAGAATTCTATTTGTATCATTTAATAAGTCAACTTTATTTGCAACTAAAAAAATAGGTGTTTTTATTTTTTTTAAAGTCTCAATAATAAACTTATCACCACTTCCGATTGGAACTGTTGCGTCAACCAAATATAAAATTAAGTCAGCACCAGATAAAGAAGTAAATGCAAATTCATTCATAGCTATACCTAATTCATTTTTAGCTTTATGAATACCAGGAGTATCAATAAAAATAATCTGCTCCTCATCGGTTGTATAAATGCCTTGAATTTTATTGCGAGTAGTCTGAGCCTTAGGTGAAACAATTACAACTTTTTGCTTCAATATTTGATTCAAAAGTGTACTTTTTCCAACATTAGGTCTACCGATAATACTTACAAAACCCGATTTAAATTCTTTATTTGGCATTCAGTTCACTCTCATCAAAAATAAATGGCATTAAATCTTTTACTTTTATCTCTTTATATTTTTTATCCAATCTAAAAAGAGTAATTTTAGCATCTAAATTCATTAATTCGCAAATCACTTGACGACAAGCACCACATGGGTATAAAAAATTATTGCTTCTACCAATTAAAACAAGTTCTTCAATATCATCTTTTTGAAAACCATTTGAATATGTTGCAAAAAGTGCACTTCTTTCCGCACAATTGGAAAGACCATATGAGGCATTTTCAATATTACTGCCAAGCAGAAAATCACCATTTTTTAAAATAACTAAGGCTCCCACCTTAAATTTAGAATATTTTGCATATGCATTTTGATAAGCTTTTAATACTAATTCATATTTTTCATCTATTTTCATACTATTTTCCTTTTATTATTAAAATATATACTATCTTGTAATTTTTAATTCATTTAAAATTTGATTCTGTAAGCCAATCATTATTTCCTCTTCTTTTTTTGCTTGATGATCATATCCTAAAAGATGTAAAATTCCATGTGTCATTAAAAAAGCACATTCTCTTAAATATGAGTGACCAAATTTTTCTGCTTGTTCAACGATTTTTTCTCTACATATGAAGACATCACCAAGTTCATATGGCAACTTCTTATCATCTTCAACATCTACATATGCAAAAGATATCACATCAGTTGGACAATCAATATGACGATATTCCTTATTAATTTGTTTAATTTTTTTCGAATCAACAAAAATATAACTTATTATATGTTTAGTTTTTACCTTAAGCAATTTAGAAGTTTTTCTTAAAATTTTTCTTGAAAGTTTTTTTAAATCAAAATCAAAATTATTGCCATCATCTATTATATTACTTTTTATCATATATTTCCTCATATCGTTCGACAATTTTTGAAACTAATGGATGTCTCATTACATCATGCTTCGTAAAATGAATATGTTTAATACCATCAATATTCTGTAAAATCTCAGTTGATTCTAGTAAACCACTTTGTGTATGATTAGGCAAATCTACTTGAGTAATATCACCTGTAATCACCATTTTTGAATGAAATCCCAATCTTGTTATAAACATTTTCATTTGATTACTTGTTGTATTTTGAGCTTCATCTAAAATTATAAAGGCATTATCTAAAGTTCTTCCTCGCATATACGCTAATGGAGCAATTTCTATGACACCTTTTTCAATTAATTTATCAATTGTTTCCTTGCCCATAAATTCATATAAAGCATCATAGATGGGAATAAGATATGGATCCACTTTTTCTTTTAAATCACCAGGTAAAAAACCTAATTTCTCACCAGCCTCAACCGCTGGTCTTGTAATAATAATTTTCTTAATAATATTTTTTTTAAGGCAACTTACAGCATATGCAACCGCCAAATAAGTCTTACCCGTTCCTGCTGGTCCTGTTACAAAAATAATATTAGCAGATTCTAATGCATCAAGATATAATTTTTGTGCTAATGTTTTAACAATAATTTGTTTACTTTCAAAGGTGTTTAAAATAGTTTTCTTATCTTGATAAAACCTTTTTATTCTATCCTCGATTACATCATCATTATTACTATCAATAAAAAGCATTATAATGTGAATTATATCCCTTTCTTCAAGATGAATGCCAATCTTTAAAAGCCAAAGAATTGTTCCTAAAATTCTTTTAGTTTTAGTATATAATTCCAAATTTTCTCTGTATATAGCTTCATCTATTGTGATTGCACCACTGATATGATTTAATTTTATTCTTAATTCATCAGATATTAATTCAATATATCGATTATTTGGTCCTAAAAATTTTTTCTCAAGATCAATATTGTCAAATTGCAAAATTATTTGAAATGCCATTTAATCACCATTCTTTCAAATATATTATACCAAAAAATTAGAAAAATATAAAGTAATTAACTAATTTGAATAAATTAATATCAAATAGATTGACAATGTAACATTGTTATGATAAAATATTTTCGTGTAACAATGTTACAGAAAGGAGCAATATGATTTCAAAGAAAGATTTATTAATAAAAACTAATATCTCATATGGACAATTATATAGATGGAAACGTGAAGGACTAATTCCCGAAGAATGGTTTGTAAAAACTAGTACGCAAACTGGTCAAGAAACTTTTTTTGATGAAGATTTAATCATTCCAAGAATTAATAAGATTTTAGATTTAAAGGATGAATTTTCGATTGATGATATTAAAAATATTCTAAATCCTAAACCTAGTGATATTGTTTTTTCTATTAAAAAATTAAAAGAGCTTAATTGTTTTGATGAAAGAATTATCAAAAAACTTGTCGATAAAACTGCAGATTTAAATGTAAACGAGGCTGTTATTTTATATGCTTTATCAAAGGCAAGAAAAGATGTTGATAAATATTTCTACAAAATAAAATTTGATTTAACATTAAATGATTTTAAAAATTTTGATTTTGCAAATGCTAAGATGGCCTTAATTTCTAAAAAACGCGAAGGATATATCATCTTCTACAATGATTCATTAATTGCATCAGATAACGAACTAGAAATAAAATTTTATGATCTAAAAGATATTGAACAAGAACTTTTAGAAATTAT
>UQBM01000021.1 GCA_900539265.1 uncultured Mollicutes bacterium | reverse complement strand
CATAATAAAAACGCAGACACGTTTCTTTTGTGTCTACGTTTATTTTATCATTTCAACCTATACCACTTGTAAGAAAGATTAGAACACTAAAAATAATTACAAAAAATTTTTTATGAAGAGCCTTTTTTAGAAAATTTCCATATTTGACCTCGATTTTATTCATAACTCTTTTTTTACTAGTAGTAACTCCTACATTTCATCCCTTTTTTTATAAAATAATACAAATAATATTGGTATTATAAAAATTGCCACAACTAGAGAAAATGTAAGTGATAAAACAACTACTTACTTCAATATCTAATGATTGCTTTAAAAGTTCTTGATATTTTTGTGGATTCCAATTCTCATCCGTTGTCGAATCTATAAGTGTTTTAAATAATAATATAGTACTTTTAAAATTATTTACTTCATCAAGTGTATGGGAAAATAAATAATTATATAAAAAATTATTTAATTGACAAAGCGAAAAAAATTCTTCTTCCTCAGTGACTGTCATTTTTTCAAATTTTATAATTAAATCATTACATGTTTCAAAGTTTTCCCATTTGTCATTTCCTAAGTGTATTTCAATTTTTATATTTGCTAAATCCTTAACTGAAGTTACTTTGCTTTCATTTCTAATCGCAATATTATAACCATTTTCAATAATTGTACCAAGTGGAATATCCAATTGACTTTTACTTAATTCATTTACAATTAGCAGACTGATAGCCTCTAAACCTTTTTATCTCAACACTTCTAACTCCATCAATTGGTACTAATTTACTGACTAATCTTGTATCTCATTGATTTTATTTATTGCAGCATTATCTAAAAAAATATTAACAACCGCACTAGCATTAAAATCAACCATACTAATGGTTGGTTCTTCACAATTAGTAGGCAATTTGATCTTGCTAAGAGCATCTTTAATTTCATTCATTTTCTCATTTAAATTGGTGTCAAATTCAAAATCTAATATTACAATTGAAGCATTCTCTATAGAATAAGTTTTAGTTTCAGTAATGCCAGATATATTTTTAATACCCTCTTCTATTTTAGTTGTTACATCCGTTTCTACTACATCTAACCTAGCACTAGGATAGATTATTGTAATACCTAAAAAAGGGATATTCAAATCAGGTAATAACTTTACAGGTATTTTAACTATAGATAATATTTCTAAAAAAATGATTAAAATAATAGTCATACATATGGTTAGTGGCGTTTTTATTATAGATTTAATTATATTCATATTTTTCTCCTCATCCAAATAATAAACTTATTATAATTATAGCACAAATTTTGAAAAAATGAACAATTAACCTATAAAGCTAATTGTTCATATACATTTTGATAATTTTGAAATCCATCAATAACCTTTATTTTTTCACCATCTTTAAATAACACAATTTTGGGATATATTTTTACACTATTTAAATGAAAAGTTTTTTCATATTCGTGTTTTTCCATTATACCAAAAATAATATCTCTACTCATTACTTTTCGAAGTTGCCTCATCATTCCTTTAAATAACATACTAATTGTACAATTTTCTTCATAAACCCCAATAATAACGGTATTATTTTCTTTATTTAATTTGTTGAAACTTTTTTGATCTAATACATATAAATACATCTTATTCACCTCAAAGGAAATTATACCATCATTTAGTTGCAAAATATGGCTCTTTTTGGTATAATATTTTAGAAAGGTAAATTTTTATGAAAATATTTGGAATTATTTTAGAGGCCAATCCTCTCCACTATGGCCATCAATATTTTATTAGTGAAATTAAAAAAATATATAAGCCTGACTTAATTGTTGCTATTATGTCAACTTCTTTTACAATGCGTGGTGAAATTTCTCTCTTAGACAAATTTACCAAAACTAATCTTTTACTAGAAAACGAAATTGATATTGTTTTAGAACTTCCCTTTATTTTAGGTGTTCAAAGTGCAGATTATTTTGCAAAAAATTGTATTGATATTTTAAACTTATTAAAAATAACTGATCTTGCCTTTGGTAGTGAAACAACAAATATCTCCTTATATCATAAATTTTATGATTTTATTTCTAAACAACAAACTCATATCAATAGGTCCAAAGCTTATAGTAAAAAACAAATAATGAATAAAATGTTAGATTCTTCAAACTTCTCAAAAGAAGAAATTGATATTATTAATATGCCAAACTTTACACTTGGTTTTCAGTATATTAAATCCATTATTGATAATAACTATTCAATTAATTATCATACAATTCAAAGACTATATAATAATTATTATGATACTATTCCAACAACTAAAATTGCCAGTGCTACTTCTCTTAGAACTTTACTAAAAAATAATGAAGATATCACAAATTATCTCCCCTATCATAAAAATAATATTATCAATTTGAATAAAGCTGAATCTAAACTTTTTACATTATTGCAATATCAATATACTGTTTGCGATACAATTACTTCTACCTATTTTGGTTTTAAAGAAGGTATGAATAATTATATTAGAAATAATGGTGATTTCACCAATAATTTACAAACACTACAAACTAGTATTAAAAATAAAAAATATACAGTTTCATCCTTAAATCGTTGTATGTTACATACTCTTTTAGATACTAATGAGATCAAGTGTAATCAATATGTAAGAATTTTAGGTATGAATAATCAAGGCATTAAGTATCTTCATAGTCTACCTAAAAAACACAAAGAATTAATTTTTGCTAGTCCAAAAGAAATACAAAATAACAATAATTTTGATGTATCAATTAAAAAGATTCTCAACTATGAATTAAATGCAACTAAATTATACCAAATAATTTCATCAAAAAAAGATTTATATCAAAATGAATTTAAATTACCAATTAGAAAGGATACATAAAATGAACTTATCTGAATTAAAAGTGATGCTTAATCAATTAATTGATCCCTCAAATGAAATGACAATCGGTGAGACTGATTCTCTTAAACATATAAGTTATGATGAAGAAAAAGATTTAGTCATTTTAAAAATTGCTATGGGGCGTTTGGGAGGAGAAAATGAAAAAAAATTTCGACGTGATATTGCTAGAACAGTAAAAATTGATGGTGGTTTTTCAGGATTACAATTACAATTAGAAGAATCAAAAATTTTTGGTAGTATTACCCAAAAACCAATTCATTTCATTGGAATCATAAGTGGTAAAGGTGGTGTGGGCAAAAGTTCGGTTGCCGCAAATATTGCCTATCGAATGGCAAAAAGAAATATAAAAGTCGGCGTGATTGATGCTGATGTATATGGTTCGAGTCTTCCAACTATTTTTGAAATTCCTCATGAAAATCCCAAATTTGATGAAAATAAAAAAATTCTTCCCATTGAAAAAGATGGCATTGAAATCATTTCTACCGAATTTTTCACAAATCCTGGTCAACCAGTGATTTGGCGTGGTGGTATGTTAAATAGTATGATTTCTCATTTCTTCTACGATGTCAAGTGGCAAGATGATACCCAATATATTATTGTAGATTTTCCACCTGGAACTGGCGATATTACTCTTGATATTAAATCCATTATTCCGCAAGCTAAAATGATTCTCGTTACAACCCCACATCCTTCCGCTAGTCATGTCGCAATTAAGGCAGGTCACGCGGCTAAAACTTTAGGCCATGAAATATTAGGTGTTGTAGAAAACATGTCATACTATATTAATCCAATAAATGGTGAGCATGAGAATATTTTCGGAAAAGATGGAGGTATCAATGTTGCAAAAGATCTAGAAACAGAATTTATTGCACAAATACCAATTGGTCAACCATTATACCATCAAGATTTATTTGAAATAACAGAACCTCAAGGTAAAGTATTTGATGAAATAGTAGATTTTATTATATTTAAATG
This sequence comes from uncultured Mollicutes bacterium, assembly GCA_900539265.1. Classification (GTDB taxonomy): domain Bacteria; phylum Bacillota_I; class Bacilli_A; order ML615J-28; family CAG-313; genus CAG-313. The sequence goes on along the minus strand of UQBM01000021.1, from coordinate 30,582 downwards.
TGAAAATAATTTATAAAACATAATTATAATAGCAATAATGATTATTAAATAAAGTAATTATAAAAAAATTAATACTTTAGAATTATTAAAAAACTAAGCACTATTGAATATAGTGCTTAGTTTTTTAATTTCAGCTGAATTTTAAACTTATTCTAACAATAAATATAGTAGTATATTACTTCTTTTAATTTATCTAGTGATTTAATCTTTCCTATTTATATTTAATGTATATCATCTTTTATACTAATTGTTAAAATATTTTTTAATTTTTTCTCTTATAATACTATTTAAATTAAAAAGCAATAGAAAAATGTCAACTAAAGAAAATATTTCTTTTGTTAACACTATTACAAATTTAGTTTTATTTATTAAATTAGTTTAATCTTGGTTTTCGCAATCTTCTTCGCATTCACTACAATCACCAGAACATTGCGAATCAAAATCATTTACTGCTGCTTCAATAAAAGCCCATTCTTCATCAGTCTCAATTTCCGATAATTCTCCCTCACCATTATCATTTTCCACATAACTAGCAGCCATTAATGGGATTTCAGAGTCATCATCAGAATCGCCAAGAGTCGAAATTTCATAAAATACAACATATTTTTTATTAAATTCCTCAGAGTCTAATGTAAATAAAATTTGACACAATTTTTCATTGCCTTCAGCATCGATAATTGTAAGTTGTCCATCAATTGGATTTTGATTACTCATATTTATTCTCCTTTATTTTTTATACTATCTAAGTAGGATTGTAAAATTAAAGTTGCCGATAAAGTATCAACTTTAGATTTTCTTTTTTTCCTACTCCAATCGGCTGATATCATAATTTTAGTTACTTCAACAGTTGATAAACGTTCATCAAATAAAATGACCTCTAGATTAGTGGTTTCTTCTAGCATCTTTTTAAATTCTAAAACATATTCTGATTGGGGACCTAAAGTTCCATTCATATTTTTAGGTAACCCTAATACTATTTTTTCTACTCTTCTATCAGCAATATACATTTTAACATATTCTAAACATTTTTGCAAATCTTTTTCTCTAAAATGAATGGTTGTAATAGATGTTGCAATAATTCCCATTGAATCACTAATAGCAACTCCACATGTTCTATTTCCTAAATCTAATCCAATATATCTCATTGTAATTGTTCCTTAATAAATTCCAAAACTTCATCAACTTTGTCCACATCTTTACCGCCAGATTGTGCAAAATCTGCACGACCGCCACCATTTCCACCACTTCTAATTGCAGCTTCTTTAACCAAAATACCACAATTAACATTAGTATTTTTGTTTTTCGCAATAAAAACTATTTTAGTATTATCAATTATATTCGCAAAGAAAATTACACCCTTTTCTATGTCATTAGAAATTTTGTCAATAATATCTTTTAATACATTAATATCAAATCTACTAACCTTTTCGACTAAAACTTTTCCAAATGATGACTCAAACATTTTTGATTCAAATTCTTTATAATTAGACGATTCATTAGATCTTTTTAAATTATCGTAATTTTTTTCAAATTCTTTTTGAGCCTTTTTGGCATTTTCATTACATATCCGGTATGCAATAATATCTTGATAACTGCCTACAATAATTGGTAAATTAATAGATGGCTTTACTAATTTATATCCTTCTTCAAGAGCTTTTTGATATAAATTATCGATTTTACAAATTATATCTAAAATTTCATCTCTGAAATTTTTAATCGATAATTCAATTTCATCCATTAGATTATCACTGGCCACAGCCACTATTCTAAAAATTCCTGATCCTTTTGATTCAATACTAATAATAGCAAATTGTTTTATTTCACCAGTTGTTTTTACATGTGTACCACCACATAACTCTTTACTAAACTGCATATCAACTAAACGCACAAAATTACCATACTTTTCTCCAAAAATGGCTTGAGCACCCAATTCTTTTGCTTGTTCAAGCGTAGTTTGGCTAATACAAACGGGATAATCCTGAACAATAACATCTCTAACCATTTTTTCAATCTCTAATATTTGCTTAGTAGTCAAATTTTCATAGTGATTAAAATCAAATCGAAGATTTTCATTAGTTACTTGTGATCCTTGTTGAAGAACATGTCCACCTAATACTTTTCTTAAAGCTTCATTTAATAAATGAGTTGCAGAATGATTTTGGCATATCGCCTTTCTAAATTCATAGTTGACGGATACCAAAACTCTATCACCTACCTGAATATTGGTTTGTTTCATATCAACAATATGTAAATGTTGACCATTAGGTAATTTCATCGTATTGATGACATCAAAATTCATACCATCAATTGTTAACTTCCCTTGGTCGCCAATTTGTCCCCCCATTTCAGCATAAAATGGTGTAGTATCTAAAACTAATTGAATAACTCCCTTAGCGCTTTCAGCTTGCTTTCCGTCTTTAAAAATAGCAATAACTTGACTACTAGCATCAAGAGTTTCATAACCTATAAATGTTGATTTTAATTTAAAATTCAAATATTCTTCATTTTGATTATTCATTGATTGATTAGAAACTCTAGATGCACGTGCTCGTTCTTTTTGTTTTGCTAGTTCTATATTAAACCCTTCTAAATCAACTTTAAAACCATTATCTTCAGAAATTTCCTCAGTTAATTCAATAGGAAAACCAAAAGTATCATATAATAAAAAGGCGTGTTCTCCACTTACTATCTTATCTTTAGAAATTTGTAAGATTTCTTCCAATTTTTTTTCACCCGTAGATAAAGTTTTTAAAAAATTTTCTTCTTCAGTTTTTATTATTTTTTCAATAATTGCTTTTTTATCAATTAAATACGAATAAAAATCTTTCATTATATCAATAACTACTGATACTAATTTATATAAGAATGGTTGATGAATGCCAAGGATTTTTCCATATCGAACAGCTCTACGCAAAATTCTTCTTAAAACATATCCTCGACCTTCATTTGAAAGTAATGCTCCATCTGCAATCGCAAATGTTACACTTCTAATATGATCAACTATTACTCTAAAGGCCATCTGATATTCTTCTTCATCATATGAATGATTGGTATACTCCTCTAAAAACTTTATCATTGGAAAAAATAAATCAGTTTCGTAATTGGTTTTAGTATGTTGAAAAATACATGCAAGTCTTTCTAATCCACTCCCTGTATCAATATTTTTACTTGGTAGCTCAGGATATTGATTGCGTTCTAATCCTTTTGTAGAATTATATTGACTGAATACAATATTCCAAATTTCAATATAGCGATCATTTTCAATATCTTCTTCTAACATCTTAATTCCCAAGTGATTTGGATCATACTCTGCACCTCGGTCATAAAATATTTCAGTATCAGGACCACATGGTCCTTCACCTATTTCCCAAAAATTATCTTTGATTGAAATTAAATGATCTTCTTCAATTCCTAATGATAACCATTTATTATAAGTTTCTGTATCATTAGGATAGTAAGTAATATAAATAACATTTTTATCAAAGCCATACCATTTCTCTGAAAATAATAATTCGTAAGCCCATGTTAATGCTTCTTCACGAAAATAATCCCCCACTGAAAAATTACCCAACATCTCAAAAAAAGTATGATGTCTTGCTGTCTTACCTACATTTTCAATATCATTCGTTCTAATAGATTTTTGAGCATTGCACATTCGTGGATTTGATGGTTTTACCCGACCATCAAAATATTTTTTTAATGGAGCAACGCCCGAATTAATCCATAAAAGAGTAGGATCATTGTTGGGAATAAGAGAAGCACTTGGAATTATTTCATGATCTTTACTTTTAAAAAAATCTAACCATAATTGTCTAATTTGATTCCCAGTTAAATATTTCATATTTTTACCTCTTTTCTAATTTCAAAATAAAAATCGTTCCTCTAAAATAAGGAACGATTTAATACGCGGTACCATCCTAATTACATTAATATATTAGTAATTATATAATTACAATATACTATTGTCACTTTCTATTTTTAACGCAAGGGCTTTGCGGGAAGGATTAGTTCCTCTAATAAAGGAGCTTCAAATTACATATTTATGATTTCACACCAACCAATCACTCTCTTAAAACTTTTGTAATTCTACTAATCTTTATTTTAACGATTTAGTTATTAGGCAACATTCTCTTCAGAATTATTGTCACTTTCTTCTTTCATTTTTTGAGCAGCAAGTTTAGCTGCTTGTTTTTCTGCTTCTTTTTTAGCTTTTAAAGCTGCTTTTTCTTCTTCACGTTTAGCTTTAGCCACAATTCTTTCAGCTTCTCTTAATAATTCACGATTACGTTTTTCTTGTTCCTTTGCTTCTAATTTTGCTTGTTTTTCTGCTTCTTTGGCTAAAAGAGCATTTTTCTCAGCATTAAGTTCAGCAGGAAGTGCTTCAGAAATTAATTTTTTTAATAATTCTTCATCCAATTCACCTGTATTAGAAATTTTTAAGAAATTTCCACCTTTGGGTGATTTAGCAACAGAAATCTCACCAGGATAATTTCGTAAATATCCAAGTATATCTTCTTCATTAACACAAAAAGTAACTCGATAATCACTACTTGTTTTTTGCATTACTAAATAAGGTTTTTTACCAACTAAAAATTTATGTTGATTCCCAGCAGGATTGACAACAACACTTAAATTTTCACCTTCTAGACTTTGAGCATATGAAACCATTTCCTCATAAGAAGGTTTGAATATTTTCTCAATTTTAGGCCTAGCCACAGTAGCACTTGCAACCTTTGCTTCGGCTTCTTGTCTTTCTTTTTCTCTTGCCTGTTCAATTGATTCAAAATTAAGTTCTGCAAGTAAGGCAGCTTTCTCTTTTTCTAATTGTTCTAATTTTTCATCAAAAAGCTTTTTTTCTTCTTCATATTGTTTAATGTCATCTTCTAGTCGTGCATTTTCTTCAGTAATACTAGCATTAAGAATTTCAAATTGTTTCTCTAAACCTTCAAGTTCAGTTTTGGCAACATCTAATTTTACTTTATTTTGTAAAGCAATATATTCAGCCTTCATTTTTTGGTGTTTTGCATCTGCTAATGATTTGCTAGTCTTTAATTCTTTATATTTTTCTTTTAATTTAGATAATTCCTCACTATTTACATTAATATATCCTTCTTGGACATTAACTTTCTTTTCTTCTACATTAAAACGTTCCTTAGCATAATTATGTAAAGAATAAAGTATCACCAATTCAGCATTGCTATAGGCCTCATCTCTTTTACTGCACCATTTTTCAATTAATTCATTTTTATCGCGAACAACAAATTCTTCATTTGTACGATAAAATCTAAATAACCTAGAAAATAAAAGATATAAAACAGCAGCACCAATAACAATACCAAAAATAATATTTAAAGCAGAACTATTATTTAAAGTTATATTAATATATGCATCTAGTACAAATACTCTCATCAATATAATATCCAACACAAATGCTACATACATTAAAATATCAATAACATTAACTTGATTTTTACTTAAAGATAAATTAACTTTATCCATAATATATGATAAACATATAATACCAACTGCAAGAGTGGCAAAACCAATCATTAAAAAGATATAATTACTATATGAAAAAGCAATAGTAGGTTCTGCCCTATTGACCATAAATATAATATAAATAAATGATGCTACAAGATAAGAACAAATTGGTAAATAACTTGAAAAAGATTGAAATCGACTTGTTGGTCGATATTCGCTAAATTTTTTAAGAGTAATTATAATATTAAGCGCTGCTACAACAATTGGTAATAGAATAAATTTAACTAAGACTTCAGTTGAGCCAAAATTTTTACCAAAAGGTATAAACATTAGTAAGTTAAGACCTACAGCAATTGTAGCTAGAATAAATAAAGATTTTCTATATGTTTTATTATCATTCATAATTATCTAACTCACCTTTCTATTATTTATTCAAATTTTCAGCTTTTTCGGCAGCTCTTTTTGCCGCACGTGCTTTTGCTCTCTCTGCAGCTTTAGCTTTCTTCTCAGCTGCTTTTTGCGCTGCGGCATCTGCTATTTGTTTTTCGGCAGTTTCTACTGCTTGTTTTATAATTTGCCTAATTAATTTTGCATCCTCTTTACCCTTATTTGTTAATCTAATCCAGTTGTTATCTTTTAAATTTTTAGGAACAATTAATTCACCAGGTCTTGATGTAACATAATCGACAAATTTTTCAGGAGTTGTTATGAAACTAATACGATAATCACTGCTTGTTGCTTGTAATACTAGATACATCTTTTTACCTATATAAAATTTTAATAAATTACCTTTAGGATTAATATTAACTTTATATCCTTGATGATCACTAAAACTTTTAGCATATTCTACAACTTTTTCAAAAGAAGGAGTAAACTTCTTAATTTTCTTATTCGTTTCTTTACTTTCTGTTTCTGGAACGTTCATATAATCAAGTTTAAATTGATTATATTCAGCAAGGGCAGCATCATAAGCTTCCTTAGCAATTCTCAACTCTGATTCTTTTATTTCTAATTCACTTTTCTTTTGACGAATAGTTGCTAAAGCCTTATTTTTATCATCTATGTTAGATAAAATATGATTTTTTTGCTCATAAACAGCTTTTAATTCTTCAGTTTCTGTTAATTCTATTTCTTCATTTTCAATCAAAGTATCAACAGTATCTTCAGTATCTACATCTGAAAGTAGATTCTCTTCTCCTTGTAACGTACCTTCTAATGAAGAAACATCTTCTTGTGAAGCCTCTTCAAATTCTTCTGCAAACTCTAATTTTTCATAATCAACTGAATTGGCATCAAAATAATTTTCAAAATCATCTAAAGTATCATTATAAGCATGATTATATTCTGCTTGTTTAATTAGATTTTCATATAAATTACCATCAGTATAGTAAATTAAACTTTCATCTTTTTTAATAGTTATTGTAATAAATTTAATTCCACATCCAACTGCAACAACTAGTAAGAGGTAAATTACAAATAATAAAGGATTACCAACAAAATATTCATCAACCACAGAATACAATTGATTATAAGCGTTGTTTGCTCGCCATAATAATCCTACAAAACAAAGATGAATTACTAACATAAAACTATCAAACAATATATTAGAAACTTTATCTAATTTTGCAACAATAGCATGAATTCTAACAATACAATAAATTGTAAAAATTAAATAAACAGTCAAAATAGAAACAATAATACCTAAAACTTTATCAGATAATGCACTCAACATTGCTGCAGATGCATAATCAAAAGATAAAGTATAAATTATATTAACAACACTTCCCAAAATGTACGTAAAAATTGGAAAATAAGTCATAATAATTATTGTTTTTGAATTTTCACGATAACCATTTATCAGTTTATATTTTTTCATAAGAGGGTAAACTGCAAGCAAAATCGACAATACCCCTAAAACTAATTTGATTGCTAATTCAATTGTTAATATATTTTCGATTTTATTAAGGCCTGGAAAAGATCTAAATGGAATTGCAACAATTAAACCAAATAAAATTCCTATTGAACCCAAGATTGCCATAATGGTTTTCTGTTTTTTTGATAGCATATGCTCACTCCTTTTTATAAAATTGTAAACTATTGAGGTAAAGATTCACAATCATATTCTAGACATATTATATCATAAATTGATTTTTTTGTAAATTGAAATTACCTTTTATTTACGATTTTTTATATGCAATTAAAGATTTTATTATAATTTCAACAATTTTTTCTAATGGTACAGCAATTATCATGCCAAAAATTCCTAATAATTCACCAAAAATTGCCACTGATAGTAAGACCATAATTGGATGAGTTTTCATGGTTTTACTTTGTACTTTAGGTACTAAGAAATTTCCTTCTAAAAATTGTAATACTATAATTATAATAAGAATTATTAATACTTTTGATGGGTTAGAAACAATGGTAAAAATTACAACTATTGCCCCTCCAATATATGGTCCAATATAAGGAATTATGTCAGTTATTCCAATAATAACTCCAAATAAAAATGCATAATCAATACCAACTACTAAAAAACAAAAACTAGCTGCTAAAGTTAAAATAACCATTACTAAAATGACACCTTTTACATATTGTCTTAACGCAATTTTAATTTCCGATAGTGTATGATAAAGAACATTTTTTTTATTACTTATTAACTTATCTTTTATCTTTTGTTCAATTTTTTGATAATCATTAAGAAAATAAATTGCTAAAATAGGCGTTATTAAAAACTGAATGATATAGGAAAAACTTCTTTGTAATGTAGTAGTAAAAGTCTCAATTGTTTTGGATAATTTTTCATTTAATATACTTTCTATTTTATCATAATCAATGTGTAAATTACCAGGTAATTTTTGAAATTTATTTGTTATATTTTGAATAATTTCTTCTAGTCTATTTAAATAATTAGGCAACATTTCTATTAACATACCAAGCTGTTTTATAAAAAGTGGAATAGCAAATCTAATTAATAAATAAAGGATTAACATAAATAAACCAACTATAAATCCTATAGCAATTTTTCTATTAATTTTTTTCTTCTCCAAAAAAACGATAAATGGCTCAAAAATAAAAGCGATACTAAAAGCAATTAAAAAAGGCATAATTATTTTAAAAATATATTTTAATATAATATTAACAAAAGGAAATAAATGATAAATTATTAAAAAAATAATCAAAATACCAATTATTTCTATAATTTTATATAATCTTTTTGACATATTTCACTTCCTAAATTATTATTCTATAATTTAGTTTATGACAAATTCACTCTTTTAAAACCAAAAAAAGAATAATCATAGGAAAAATGATTATTCTAAAAAATCTTATATTATAATAATATTTTATTTAAAATGTTCTACTAAATATTTAGCAGTACGAACCATTTGAGCAGTATAACTCATTTCATTATCGTACCAAGTGATAACTTTAACAAGTTGTTTACCATCAACTTCCATAATTTTGGTGCATTGTGCATCAAATAATGTTCCACATGTTTGACCAATAACATCACTAGAAACAATTGGATCTTCTGTATAAAAAATAGTTTCATTAGCAGCAGCCTTAACAGCAGCATTTACCTCTTCAACAGTTACAGGACGTGCAGGCTCCCATACTAAATCAACGACTGAACCTGTAATAGTAGGAACACGCAATGCCATACCATCAAGTTTTCCTTTTAATTCAGGTAACGCTTCAGCAACTGCTTTGGCTGCACCAGTAGTTGTAGGTACAATATTGGCAGCAGCAGCACGTGCACGACGTGATTGAATACCTTTTTTATGAGGAGCATCAAGAACATTTTGATCGCCAGTATATGCATGAACAGTTGTCATAAAACCTTTAACAATTCCAAATTTATCGTTTAAAACTTTTGCGATTGGAGCAAGACAATTAGTTGTACATGATGCAGCACTAATAATTTGTTCAGAACCAGTTAATTTTTCATGATTTACATTATAAACAACTGTCATATCAACGCCTTTAGCAGGAGCAGAAATAATAACTTTTTTAGCACCAGCATTTATATGAGCCATTGATTTTTCTTTTGATACATAAAAACCTGTACATTCAATAACAACATCTACACCAAGTTCACCCCAAGGGCATTCATTAGCATCTTTTATAGCATAAATCTTAATTTCTTTTCCATCAACGATAATAGAATCTTGAGTAGCCTTCACATCATGACCAACATAACGACCTTGTGCAGTATCATATTTTAATAAATATGCTAAATCTTCAGCACCAGTTAAATCATTAATAGCAACGATATCAAAATCTTCGTTACCAAACATAAGACGGAATGCTAAACGACCAATACGTCCGAAACCGTTAATTGCAATTTTTACAGCCATTTTTTAATAACCTCCTTAAATGGACTTTTTTTACAAATATATTTTAGCACTTTTGGTAAATTTTTGCAACTATTTTACCACTGTAAATACTTCTAAAATTAGTTATTATTTCTTCTTCCTATAAGAAGAATTATTAGTCGTAGTATTTCAATAAATAAATATATAACATTTAAAGTTATTGCATATGATGCATACCATTCCATTGTCTTTTCTACACCTGATTGGATTAAATTATCTGCAAGTGATAAACTAGATAGAACATACATAGATGCAAGTATACACATAAAAATTGATAAGACTACTCCAAAACCAGAAAAATAAAACATTGTATATAAATTTGTACCATTAACAAAAAACATTATTAAAGAGAGTATCGAAATACCTAAGGTAAAAATAATAACACCAAGACCTGCTATAATTAAGAAACCGCGAAAACGATTCCCAACTCTAATAATTTTTTTTGTATACAAAAAGATTGCAGCAAGAAAAATTGATAAAGTTGCAAGTAAAGCAATAGAAGCAATTTTTAATCCCATATCAGGAAGAGCAAACTCTAATAATCCACAAAGACATCCAATAATTAATCCTTCTGATATAGCATAAGGAATTGCCAACGATTTAGCCTTTAAAGGTTTAATATTTATAATAATTTGTAAAATAATTGTTAAAATCATAGCAATAAAATACATAAAAATTGGCAAATAACCAAAATTTAAAATCAATGCTAACATTGCTAGTGTTGTTAGAAAAGTTACTCCTAATAAAATACCTGTTTTAATACCAACACCCTCAACTGTTGCACATTCATAATTAAATTCAATATTAACAGATTCATTTTGAATCTTTTTAAAAGCAAAATTATCTCCTATTTTCATTTTTTTAAAACCCTTCTATAATAATTTTGTATCATCATCTATCAAATCGCCAAACGCATCAAGTTTTAGTAAATTTGCATACTGTTTTTTATTAATACTTGTTCTTAATTCAAAATCCTTTTTTGACGAAAAAGGTCGTATTTTTCGAGCTTCAACAATTGACAAGGCTACAGTTTCTCCTAAGGACTCAACAGCCACAAATGGCAAATATAATGATTTTCGATCTTCTGATATTACTAAATTAGTAGCATCAGATATATTTATATCAATTTGTTTGAAAGTATACCCTCTGAGGGTCATTTCAAGAGCAATTTTTAATTCATCTAATAAATCAATTTCTTTATTAGTTACATCTTCATGCTTTTGAATTTTACTTTCGATTTCAATTATACGATTTCGAATCGCATTTTTTCCCAATGCAAAAGCTTCAGCATCAAATTCTTTTGCTCGTTTAGAAAAATATGCAGCATAATAATATATCGGGCGATGAACCTTAAACCAACTTATACGTAAAGCCATAATTACGTATGCTGTAGCATGTGCTTTAGGAAAAAGATATTTGATTTTTTTACAAGATTCGATAAACCAAGATGGAATTTGATATTGCAAAAGTAATTCTTCTTGATCAATACTTAATCCCTTCCCTTTACGAACACTTTCCATTATCTTAAATGCAGGTGAGGCAGGTACACCCTTATCAATCAAATAAATCATAATGTCATCACGACAACCAATAACATCATTAAACATAATTTTGGGATATTTTGGATTTACACCTTTTACTAAATCTTCAGCATTTTTCATCCAAACGTCAGTCCCATGCGAAAGACCAGATACTTTAATAATTTGACTTACCGAGTTAGGCTTAATCGTTTCTAGCATACTTCTTACAAATTGAGTACCAAATTCAGGAACACCGATAGTTCCACTAGATAATTTATCCACATCATCACCATTTAATTTCAAAGCATCTTTACTACTAAATAAAGAGATAACATCATCATCAAAATAGGGAATATCTTCCACCGTTGAAAAAGGAAATTCATTTTGATTTTGATGTACAAAATCCATCAAACATTTCATCATAGTGGGATCATCATGACCTAAAATATCTAATTTTAAAAGATTATCTTCAAATTTATGATAATCATAATGTGATGTTCGCCAATTCAAATCATCACTCTCAATATCAGAAACCGGTGGATACTGAACAGGAATAATATCCGTATATTCAATATCATCGGGAACAACGATTATGCCACCTGGATGTTGTCCAGTTGTTCTTTTTGATTCAGAAAGCATTTTAGCTAATCTTTCTAGTTCAGTCTGTCTTTTAAAAATGCCTTTTGATTGATAATAATCTCTAGCATAAGCATATGCTGTTTTAATTTGAACAGTACTTACAGTACCTGCTCTAAACGCATTATCAATACCAAAAGTTTCTTGACAAAATAAATGTGCTTTAGCTTGATATTCACCAGAAAAATTAAGATCAATATCGGGAACTTTTTCACCTGTAAATCCTAAAAAGGTCTCAAAAGCAATATCAAAACCATTTCTAGATAATTCACTACCACAATGTGGACATTTCATTGCCTTTAAGTCACTGCCAACACTTACTTTAGCAAGCTCTTGGTAAATTTCATTAGGAACTTTTTGTTGATAATCAAGTTCTTCAGTTTCACTAAATTTAAAAGCTGTAAAATGACATTTTGGACATACATAATGGGGCTTTAAAGGATTAACTTCTGTAATTCCCATAAGAGTAGCAACAAAAGAACTACCTACAGATCCTCTACTTCCAACTACATAACCTGCATCATTTGAATTCTTAACTAGTAAGTGTGAAATATAATAAACAGAAAAATAACCATGACCAATAATAGCATCTAATTCTTTATCAAGTCGCTCTTGTACATATTTAGGCAAGGGATTTCCATAAATAGTATATGCATTTTCATAAGAAATATCATAAACAGCCGCTTTCATAGAAGGAACACCATTTTTATCAGCCATAAAATCATCCCTTGGAACATATAACTTTTTAGGAAATAATTCAAATTCATCAACCATATTATTTATAAGATTCGTGTTGGTAACAACAATCTCATAAGCAAGATCACTTTCTAAAAAATTGAATTCTTCTAACATCTCACTAGTATTCCGATAGTGCATATCCAAAATACCATCATATTTTGCTAGTTCATGTGGACCACCACCATTTGGTCTAGCAACGCTTAAATAAACCTTTCGATATTCAGCATCCTCTTTAATTAATTCATGAACATCTCCAGTTGCTACTACAAGTTTATGATGTTGCTTTGCCACCTCGATGATTTCTTTAATCAAAGATTTTATCATTTCTAAAGCTTCATCCTGATTCCACATTTCAAAAAGATTCAAATAATTACCAGGTGGTTGTACCTCAATGTAATCATAAAAATCGATAGCTTCATTTAATTGCCGTTTTGTTTTTTCGAGTGCTATTCTAAATATTTCACCATTACCACAACCGCTTCCAACTAAAATTCCTTCACGATTATTTTCAATTAAACTTTTAAGAATTCTAGCATCCTTTTGAAAGTAAGTTGTATGAGATTCCGAAATAATTTTATAGAAATTCTTAAGACCAATTTTATTTTTAACCAAAAGATTAATATGACTTGGTATTTTATATCGAAATAATTCATTTTCTTTAACCATTTTGTTCAATTCATTATAATTAATGTAATTTCTATCCAAAGCCTCGGCTAATAATTTTTGGAAAACATTAGCGGTAGTTCTAGCATCATATACAGCACGATGTTGTTCATTCGTTTCTACTTCAACTTTCAAAAATTTTCCGACTGCTCTTAAATTATTTTGTTTAAAATTAGATCCATATAAGCCTCTTGCAAACATCATTGTATCTATGCAAGGCAATGGTCCGTCAAATAAATTCATTTTTTCAAGTTCTGCATAAATAAAATCGGTATCAAAATGAGCATTATGAGCAACTAAAATTGAACCCTCGATAAATTTTTTAAAATCTGGTAAAACTTCTTCAATTGGTAATTCATCGTTTAACATTTCATTAGTTATATGAGTAATTTCAGTTATTTGTTTAAACAATTTTTTCTTTGGTTTGACAAGTTTTGCAAACTCATCAATAACAAAACCATTTTTAATTTTAACTGCACCTATTTCAATTATTTCATTAAATGGTATATATAAACCACTAGTTTCAATATCAAAAACAACATAAGTTGCATCTTTTAAATTTATGCTATGATCTGTAAAGGCAATATTTAAACTCTCTTCATCTACATAATACCCTTCGACACCAGCAATCGGTTTTATATTATACTTTTTACATAATTTAAAAAATTCTGGTAAAATATGGCAATTAGCATGATCAGTTACAGCTAAGGCTTTATGACCATAATTGTTAGCTTGCCGAACATAATCTTCAACCGATAAAATACTATCTAAAACACTCATTTTAGTATGTGCATGTAATTCAACTCTTTTATTTAAAGCTTCATCTACTCTAACTCTAGAAACATCAATACCTAAATAACTAATTTCATCACACATAATTACTACATCTTTAGCAAAATCATCCCACTGTAATCGTCCTTTAATTTTAACTTTAGTATTTTCAACAATTTTTTTCTTATATTCTAATATTTCAGTTTCTTTAATAAAACGTTTAATGATAATAGAATCTTTAAAATTACTAATTGTGGCAACTAATAAAGTGAAATCACGACCTTGTCTTGAACGAAAACTTCTAATCTCACTAGCAACAATCGTAGCTAAAACTTCAACACGATCAGTACCTTCCGTTTGTTTGAATTCTTCTACTTCCATACTATTAATTGGTAGATCACTAACACTTTTAAAAACAGATTGAGATCCCATTGTATAACTAAAAGTACCTTTAACCTCATTTTCCTTATTCTGTTGTTGTTTAAGTTTATAAGTTTCAATACTCTTGGTTTCATCAAGCATTTGTTGAATTTGTTGTTTTTCATTGCTTAATGCTTTATAATTTCTAACACTATCACTAATAAATACATTCAGTTTAACAAAATCAAAACCATAATTTAAAAAGAATCGTTTAATTATAACTAAATTGTCTTCAGCAACTTTTTTTTCTTCTTCACTTGCTACCATCAAAATAATTTCATTTTTTAAAAATTTGTGATGATATTCATTTAATATCATAACCCCTTTTTTTACTTCCATACAAATAGAAATTGCATAGTTAAAATAATCTTTTAATTCGGTCTCAATAAATTCATAGTTTTCTTTAATTTCTTGTGGATATTCAATTGTAAATTTAACATTCTTAATATTAAAAGTTTTATTAATATATTTACTAACTTTTTCGTTAAGTTCTTTGAGTTTTTCACATGTAATAATATTATCTAATGTAATGCAAAACCGCCATGACGATGTATCATCATTTGCTTTCACACAATTTAATTTACAATTAGATAAATTATCATCTAATACCATACCACTACCTTTAAGGATTGATAACATTGGCTTTTCCTTTTCCATCTTCTCACCCCTTTTTTTACTTTTTTTGATATAAATTATAATAATTATACCAATTTTACTTTTTTTATTCAATTAATATAATCAAAAATAAAATCACTTAAGTAGATTTTTCTATTTAAGTGATTGCAAGATTTTATTATTTTAATTCTTTTATTAAATCTAAATTTTCATTATAAATTTTTATAAATACATATCCTTCATCAATTGATGGACTAACTAACCTTTTAGAATAACTATCAATGACTTCAATTGGTAAATACAACTCACCATTAATTTTATTTCTTCTTTCTACTCTTTTTTTACATATATCAGTAGGAACGTCTAAATAATGACAGCCTATTTTAAAATCCTTCGTATACTGCGATACTTTTTCAAAGAATCGTCTTCGAACATTAGGCGTAATACTTGTCGCATCAAAAATTACATCACGCCCATTTATTAATTCATTCGCACACATTTCATACACTTTAGTCCAAACAAATTGTTCATCGATCATTGGAAAAGTCTTTCTAATTTCATCAGTTGATATAATTTTTGCTACCAAATCACTAGCCAATTTTTTCGCAAGCGTTGTCTTACCACTACCTTGAATTCCTACCATTAAATGAATTGTCTTCATTATTAGTTGTCACTCTTTCTAATTAATCAATAAATCTTCAATGTTATAAATTTTTGTTGCAAGTTTATTCACAAAGTCACTTTCATGACTAACAAAAATTACTGTTCCACTATATTTTTTCAAGGCTTCAAGTAGTCCTTCTTTTGCAAGTTTATCTAGATGATTAGTAGGTTCATCTAATATTAATATATTGGCTTTTTGTAACATTATTTTACATAATTTAACTTTTGATTGTTCACCGCCTGATAAATTTTTAATTGGTGAAATTGCAATATTACCAATAATGCCACACCTTGCAAGGCGACTTCTAATACTTCCATTATCCATTTTGGGATATATTGATTGTATTTCTTCAAGAGGAGTCAAATTTGGATTATCAAAATGATGTTCTTGTTCAAAATAAGCAATTTTGGCATTATCAACAAAATGAAAGTTACCGTCAATAGGTTTTAATTCACCAATTAAAGTTCGCAATAAAGTTGTTTTACCAATTCCATTAAATCCTGTAATTGCTAATTTCACTCCACTCCTAATCTCAAAGCTAATCGGAGGAAGCAAACTTTTATCATATCCAATTTCTAAATTATTAACCGTTAACAAGCGATCTGAGGCAATCGGTTGATAATTGAATGCTAGATTAAGATATATATCATTACTTTTGGGTTTTTCTAAAACATCAATCTTTTCCAATTTTTTCATTCTACTTTGGGCTTGTCTTGCGGTAGAAGTTTTAACTTTATTTTTTTCTATATAATTTTTCAATTCTTTAATTTCTCTTTGTTGCGACAAATATTTTTTTTCATAATCTGCATCTGCTAACATCTTTTTCTGTAAATATTGTTGATAATTTCCTTTATACTTTGTAATTTTACCGAATTCAAGTTCCATTACAACATTAACAACATCATTTAAAAATTCTTGATTATGCGATACAATTATAAAATTTCCTTTATAATCTTTCAAATATTTAACTAACCATTCAACATGAACAGTATCTAAAAAATTGGTTGGTTCATCTAATATTAATAAATCAGGTTCTTCTAACAATAATTTTGCTAAAATGACTTTTACTTTTTGACCACCTGATAGTTGTTTAATCATTGTATTTAAGCCATACTTGACAATTCCAAGTCCACTCACAATTCGACCAATTTTAGAATCAATAGCATAAAAATCAGATCTTTCTAATTCCTCTCGTATCTGTGATGTAATTCGAACATAACGATCAATTTTAGCAAAATCGGTTTCGTTTGTTAGAGCATCTAGCATTTCATTCATCTCTTCTTCTTTTTTATATAGTGCAATAAATGCCCTTTTTAAATATGAATCAATTGATAAATTACCATCTATATTCATATATTGATCTAAATAACCTACTCTAATCGATTTATCAAAACAAATTGTACCACTATCAGCCAAAAGACTACCACATAATATTTTAATAAGTGTTGTTTTACCAACACCATTATTACCAACAACACCAATTTTTTCATTTGGCAAAACGCGAAAAGAAGCATTATTGAAAATTGTTTTTTTATCATAAGTTAAGCAAAGATTTTCCACAGTTAAAAGCATATTAAGCAGTCTCCTTTACACCATCTTTAATATTATGAATTCCACGCTTTTTAGCAATCGCTATATGTTGGGCCATATACAAATCATCTAAATATAATAATTTTTCAGAATTGACATAGCGGACACTTGCATATCCTTTTTCAACTAATTGATAATTTAATAATTTATAATCAACCCATACCCAAGCAAGAAGACGATGAGATTCGGTATTATCATAAAGAGAATCATTTTTATCTGATTGTAAATGTATGATTTTAGCATTTGATAAAACCATATTTGTATAATTTTTTGCCTCAGTTGCGTAAGGTTTAACTATAGGATGCATTTCAGGTGTATTAATTACTAAAAATCTAACAGTTACTTCCTTACCATCTAATAAAAAATGAGCTGTATCACCATCAACAATTTTAACAAATTCGACTTGTACAAATCCACCCATTGGTATGTCACCTATTTTAAATGGCTGATTATTTTGTCTATAACTAGGTCCTAAATATTTCATATTCTTTTCTCACACTAAATCTTTATTTCTTTAATTACATCAAATTGATAGTTTAACATAGCAATTTGCTTTGAACATTTTTCCAAATCACCAGTTGTCAAAAAAACTAATTTTCTATGCTTAGTTCTAACTTCAAAGTTATTTATTTCAAAATATTTTTTAAGATAAAGAGCAGTCGCTTCACCACTTTCAATTATCTTGACCTCTGGTAAAAATTCTTGAATTTCTTCTTTTATATAAGGAAAATGAGTACAACCCAAAATTAAGGTATCAACTTTACCTAATTTTTGAAGATGATCTCGAATCATCTTTTTCATTGACTTTGAATGAAATAGCCCCTTCTCAATTGGCATCACGAAATCACTGCATCCTTCACTATAAACAGTTGCCCCAACTAAATATTTTTCATAAACTTTAGTAGAAACTGTTAGATTAGTAGCTAAAAGTCCAATTGTTTTCGTGCTACTATGTTCTAATGCATATAAAGCAGTCGGTTGAATAACACCAAGTAAATAATAATTGCTATTATCAATTATATCAATAATGGATGAAGTAGCAGTATTACAAGCAATAATAATAATTTTAGCTCCCAGATTTTTTAAATATTCGATATTTTTCAATGTAATTTCCTTTACAGTGTTTATATCTTTTGTTCCATATGGACAATTTTTAGTGTCAGCCAAATAGACAATATTTTCATTTTTAAATACTTCTAATATTTTAGAATAAACAGTAAGCCCACCAATGCCAGAATCAAAAATGCCTATAAAATCATCCATAATATTACCTCACATAATCATATTTTTTTTATTATATCATATTTTTTGGTAAAAAAACAAAATAAACGCTGATTTTGAATAAATCAGCGTCTTTTAAAGTTATTTAAGTATTATGGTTTCAGTAATAATCTTATTTTGGCTTCTTGAATAATAACTTATCTGTACCTCAGAACCTATAAAATATTCTGTAAGAGAATTGAGTTTTGCACTTAAAATATTCATACTTGTCAATTTTTCTCCATCAAAGGTCAAAATAATATCATCTTTCTGAACACCGCTTTCACTTAATGAACCACCTGGAGTAATACTGACAACATAAAGACCATATGGCTTAGTTATACCATAAATATCTGGAATTTCTAATAATCCGTTAGCCGCAATAACAGCATTTGTTAATTCTCGGACATTAGAACCTGTAATACCTAATCTTGGTCTTGTAATTTCTATTTCTTTTTCAATATAATTTTCAATCAGACTTTGAATAATATTTGAAGGAATAGCAAACCCCATATTATCAATTTCATCATCAACAATTTTTAAAGTATTAATACCAATTAATTTCCCATCTATTGTAAATAGACCTCCACCAGAATTACCAGGATTAATTGAAGCATCATGTTGAATATAGGTAGCATTAAAATCATTGACATTATCACCATCAGTATCATCACTAATATATCGAAGTTCGCCACTTACAATTCCTAATGTTGCAGAACCATAATAATCATATCCATCAGGATTACCAATTGCAATCACAAATTGACCTTTTTCAACCTCATCACTATTTGCAAATTCAACCGGCTGAATTAATGTTGAGTGTTCAAACTTAATGACAGCCATATCAACTTTTGTATCGTAACCTACAATCTCTGCTTCAATTTCAAGATTCTCATATCCAAGATAAGCATAAATTTTATATTCATAGTTTACATTATTACCAGTAATAACATGACGATTTGTAACAGCATAATAAGTATAACCAGTAATATTACTATCATTGTCCTTATTTTCAACCCTTTTATAAATTACACCACTACCAATACTTTCAGTATCTTCTGAAGAAATAGGTTTTCCCATTATTGTAGTATTATAATTAGCTTTCAATGTTACACCAATTACCGCATTTTCAACCATTTTTGTTGTATTAACTATACAATTTTCTAAATCAGCAATCGTAATATTTTCATAATTAACAACTGTATTTGTAATTTTATTTTCTACATCAATGGTCTCTTTTTTACTCGTTGTAAAGTTAATACCTGTACAACTTGTAAGAAAAACCACAGCACTTATTATTAATGCTACAAAACACATCTTAAAATTTCTTTTTACCATTTATTTATCTACCTCTTTTCTATCATATTAAACAATATAGTAAAATTATAATCTATAATTATGATATTAAAATGAAAAAATTCTTTACCAAATTCTAAAAAATTTTTAAATTATTTCTTAATTGGCATTTTAAACCAAAAAATACTACCAGAACCTACAGTTGATTCAACCCCATACTCAAAATTGTGGTACTCTAAGATACCTTTAACAATTGAAAGACCAAGTCCTGATCCTTGAATAGACCTTTGATGACCTTTATCAATTCGATAATAGCGATCCCAAATATATTCTAATTCTTCCTTCTTAATTCCAACACCATAATCCTTTACACTAATTGTAACATAATTATTCTCAACAACTTGATTTATCTCAATCTTTTTAGCATCACCACTATAATTAATAGCATTGTTAATAAAATTATAAATTACTTGGTCTAATTTACTTTCATCTGCTACTACATTTACATTTTGATCATAATTTAAAATAAATTGAAATTCTTTATTTTCTTGAAATTTTTGGTAACGTTCAACAATTTCAATTAAATTATCAGTAATTGAATATAATTGAGGGTGAAGTTCAATAGTTTTACTAGAAATTTTTGATAAGTCCAACATATCGTTTACAAGTACATTTAAGCGATTAACTTCATCAATTATAATTTGCAAATTCTTAGGATTATTTTCACCTGGCAAATCTTGCATCATCTCAGCATAACCTTTAATCATCGTCAATGGAGTTCGTAAATCATGAGAAACATTAGCCATAAGCTCCCTTCTTAATGTTTCTGTTTTTCGCAACTCCGCAATCGTATTATTTAAGGTTTGATTTAATTCATTAATTTCTAAATATCCTTCACCCTCAAAAACTACATCATAATTCCCTTTAGCCATTAATTTAGCTGTTTCATTCATTACTGATATTGGTTTAGAAATATATCTTGAAATAAGAATCGCTATAATAATTGTAAAGATAACCACTATAATCGCAATATATGTCAGTTGCAATTTTAAGGTATCCACAGCTGACTCAACTGGAATAATTTTATTATCTAAAACTAATAAATAAGTTTCTCCATCACTTAACTTTACAAATGAACAACACATAATCGAATCGTTTTGATTAGATAAATCTCTAGTTAATTGCTTAGTTGGACTTTCCACGCTTAATATTTGAATTTGATCAAAACTTGGTACAGGATTAACAGAAATAATAGCATAAAATTTATCAAATGAAGTTGTCTTTGCTTTTCGCCATATTTCATCTATTAAAGTTGGTTCTAATTTATTAAATGAACCACCACTAATAGTTTTATAAATAAGCGTGTTAGAATATAAAAGTTTGTCATTGCTAGTAATAATAAGTGGTTTTGCGTAAAGATAAATAGCTGCCTCTTCATCTAGAGAAATTTTTTCTAAATTGCTTACTAGAAGACTTTCATCTTGAATAAAATTTTGAATATCTTGATTTTCGATAGCAGCACTGACTTCATAAATTAATTCAGTAGTTCTATTTATTTTATTACTTCGATAAAATCTACCTAATAATGCTATTTGGAAAATAATAAAAACTAGTACAATTATGGTTGCAAATAGTAAAATTGCAAAAAATAATTTCCACATTAAACTAGTAGTTTTCAGTTTCAAATCGATAACCAACCCTTCTTATTGTAATAATATTATCAGCATATTTTCCCAACTTTTTCCGAAGTGATTTCATATGTGTATCCAATGTCCGATCATCACCATAGTAATCATAACCCCATACTTTTTCTAATAATTGCTCTCTTGTAATAGCAATGTTAGCATTTTTGGTTAGATAAACTAAAAGTTCATATTCTTTTGGCGTAAGTTCCGTTCTTTCGCCATCAATATAGACAATATGAGCGCTAAAATCAATTCGAAGATTTTTGTAATTCCAAGTATCACTGACATCTACTTTTTTATTTTTAGCTCCTACTCTATTGATTACAGCATTGACTCTCATCATAAGTTCTTTAGGCGAAAAAGGTTTAGTCACATAGTCATCAATACCAAGATCAAAACCATACAATTTATCATATTCTTCTGATCGCGCCGAAAGCATAATTACAGGTACATCATTTGTTTTCCTAATTTCTTTAACAGCTGAAAAGCCATCAAGTTCTGGCATCATAATATCCATAATAACTAAATCATAATCATTATGTTTACACATCTCAATAGCTTCTATTCCATTTGTTGCGGTATCTGATTCAAAATTATCAAAGATAGCATATTTTTTTACAAGTTCTCTTATGTTTAATTCATCGTCTACAATTAAAATTTTTGGCATAATTTCCTCACAATTTCTTAATACTTATGATTATTATATCATATTTTATAGGTTTTATCGTGAAATTTAACTGAAAATTTAGTAATTTTTCTATAAATTTAATTGATTGCAATATTTTTGACTAACTTTGTTTTTTTATGTATAATTAATAAGATTTAGGAGGTATAATGATGGAAACTACTGATAAGCAAGCGAAAACAACACAAAAAATGGCTACTTCTAAAATTGGAAAACTCCTTTTTACTATGAGTATACCTGCCATTTTTTCAATGCTAATACAAGCTTTATATAACATAGTTGATAGTCTTTATGTTTCAAGAATAACTGAAACCAATAATGAACTTACCGCATTAAATTATGCTTTTCCTATTCAAATGATTGTACTTGCTATTTCGCTAGGTATTGGTGTAGGCACTAGCTCAGTTATTTCAAGATGCCTAGGAGCCAAAAAACAAAAAAAAGCTGATGATGCTGCGAAAACTGGTCTTATTATTACTTTTTTTGCTTATCTTATTACTCTTAGTTGCAGTTTGTTTGTTCCCAAACTTTTTATGATGATTTATCATGATAGTGAAAATATAAAAAATTTATCTATACAATACTTACAAATTGTAATGGCCTTTAGCGTAGGATCATATTTTGAAGTTGTAATTAGCAAAATTCTTCAAGGAACAGGTAATATGATAACTCCTATGATTTCTCAACTAATAGGTGCTATTACTAATATTATTCTTGATCCTATTTTTATTTTTAATGCAGGTGAAGGAATTGGTCTACCTTTTGGTCTAGGTCTTGGTGTTAGAGGTGCTGCAATTGCAACCGTTATTGCCCAGTGTATTTCTGGTCTTTTTGTAACTTCAATTATTATTTTTAAAAAACAACAAGTTTCTTTTAATTATAAACAATTTAAAATAGAAAAAATAATAATTAAGGATATTTTTAATGTCGGGCTTGCAGTAGCCATTATGAATTCTATTAACGCTATTACTACAATTATTTTGAATCGAATTTTATCATCTAGTGGTGTAACAATTCTTGGTACATATTTTAAAGTTCAATCCTTTATTTTTATGCCTGTATTTGGTTTAACGCAAGGAGCTATGCCTATTATGGGATATAACTATGGAGCTAAAGAAAAAGAAAGATTTCTTAAAACCTTTAAACTGTCTATGATAACTTCTTTTATCATTATGACTATTGGTCTATTAATCTTTCAATTTGGCTCTGGAATCATCACGGCTTCTTTTAATTTAGGTGACATTTCCAAACTAGCGATTAGAGCTTTTCGCATTATTAGCTTTTGTTTTATTCCAGCTGCTATTTCAATTATTATATCATCAATGTTTCAAGCCATCGGTCATGGTTACAAATCTACCCTAATGAGCATTCTTCGTCAAGCAGTTATTTTGATACCCACAGCACTAATTTTAAAAATTATTACTAAAAGTGATGATGCTATATGGTGGGCATATCCAATTTCAGAAACTGGTTGTTGTCTCATCTTTATTTTCGTAACTTCTTACACTATCAAAAATCTTTTCATAGATAAAAAAGAAAAAATCAAAGCAATTTGATTTTTTCTTTTGCAAAAAAATTCTTTTTTTGATATACTATTTTATTGTAATAACTAAACAAAGATTAGGAGTACTATATGGAATCAAATAAATCAATTGAAAATAATAGAACTTTAAAATTAAATACCAAAAATACCCTATATATTGGCTGTGCTTTCTTTTCCATTTTGATGCTTTGGCAAATGTATAATAACTATTGCCCTTTATTTTTAGATTACTTACTCAGAAAAAAATATGGTGAAAGTAATGAATTTATTATTGGCATTATTATGGCTGGTGATAATGCTTTGGCCATCTTTATGCTTCCTCTTTTTGGTACTTTATCTGATAAAACCAAAACGAAATATGGTAAAAGAATGCCATATATTGTTGTTGGAATGATTTTATCTGCCCTTTTTTTTCCACTAATTGCAATAATGTTTTACATTGAATCTTTATTCGGGGTTATCATAATGATGGCTATTATTTTAATTATTATGAATATGTATCGCAATCCTGCTGTAGCTCTTATGCCTGATGTAACTCCTAAACCTCTTCGTTCTAAAGCAAATGGGATTATTAATTTTGTAGGTTATCTTGGTGCCATTTTAGCAGGTGCTTTAGCACTTTTTCTAAAAATAGCTAAAGATTCTAGTATTACAAATTGGGAACCAACCAATAAAGGTAATGCTATTATCGCTTTTTGTATAGCTAGTTTTTTTATGATTCTTGCTATGCTATTATTGATATTTAAAATTAATGAAAATAAACTTTTAAAAGAAAATCAAGAAGACATTGAGTATGGAGAAAAATTGAGTGAAACTCTTGGAGAAATATCTGAGAATAAACCACTAGGTAAAGCTGATAAGAAAAATTTTATTGTATTACTTATCGGAGTTTTGCTTTGGTTTATGTCATTTAATGCCATTGAAACCTTTAATAGTTTGTTTTGTAAAAAAATCCTAGGTGATGAAGGTATTGCTTCAACCATTGTTATTATTTTAACTATTTCATCAATTCTTACCTTTCTCTTAGCAGCAAATTTACCTTCAAAAATTGGTCGTAAAAATACTGTTTTAATTGGAATAGCTGCCCTAACTATTGGATTTATAATTATACTTTTATATTTCTTTTTTAATGGCGTTTTTAAAGAGGAATACCATCAATTGATTGAAAAAAATAATAATAAATTACCATTTAGTGTCATACCAATTTATATTTGTATCGCTATATGTGGATTTGGTTGGGCTTTAATTAATGCCAATTCTTATCCAATGATGGTAGAAATGTCATCTAGAAATAATATTGGTAAATATACAGGTTATTACTATACAATTTCAATGGTGGCACAAACTATTACTCCTATTTTGATTGGCATTATCATGTATACAAGCGATGCTAGTTTAAAACTCCTATATATTTATTCAGCCATTTTGATGTTGCTCGCTTTTTTATCAATGAGTTTTTTTAAAGAAAAAAGACGTACCAAGATATTATCCAAAAAAGGTCTTAATGCTCTTGATATTGATTAATTGTTTTATATAATATTATAAAAAGACTATTCGTTCTCTATTAAAATATTTTAATACAGTTTTTTCGAATAGTCTTTTTTATTATATTATAAAATTAAGTAAATAGTTTATTAAAAATTTCCTATAAAAATTAGTTGCATTGTTTCACTTTTATTCTTTTTAGAATTTTTTCTACTTCATCAGCTTTTTCGGTAGTAAATGTTAACAAGTAAAGATTGATACCTTCTTTTTTTAATACATCAATTTGATCGATTAAATCAATAGGCTTATAGTTAATTAATCGCGAAGTGCAATCGTCTATAGGATTAGGAAAGAGCTCAAATTTATTATGATATTCATCTTCTAAGAAATAATTATTATTTAAACACTTTCGACAAGATTTCTTAATATAACCTTTTGATTTAGCAATCATACAATGTTTAAAAACCATAACATCCATCTTTCCATAAATAGGAATACCAATATTTGTTTCAATCTTGTTCAAATCTAATAATTTTATCTGCGTTAAATCCAACTCATAAGATAAATAAATTTTACTAAACCCTAAGTCTTTGACTAATTCAATCGCTTGTTGATTAACAATATTAAAATAAGGTGATGCAACATTATTTTTTTCAATATGACCTAAATTATGAATCATATAATTGCTTTGATTTTTTAACAAGAAACGAGAAACTATCATCATTGAAGATGGATAATCAGTATAAATTGTTTGGATACCATATTTTTTACATATTTGATATTGTTCTTCTGTATGAACAATTGCCTCAAATGATGGAATTAATTTTACATATTTGTTATGTTCTAATACTAGAGGAAGAGCATGGATAATTTCTTTGTTATTTCTTTTTTCAATTAAGTTATGAATTGCCTTTTTTCGCAAATTATTTAACTCTTTTACACTTATAAATGCCTTTTGGTCATTATCAATAAATAACTTTTTAAAATAAAAAGGTGTATCACCTAATTTATTAAGAATATTGATATAAAATCCATCATTTTGAGGTTGATTGATATGATTATTTAATACTTCATCGGTAGTAACTTCAACACTATTTTTATCATCTGATACTCTAAGTTTTGCTTGTTGACCTATTTTTAAACGAAATTCACCATAAAGAGGAATCTTAACTTGTTCCTTTAGCATAAAATTCTTTAATTCTGAACAAATATCTACCGATTTGGTTTTTAAAACCTCTTTCCCTAAACAATCTTTTATACTAATTGGAATTTTTACAATCTCATTTGCCCTAGCAATTGTTCTTTCAACACCATCAACAAACATCTTCTGCACATAAAAACCTATACCTTCTGATGCATTAATTCTAAGAGCATCTTGTTTTGTTAAATCAGATGATAATTTGATTACAATTTTTTTAGAATCACATTTAATAATTTTCCCAATAACAATACCTTGATGGTTTACACTATTGATATTAGTGAGTAAATTGTTATTTTCATTCAGTAAATAACCCTTTGTGAACTGCCGATTAAAAACCATCTTCATTTTCATAATTTCATCTGCTATATCCACCATTGACATTTTATCATAATAAGCATCAATCGCTTTTTTATAAGCCTTTACAGTCACATAAACATATTCTGGACTTTTCATACGTCCCTCAATTTTAAAAGAAGTTATACCTGCTTCCATTAATTTATCTATATGATAAATTGTACAAAGATCTTTCATTGACATCAATGCTAAATTAGATGAAATTTTGGTCTTATTTTCATATAAAGTATAGTTTTTACGACATGGTTGAGCACATTTTCCTCTATTACCACTTCTATTACCAATCGAATAACTCATCAAGCAATTACCTGAAGCACAAAAACAAAGAGCACCATGAACAAAGACTTCTAATTCAATATCCTTATTTTTAAAACTTTTTATGTTCTCAAGGGAAGTTTCTCTTGCCAAAACAACCCTTTTTACACCTAATTTTATTAAAATTTCTAATCCTCTTTCATTGTAAATATTCATTTGCGTTGATGCATGAACTTCCATATTAGGATAATTACTTCTAATATAATAGAGAACACCTAAATCTTGTACAATAATAGCATCAACACCTATTTTTGATAAATAATCTAGATATTCAACAAGTTGATCCCATTCAGATTGATACACAATAGTATTAACTGTAACATAAATTTTTGCTCCTCTTGTATGAGCAAATAAAACAGCATTTTTTAAATCATCATTTCCTAAATTAGTTGCAAAAAATCTAGCCCCAAAGTTTTTTCCACCAAGGTATACCGCATTAGCACCTGCTTCAATTGCAACCTTTACGGTATACAAATCTTTTGCAGGAGCAAGTAATTCCACACGTTTCATTTATCCTCCTAAAAATAATACCATTAGATAATATTATCTAATGGTACTTTTACTATCTAAATAATATATTTCTACTATACAACGTTTTCTTGTTTTTTGACTATCTCATCTTTCATAATATATAAAATACCAATTGTATTTTTTCCACAATGAGAACCAATTCCACATCCTGCAATAGTTTCATACAAATTCTCAATTTCATCACTTACATTAGAAATTAATGATTTAATATACTTAGCCCCATCATATGCTAAAGTATGCGTAATAAAAACAAACTCTTTATCAATATTAGGGAAATCCTTTAAAAACATATTCGTCATTCCCTTTTGAGACTTTGTAATACTACCAATAAATTTAGCTCCTACTTGCATTGTTTTTTCTCTAACAACTATTAAAGGTTTAACTTTCAATACTTTTGAAAAGACATAGGCCACGCTACTACATCTTCCTCCCTTATATAAATATTCAAGTGTATCTATAACAAATTGCGATTTAACACGAGGTACTATTTCCTCAAGTTTTTGTGCAATCTCTTTAGCAGATAATCCTTGATCACGAAAAGTAGCAGCTTTTAATAAAACTAGACCAATACCAGTTGATAAATTACCACTATCAACTAAAAAGATTCGCTCTTTGTCTAAATCTTCTCTAACTGAACATGCGACATTAAAAGTAGCTGACATCTTAGAACTAATTCCAGTATATACAATATCATAACCTTCATCTAAATATTTTTTAAAAAAATCTTTCATTTCACCATAAGATGCCGCTGATGTTGTAGGTAATTTTTTCTTTTCTTCTACTTTTTTATATAAATCTTCTAATTGAATTTCTATGCCATCTAAATAAGATTCATCATCAAAATTAACATGTAAAGGTATTATATGAATATTATATTTTTTTAATAATTCTTCACCTAAATCACATGTACTATCACTTAAAATAACAACTTTATTACTCATTTTTACCTCTTACTGGAATTATAATTGTTCCATCTTTTTCTATCGTTTGTATTAAAATATCTCTAAATAAAATACCAGTATTAGAAATATTTTGACCTCCTAAAAAAGGATTTTCTGGTTTATCAAAAATATAATCAATTGTTGCTACCGAATACATTTTATCATTATCAAGTAACTCACCATTAATATAAATTAATCCTGTAGCACGATCTTGGTATACATTACTACTCATAATAAAATCACTTTTATTAACTAAAATTCTCACATCTGATCCTTTTAAATCAACAGTTTTTAAAACATTATCAAATGGCATGATTTCATAAATTTTAGAAACCGTGATACTTGTTGATTGCTCAATTGGGAAAGCCTGTGCCCTAATTCCACCTATATTAATTACCGCAATATCAGTTATGGCATATTCTTTTAAAGCAGTGGCAGCCCAATCCGCAGCACCATATCGATCGACATATTCATTTGCGACGCCAATAACTCTTCCAAATACTGGTAAAGTCTCTTCTTTTAAATTCGAAACAATTGTTTTAATAGAAGAATCCTCTGTTTTTGAAAGATTATATTTTACCTCTGCCGTTCCTCCTGTTACTTTTTTAGTATTTTGATCAATACTTAGTTTCATTAAACCAAATTTTTCTCCAGCACTACCAGCTTGAACATAAGGAATTTTTACTCCATCACTTCTAGTAATAGTTCCACTATAAGTTGAATGAGTATGAGCATTAATGATTGCATCGACCCTTTCATCTCCCGCTAATGATGCTAGCATTTGATTTGAGCCATTACCTTCATGTCCTGATACAATAACTACATCAACACCTTGATTAATTCTTAAATCAGAAATTGTCGATTTAATATACGAAATGGGATTTGCAAATTCGTAGTCCTTAATCATAGCTTCCGCAATATCACTTTCATTCCCCTCTCCCATATAACCAACAATTGCAATTTTTAAACCACCACGTTTTATAATTTGATAAGCATCTATCCCTACTGGTCTTTGACCTGTACTTTTTTCAATAATATTGCATCCTAAAAAAGGAAAGGTCGCCTCACCATTATCATCATTACCGTCAACATATTTATATATTTCTTCATATCCCCAATCAAATTCGTGGTTACCGATAACCATTGCATCAAATTTCATTTTATTCATGATATCAATCACTGTTTTACCATGATCATAATTTGATAAAGCAGTTCCTTGAAACATATCACCAGCTGATACCAAAATGGAAGCCTCTGAATTTTTAGTTTCCGCCGAAATCGAATTTGCAAGTCTTGCTACACCATATTTACCATCAGATTCATCTAATGCCCCATGAAAATCATTGACAGAAATTATTGTTAATTCACTAACAAGCTTATTCGTCGTTTCACAACTAGAAATCAACAATAAAAAGCAAGTGATTATAAATAAGTAAAAAAACTTTTTCATTTAATTTCTCCTTTATTATAAATATCATAAATATTATAGCAAATTATGAGATATTTTTCAACATTATAATCTTATCATAAAAAATTATAATGTAAAAACATACTTTTTTTATTGCTATCAAAGTGCTATATTAATATTCTATCATATAAAATGGTTAAATATCATACTAAAATTATAGAATTTATTATTTTTTATCAATAAAGTTAATAAAAAAAGAACAAAAATAATTTGTTCTTTCATGAACTAGTTTGATTAAAACGGACAAATAAAAAAAAGATACATTAGATTTAGTAATCTGATATTGATTACTTGAAATCTAATGTATTTTTTATTACAATTATAAGCGAGGTAAAAAAATA
>UQBM01000020.1 GCA_900539265.1 uncultured Mollicutes bacterium | reverse complement strand
CAAACTGAGGATAGTTAAATGAACAAAATTGAGGATATTTAACTTGACATTTATACTCAAAGTGGCATAATTCTTGTTATTCGTCACTTTACCATAGTTAATACCCACAATGCCACCTACAGAATATTGGTTCGTGCGTTCAATTTCATCCGGCGAATATCTTGCCGATAATAATCCTTCAACTTTACAACCCGTTACAGTTCCAGAACTTGCGTTATAACCTACAATGCCACCTTTGTGACCGTACCCGTCGAGAGAATATATCTGTACCGAACAATTATTGATTTTTCCGTTGTTATATCCGGCTATTCCTCCAGAATAAACATTTGGCGCGAAGAAGCACATGTTAAATTTGCCGGATTCATAAGTGCAGTTCGTTATAGTACCATAGTTCTTTCCCGCTATCATTCCGACATAAATCGTTTTTGTCGTATCCTGACCCATTTGCTTATATGTATTCGTGCCACCTTCGTACAATTTAAGATTTTTAATGGTTCCTCGGTTGATTCTGAATAATCCATAATACGAATCTATCGTCGAACCGTCGGTAGGCATAACTAAATTTAATCGTCTGATCTGATAGCCGTTGCCGTCAAACACGCCATAAAATGTTGCGGGAATCAATTCCCACCAAGCATCCCAGTAATAATTTGTTTCCGTTTGTTTCATTAAAATGTCGCTTGTCATTTTGAAATTATAGTCCAACCGACTATTTTTCACGGCTTTTCTCATATTATTGAGGTGTCTGTAACACGACAAAGTGAACGGATTGCTTGCCGAACCGTCTCCTCCGCCAAAAAGATTATGAACCTGTGCAGAGTAATTGCAGTTGTAAGAATATGTGCTGTTTACCGCAGTCACAACGTCCAGTCTGTCTATGGTTATAGTGATATTCCCGATTCCGCTATACCCCATTGTATTATAATTCGATTGGATGTCCTCAGTGATATAGTTTACTGCTTTATAATTTGAAATACTTCTTGTGAAAGAAGCTTCTTTCCCGCCGACAGATAAAGTATAATGAACTGTCTTTACATATTTGGGGACAGAAACGGAAAATCCTAACGTTGACTCCATATTTTTTGTAATAACGTTCAACTTGTCGGCAAAGTCAGGAATCAATTTTAAACTATGATCGTATGACGCTTCATTATTATATTTCGCGTATACGGTAATACCGGAACCTCTGACCGGCGTAGATGAGGGTATGTTTAATACCCCGGACTGATTAACAGAAATATCATATCCACCGAAATAGTTATGCACATCATCTTCGCTGTAATAGTTTGTATCGACGACTATGCCGTTTACCAAAAATTCCAATATATATGACGTTCCTCTCGGGGCATAAATTTCTCGATCATAGGTTATATAACCGTTTCCGAATTTTCCGCCGGAGATTTGCCATTGGTATGCTTTCGATTCCCTGTTGATAGTGACAGAAGCAGTGTCTTTCTTATCCGAAATTATCGCAATATAGTAAGTCGTATTCGGAGAAAACGACATAATATATTCTCCGTCAACATAACTGTAGCCGTTTGTGATCGGATCAAAATTTTGGTTTAAAACTTTGTATCTTAAATCATCTGTTTCAGTTCCCGAAACAGTCTGAACATATCGACCGCCAGTCGAACCTGTGCGAAACTCATAATAACTGTAATTGCTCAGCAATTCTAAACTTTTCGGATTACCTTCCGTGATCGTCGGAATTTCTGCAATATTTATGCTGATGTCTGATTTTGAACTGCCAGTTTTATTATGCAGAACGATATAATAACTTTCATCGTCCGGAAAAGGATATGAAATCTCATTCGTTTCGGTAATAGAACCGTATTCATCATATAAAATGAGCCCATCATCCCCTTTAATATAAAATCCGCTGATAACAATGTTTGCATTGCTTGTTGTGAGGCTTGTTACTCCGGACAATTCATTTGTTTTTAACAAATAATATTCATTACCGGGGATGTTCATACCTGTAAGGTTTGTACTTGGTGTTACCGAAATGGGAGTATGGATTCCTTTCTCATTGCCTGCGATAGTTATATCAATTCTTTCACCGCTCCTAACCGAAACATCTATATCAAAATTTTTGCCGTGATAAGTTTGACCGTTCACAATGACATCCACATTCGAATCTGTATCAAATTGTATATTATAATCACTGGCAAATTCAGCATCAAAAGTAAATTTATCTCCACCTTCTGGCAACATATAGATATCGCTTGACTCGTCAAGCGTAAGTGTTTTCGTTTCTTGTTCTCTTAAAGAATCGCTAATGATGGTGCTTCCTGCAGCAACGACCTCATCATTATTTGAACTCACGATCTGTAAACCTAATTGGTTGGTAAAGCGAGTGTGGTTCGGAATTTTTCCATTTAATGCGGAATGTCCGATTGAAAAATACGCCGTTACATTGTCGCCTACGCCGTACCATATACTTTTTTCTGTCCCTGAATCTACGACTAAAGTAGCGGTCTTGGTTAGTACAGGATTTCCTTTTTCGTCTTTATAATATTTTAATTGGTCGTCTCTGTTTTGATAATAACAAGTTGCTGTTAGTTTGTTTTCTGTAGACTTAATTTCTCCTTCAACAGCATTATATGTATCAACAGCAAAATCAATCCATCCTTTGCCCAATGACACAGTCGAGTAAATTTGACCTAATACTGATGTAACCGATCCGACAACAGGCACCGCATCAAAATAACCTAACCAATAGAACACGCTATCGGCAATATTCCAACCTAAATCTGCTCCATTAAATTCACCATATTCACGATATTTTCCTTGATAGGAATAATCAAATCCAGTGAAATAGGAACCGTAATCATTGTATGGATCATATCCGCTATAACCTCTGTTAAGCGATTGCTCGTTGAATAGTGAAGCTCCAAATGAAACGTCTTTAAGGTAATAGTCTTCGGTCATACCATATTCCAAAGTGTGAACAAATGTATAATTTTCCATCTTTGAAGGATATGGAACTACACATGAATCGGTAAGTTGACCGTAAGAGAGGTAAAACCCATGAAACATTTCCGCTTCGGCATTATTAGTGAGTCCTACATATTTATATTGAAAGATAGGTGTCACTTCAACTATTACACGATCAATAGTGCTTGTCAAATCTGTATTAGTTGTTATGTCAAAAACCATAACATTGGATAAATAATTTTGATTCGCCTTTTGCTTTGTATCTATGAAATAACCATATTCATCTCCCATTTTCAAAATTTGTCCAACATTAAAAAAATACTCTTTAGGAATAATAGACACAATGGGATCATCCTCATTTAAACCACTCAATTCAAAGCCGCCGTTATCTTTTGAATTAACTGCAGCCTTCGTTGCATGCAATTTATTTGGATAATCCCGAATAGTCAGTCCTTCATAACCAATAATATAATCGGAATCCAAAGAAGAGTACTCTTCAGTTTTCACGTCTGCGCTTGCCGCGAAAACGGTATTTCTTTCTTGTAAAGTAATGCATATAGCAACAAATACTAAAACTGTAAGCAATAAAACGATAAAACAAGTTCTTTTTTTGTTTGCTAATATCTTATTCATAAAATTATTCTCCCGTTATAAATATTTCAAATAAATATAAGTTATAAAAACGTTTAATTATTGTGCTCTTTTTCTTCCAAATCTCTGATTTTTTTATCTATGTATTTGCAAATAAAGATACATAACAGTATAAGTCCAAGCGCAATCCCGAACAATATTAGGCTTACCCACCATACAGCAGGCATAGCAACAAGAATAATTACTGCCAACAATAAAAATACTGTCGCTGCGATAGGCATCATTACACCTAAAATCTTACGATTTAATTTATATATATCTAATAATGAATATGTTTTCATATCAGACCTCCTTGTTTATATATTCTGAAAGTAAGTTCATATAAAATATATTATTTGCAAAAGCATACTTTATTTTATCCTGATGAATTATATATCATAGTATAATCTCCTGATTTGTTAATTTAACAATCGTGAAATAATTACGTTTTTAATTTACACGTTTTGCCCGCATGAACAGAATGTTGTCTCACAAAAGAGTCTTGGTCTGAAAAACAAAGTAATTGCAACACGCCGAAAGATTAGGCGAGCGCAAGGAGTCTGCGTTTAAGAGGGTTAGCAGCATGCTGTACGCATATGCGAACTCATGTCCCGAAAAGAAGGCGCTAGCGCGCCCGATGGGGGAGGGAAGATGTACATTCCCCAAAATTTAGATTTAAGAAAATAAACCGTGTTTAACTATTGCAAATAGTATAGCACATTTTGCTCTTTTATTGCAAGTAAAAGCAGATATTGATTGTAAAATTTATAATAAAAAATAGGTTAATTGGAAAGCCGTAATCCGAAATTGGGTTACGGCTTTGGTCTACATTGAGTTCGGCGGCTTTGAGTATTTTATGTTGTCCATTTGCGCAGATTACATTTATAGTTAAATTATAATCTTTATATACTCCCTCATCATATAAAGAGTCAATTCTCGTTGTAATAAGAGCCTCACCAATGCCTACCGCAATAAGATTTCCCTCTTCATCAACTTTGATAACTTCTTGATTATTTGTTGTAAAGGTTAGTTTTCTACCATCATCTATTTGAAACTGATAATTTATAGTTTGCTTTTCTCCCTTTAACATGATTTCTTCATACTCAAACTCTACTTCAAGTGAGTTATCTTTTACAACGTTAACAATGGCAACATCATAAATATTGGGATTGTCAACACTATATACTTTGATACGAACTTGACCTATATTATGAGCAACTAGTTTTTTATCAGTAAAACTAGCTATTGAATTGTCATATGAATAATATGCAATCGGAGCATCACTTGGATTATTATTTTCGGTAACAACTGGAACGATTTCAAGACTTTGTCCAAGTCTTACTTCATAATTAGATTCTCCAAGATCAATTTTAATGCCAACTAATCTACTACATGAAGTAATTGTAAGAAATGCACTAACGATTGCTAAAATTAAATAGATTTTTTTCGATAATTTTAACATACATTTTTTCCTTTCTAAAATATACGATATTAATTATATCATCTAGTGTATCATATTTCAAGTAATTTCTTTTTTTAGTTGACAAATTTATAAAAATAGTTCTAAAGTTTTTAAAATAAAATGATAGAACAAGTATGTATTTATAAAAAAAATCACTATTTCTAGTGATTTAACTAACTAAATAAATAATAAAATAATTCTACTATAATTTGTTTATTCATCTTTTAATGAGCGATTCATTAATTCAGCTACTGCTTTTTTGACACTCTGCTTTCTATAAATTACATTATAAACTGCATCAATAATTGGTGTTGAAAGATTTAATTTTTTAGAAACTTCATATACAGCCTCTGCTGTTCTTGCTCCCTCAACCACCATTGACATGGAAGCTATTGTTTCCGCAAGATTACTACCTTTTGCAAGTTTTACACCTGCTTGAAAATTTCTTGAATGATGTGAAGTTGTCGTTACGACTAAATCACCAACTCCAGTTAATCCATATATTGTATCTTCTTTACCACCCATTGCAACAACAATTCTTTTCATTTCAACCAAAGCTCTTGAAATTAATCCTGCTCTTGCATTATCACCATATCCACAACCTTCAAGCATACCTGATGCAATAGCATAGACATTTTTAATAGCACTACAAAGTTCAGAACCGACTAAATCTGAACCCGTATATACTCTAAAGTAGGTCGAATTATTAAATATTTTTTGTATTAATTTAGCATCTTCTTTATTTGTGGATACGGAACAAATAGTTGTGGGTAATTGTCTTATAACTTCTTCTGCATGTGATGGTCCTGTTAAAGCAACAAATCCTTTTATGTAATGGTTATTAATTGTCGTATTTAAAACCTCTGATACTCTTAGATAAGTATCTGGTTCAAGTCCTTTTGAAGTATTAACAAAAAGTTTTGGTTTATCTATTATCTCATTGATCAAATTTAAAACACTTCTTAATACCTTGGTTGGAACACTCAAAACAATGATATCTGAAAAATCTATAACTTCTTTAATTGAAGTAGTAGCTTTAACTTTTAAAGGAAGCATCCCAACTGGAAGTTTAGATAAATTTGTATGAAAATGATTTATTTCATCGACAGTATTCTTATCAGTATCATAAAGTAATACTTGATAATGATTATCGCCAAGAATTCTAGCAAGTGCACTTCCCCAACTACCTGCACCAATAATTGAAACCTTTTCCATTAATTTTCTCGCTTTCTTAATATAATTTTAATTGGAGTGCCCTCTAACATAAAGGCTTCTCGAAAACGATTTTCCAAATATCGTTGATATGAAAAATGCATATAATTGGGATCATTTACAAAAAGAACAAAAGTTGGAGGTGCTATCTCAACTTGGGAACCATAATAAATTTTTATACGATCACCATTAAAAATAGGTGCTTGATTCATTAATGAAGCATCAAGTAAAATATCATTTAAAACATTAGTTGCAAGCCTTCTTGTATAATTTTGCGAAACAATTTTTATTTGTTCAAAGAGTGTTTGGATTCGTTGATTTTTTAAAGCTGAAACAAAAACAATTGGAGCATAATTTAAGAATAAAAAATTTTTTCTAATTTTTTCCGTATATTCTTTCATCGTTTTTTCATCTTTTTCAACAGCATCCCACTTGTTAACAACGATAATAACACCCTTATTATATTCTGCCGCATAACCAGCAATTCTTTTATCTTGCTCCTCAATTTCCTTTGTTCCATCTAAAACGACTAAAACAATTGATGATCTCTCTATTGCTTTAATAGCTCTAAGAACGCTATATTTTTCGGCATTTTCATAAATTTTCCCTTGTTTTCTAATTCCAGCTGTATCTATGACAACATAATTTATACCATCTTTTGTAAACTTAGAATCAATTGCATCACGAGTTGTTCCTGCAATATCACTAACAATAACTCTTTCCGTTCCTAGTATTGCATTTGTTAAAGAACTTTTGCCAACATTGGGTTGTCCAATAATACAAAATTCAGTAGTATCATCATATCTTTTAATTTTTTTTTCTGGTAGTAGTTCAATGATACAATCTAGCATATCACCAATACCAATCCCATGAAGAGCACTAATTGCAAAGACTTCGTCAACCCCTAAATTATAAAATTCATAGATATTATCCATGAATTTTATGTCATCTATTTTGTTTGCGGCAACAATAACAGGTTTTTTACTCCGATGTAAAATATTTATAACATCGCGATCTCCATTAGTAATTCCTACTCTTCCATCAGTAACCAAGACAATAACATCTGCCTCATCAATTGCTAATTGAGCTTGTGCCTTGATTTCTTCCATAAAGGGAACATTTTTAAGCTCAATTCCACCTGTATCAATTAATGAGAACTCTTGATCTAACCATTCACAATTTGTATATAATCGATCTCTTGTAATGCCACTAGCATCATCCGTAATTGCTAATTTTTCACCTGCTAATCGATTGAAGATACTCGACTTTCCAACATTAGGCCGACCTACAATCGCAACTGTTCCTCTTTTCATAATTATTTTTCTTTCTCTTCTAAATTAAGGTTACCTAACATATCACCTATGGTATTGGTTGGTAGTTCTTTTTCTTGTTCTGCAAAATATTTATCAAATGTATCTCTTTCTTTTGCAATTTCAATTGCTTTTGCACTAACACGTAATTTTGCAAAAGCTGGATCACAATCTTGTACCATTACCTCAAGGGTTGAGTTAACTGGGTAAACTTCATCAACTTTAGATATTCTCTTGAGTGATGTAACTTCACTAATTGGTAAAAAACCTTGAACATTTTTATAATTAACAAGGGCACCTTTATCTATAATAGAAGAAACCGTTACAGTAATTTTATCACCTCGATGTAATTTAATATCAGACCAAGCATTTTCTAAAGTTTCTCTATGTGATAAACTTACACGATTTTTTTCA
Source organism: uncultured Mollicutes bacterium (assembly GCA_900539265.1). Classification (GTDB taxonomy): domain Bacteria; phylum Bacillota_I; class Bacilli_A; order ML615J-28; family CAG-313; genus CAG-313. Next base: position 27,316 of record UQBM01000020.1, on the reverse strand, counting down.
TCATCAATCGCCATAACCTTGACTGTTATGGTATCGCCCTCTTTTACTTCTTGATCAAATTTCACATTAGCAAACCAAGAATATTCGCTTCTTGGCATTAATCCCGAATAGTCTTCGGTTAATTCAATGATTAAACCAGCAGGAATTACTTTTTTTACTATTCCTTCAAAAATATCTCCTACATGATATTTTTCTTTTAGAACTTCCCATGGATGTTTCACTAAAGCCTTCATTGAAAGAGAAATTTTATTACCATCTATACCTATAATTTTTACTTTCACTTTATCACCAACTTTTAAGCGTGATGAAACATTTCTAATAGGTTTATGATCAACTTCAGATTGATGAAGTAAACCACTTACTTCACCAAGGCTAACAATTGCACCATATGGTAAGACAGTTAGCACTTCACCTTCAGTTTCCATTCCTATGGATAAAGCAGCATATGCTTTTTCTTTTGCAAGTCGATATTGTTTTTTCATAGCCATCACATTAGAAACAACAACCTGTAAACGATCTTTATTAACGTAAATAACCATTACATCTAAAAATTGACCTTTCAAAGAATGTAGTGCTTCCTCTTTCAAATCAATAAATTTAGTTGGCAAAAATAACTTAAATCCTTCGTATTCTAAATCGGCACCTGCAGATGTAACTTTTACTACTTTTGCTTTAATTATTTCATCGTTATCTTTAATTTGTTCAAATAATGTCAATTTATCTTTTTCATCCTGTAATGTAGTTGACAAAATAAATAGAGGTTCGCCAGTTTTTTTATCCTTTGTAATTTGTTTTACTAAACCTTCAAATTCTTGACCTTCATAATATGTATCATAAAGTTTTTGACCTTCTTGATATCCCTTTAAATCATTAGCATAAATTACTGCTTTATTATCCTCATCAATGGTTAGATAAATAGCATCCTTTGTTACATTAATAATCATTCCCCTAACATTTTGTCCTTCTTTATAAGCGTATTTACTCATTTTTTTTGTCCTCTCATTTACTAAATTTATAATCCGACTAACCACTTCATCAATTGATAAATCGGTACTATCAATGACTACAGCATCCTCTGCACATCTAAGTGGGCTATGCTTTCTTGTAGAATCTTTCCAATCACGAAGTTCAATTTCTCTAATTGTTTCTTCAAGTGATAAATCAATTCCTTTTTCTCTACGTTCTAACATTCTTCGTCTTGCACGACACTCTATAGTAGCATCTAGATATATTTTAATAGAGGCATCTGGCAAAACAACTGTTCCAATATCACGTCCATCCATAATACAATTTTTTGAATTACTAATTTTCTGCTGATACTCTACCAAGTATTCACGAACTCTTGCCATTTTTGATGGCGTTGAAACAGCATTGGTCACTTCAACTGACCTAATTTCATCACTCACATCAACACCATCCATAATGAAACGACCATTACAAATATCTAATGAAGTTGATTCTAAAAAGTTATACTGATTTTCATCATCTATATTAATGCCAAGTTTGATTGCCTTTAAAGTAATAGCACGATACATTGCACCTGTATCAATATATTCAATACCAAGTTTAGTTGCTATGATTTTTGATATAGTAGATTTACCAGAACCAGCTGGACCATCAATTGCAATTTTTAACATGTCTTTCCACCTCTACGCGATAATTATATCATAATATCAAAATATCCGTAATATAAATGCTAATTAAAATTTATAATTCTAAATCATTATCATTTCGGCAAATAACAATTTCATAAGGTTTCCCATTAGTATTAGAAACAAATTTTTTCCCATTATCAGCAATTGCTGTTCTAAGAAGAGTGTAATCAATTTCAACATAACCTTTTTCACAAAAAATATAACTAGCAAGATCACTATTAGCATTCTTGCCATGAATTACTTCTAAGTCAATGGCTTCATGCATATTAGACTTAACCGCCTTTAGATACATTTTACCCACATTATTTTTCTTTCCTTTGTTAATTTCTTCTGGACGAAGTCTTTTAATATTACCGCGATTGGTAAGTAGTAAAACAATATCTTTTTCACTAACATATTTAGCACCGACTACATAATCATTAGGTCTACTCTTAAGTTCAATGGATTTCACTCCAAAAGAAGCAGGCTCAATAATACTAACTTCAGATGCATCATAACGATTCATATATCCATCTTTAGTAGCAATGACAACTTCATAATTACTTCCAGTTACTACATCAGCACTAACAACATAATCATCATCTTTAATTTTTGTAGCTTTTAATGCCTTAGAATATCTTGTAACATATAAACTAGATAATTTTATTCGTTTAATTAGTCCCGAAGCAGTTGCTAAAAGAACATAACGCTCTTTATTAAAATCATCAACAGGAAAGGAAAAAATAACTTTTTCATTCGTTTCCATTCCAATTAATGTACTAACATGAAAACCTAAATCCTTGTGCTTAACCTCAGGAATTTTATGAATTGGTAAAAATATATAATTTCCTTTATCGGTAAATTGAATTAAAGTATCCGTAGTTGAAGTCTCGTATATATCTGTAATAACATCTCCATCTTTAAGTTTTGTTGGTTCAGTAGTGGCAAGAAAAGCTTTTTTACTAAGACGTTTTAAATAGCCATCATGAGTAATCAAGAGCATTACATCTTCTTTTGCAATAAATTCTTCTGTCTTAACCTCGACCTCTTCGACTTCGTGTTCAATTTGAGTCTTTCTTTCAATATTTACAATCTCTCTTACTCGGCTAAGTTCTGCAATAATTGTTTTTTGTAAAGCAGTTTCACTAGATAAAATATGCTTAAGTTGTTTAATACTTTGTTCTAATTCTTTTTGTTCTGTTCTTAAAGCAAAAATATCAGTATTTGTTAAACGATATAATTGTAACATTACAATTGCTTCTGCTTGAATATCGGTAAAACCATACTTTGAAATAATATTTTCTTTCGCATCAGCTTTATTTTTAGAATTTCTGATTGTCGCAATAACGGAATCTAAAATAGATACCATAGAAATTAATCCTTTAACAATCTCTAAACGCTTAAGTGATTTTTCTAAATCATAATTACTACGATTGGTAATAACTTCTTTTTGATGTGTAATATATGCATCAAGAATATCGACAAGCCCCATTTGTAAAGGTCTACCTTGAGATATAGCAACCATATTAAAATTATAAGAAGTTTGTAAATCAGTTTGTTTTAATAAAAAATTAATAATATTATCTGGATTTACATCACGTCTTAAATCAATAACAATTCTTAAGCCTTGCCTACTTGATTCATCCCGTATCATTTTAATTCCTTCAATACCTTTTAACTGAACGACATCACTCATTTTTCTAAGTAAAACGGCCTTATTAACATCAAAAGGAATCTCAGTAATTATAATTCTTGGTTCAATTTTACTTTTATCAATCTCATATTTCGAACGGACAATAACTTTACCACGTCCTGTTTCATAGGCACTTTTTAATCCCTCAAGTCCTTGTACAATTGCTCCAGTAGGAAAATCAGGACCTTTAACAAATTGCATTAATTCTTCAGTCGTTGAATTAGGATTATTTATTCGATAAATAGCTGCATCTATTACCTCTCCTGGATTGTGAGGGGGAATTTCTGTAGCATAACCAGCAGATATACCACTTGCTCCATTAACTAAAATATTAGGAAATTTTGAGGGTAATACTATTGGTTCCAATTCCTCATCATCAAAATTAGGTACAAAACCTACTGTTCTTTTCCCTAAATCCTCTAACATAAGTTCTGAAAAAACACTCATTCGAGCTTCTGTATAACGCATTGCGGCAGCAGGATCCCCATCAATACTTCCATTATTCCCATGCATATCAATAAGTGGTAATAATATTTTAAAAGTTTGACTCATCCTAACCATTGCATCATAGACTGCGGTGTCACCATGTGGATGATATTTACCAATAACATCACCAACGATTCTTGCGGACTTTTTAAAAGGTTTATTAGATGTAAGTCCAAGTTTATGCATTGCATAAAGAATTCTTCTTTGAACTGGTTTTAAACCATCTCTTACATCAGGAAGGGCACGATCTTGAATAATATATTTAGAATATCTTCCAAAACGATCTCCCATTATATTTTCAAAGTTTTCTACTAAATATTCTTCGACAAACTTATCCATTTTTTTAGATATGTTATTTTTACTATTCATCTTCAGACACATCCTCTAAAATAAAATTATCATCATTATCAAATACAACATTATTTTCAATCCATTCACGTCTTGGCTCAACATCATCACCCATCAAAATTTCCATTTTATTTTCAGCATCGCCATCTTCACCTATTAAAACTTTAATTAGGGTTCTTCTTGTTGGATCCATTGTTGTTTCCCAAAGTTGTTCATCATTCATTTCACCAAGACCTTTATAACGCTGTATTTGAACATTTTTCTTTTGGATTTTTTCCCTCAGTTCTTCATCAGTCCAAGCATATTCAATACCACTTTTAGAAGTTATTTTATAAAGAGGTGGAGTCGCAATATATACCATACCATTTTCAACTAGTGGTTTCATATAACGATAGAAAAAAGTTAATAAAAGAATTTGAATATGAGCACCATCAGTATCGGCATCTGTCATTATAATTACTTTATTATAATTAGATTTTGTAACGTCAAAGTCAGGACCAAAACCACCACCTATAGCATTAATTATTGACATTATTTCTTCATTTTTTAAAACTTCCTCTATTTTAGCTTTAGCAGTATTAATTACCTTTCCTCTAAGTGGTAAAATAGCCTGAAAACTCCGATCCCGACCTTGTTTTGCGGTACCACCTGCAGAATCTCCTTCCACCAAAAACAATTCATTTTTATCTGGATTTTTATATTGAGCAGGTGTCAGTTTACCAATCAAATTAGCAGGTTTCGAGGTTTTTTGTTTAACCATTCTGACCTCATCTCGAGCTTTTTTAGCAGCCTCCCTAGCTTTAGCAGCTCTAATTGATCTTGCAATTAAATTGCTTGAAATTTGACCGTTTTCTGCAAGATAAGACTTCATTTGATCATATACAACTTGTTCAACCGCATTCTTAGCCTCAGGTGTTCCCAATTTATTTTTTGTTTGTCCTTCAAATTGTAATAAGTCTTCAGGAATTCTAATTGAAATGATAGCAGTTAGACCTTCTCTAATGTCAGCACCATCTAGATTTAAATCTTTATCTTTTAAAGCTCCTATTAATCGGGCATGATCATTAAATGCTCTTGTAATAGCAGATTTAAAGCCAATTTCATGAGTTCCACCATCTCGTGTTCTAATATTATTGACAAAAGATAAAATATTTTCATTATAAGTTTTTTCACAATATATTAAAGATACCTCTATATTAATTTTGAACATATTACCACTTAAAAAAACTGGTTCATATAAAGCATCTTTACCAGCCGTTAAAGTTTTAATAAATTCAACAATTCCATTTTCATAATGAAAACTTTCAGATTTATTCGTTCTTAAATCATTTAAATCAATTTTTAAACCTTTTATCAAATATGCTGATTCTTTTAATCTTTGTGCAATAGTTTTATATTCAAAAATGGTAGAAGAAAAAATTTTAGGATCAGGTTTAAATTGGATGGTTGAACCTGTTCTTTTAGTTTCACCCAAATTTTTAGGCTTTTCAATGACTTTACCACCATTTCGATATGTTTGGTTATATATTTTACCATCACGATAAATCGTAACCGTTAACCACTCGCTTAAAGCATTAACAACACTTGAACCTACACCATGGAGACCTCCAGATACCTTATATCCACCTTCAGTATCAAATTTTCCTCCAGCGTGTAAAGTATTAAAAATTACTTCAGGTGTAGGACGTTTTTCAGCTTTATGAATCCCTGTTGGAATACCACGACCATTATCCATTACCTCAATACTATTATCTTTATGAATATTTACAATGATGTGATTACCATAACCTGACAAGGCTTCATCAATAGCATTATCAACTATTTCCCAAACAAGATGATGAAGACCTCTTGCATCTGTTGAGCCAATGTACATACCAGGACGTTTGCGAACTGCTTCTAATCCTTGTAAGACTTGAATTGAATCCTCATTATAAACATTTGTAGTTTTTGCCATGATACCACCCTTTCAACTTATTTTTTACCATCTTTATTTATTATAACACAAATTTATTTTTTTGGCAAGAAAAATAGTTAAAATATCTAACTAAACCATAGATAAATTAATAATTCGACATAATATGATTTTATTTTTTACCAATATGTTTATTAAGTATTCAAGATTTTTTATAATGACAAGAGTTTATCCTTTATTTTATTACAAGAACTTTTATTTGAAATATAATTAAAATTATAGTATAATATTTGTAATTTTGGAGGTGAAAATATGGGAACCTTTATACCAATTTTAATGATGATATTATCTTATTTAGTAGGTTCCATTCCAGTTGGATATTTAATTGGCAAAACTAAAGGAATTGATATTCGTAGTTATGGTAGCCATAATATAGGGGCAACCAATGCTTCAAGAACATTAGGTAAAGGATATGGTCTTATTGTATTTTTACTTGACTTTATTAAGGCAGGCATCTTCGTTATTATAAGTAAATACATTTTCAATTATCAAGACAATTTTTTTACTATTCATATTCATCCACTAATTTATGGTGCTTTAGCAATATTAGGACATCTTTTCCCTGTTTTCTTAAAATTTAAAGGTGGAAAGGGAATATCATGTTTTACAGGAGTAATAACATGTTATTTTTGGCCACTAGCAGTTGTGGGATCGATAATTTTTGTTTTAGTTGCCATTTTTACAAAATATATTTCAGTTGCCTCAACTTTTGGTACGTTATCATTAATAATTGCTTATTTTATTATGCAAAAAAATGATATTTATTTATTAATTTTCCTTATTTTTACTTTTATTCTAATTGTCATAAAACATATCCCCAATTATAAACGATTAATTAAAAATGAAGAAAATAAAATAAAATTATTTGATAAAAAATCATAAAATCCTTTACATAACCATTTAAAATTTAGATATGATAAAACGGTTCGCAAAAGTGGCGAACCGTTTATTATTAAACTATTTGTATTGATTCATTGAATTCATAACTCTAGTAATGTCTTTTTCGGATGGCTTTCTTCCCATTTGCATAAACATTGCACGAATCATATCACGATTTATTGGGGGATTTTTTTTCAATTGTTTAGTAAATACTGCACGTATCACAAAAAAGCCAATGACGAATCCTACTACTAAACATCCAATACCAATTAATAAACATACCCACCATTGCAACATATTATTTAAATCTCCTTTCGAGTAAAGTAAAATTATTATAACAAAATAAATTATTATTTTCAAGTTATATGCCAATGTATCAAAATCACTATTATTACTGAAGTTTTTATTTGCAATATCCTTGCAATTTAAACAAATTTAAACTATAATTTTACTATAAAAGATAATGGAGGAATTATTATGCCAAGAAAAATTACAGATAAATGTATTGCATGTGGAAGTTGTGCTGCTAATTGCCCTGTAGAATGTATTTCAGAAGGCGATATTTATGTAATTGACCCTGAACAATGCATTGATTGTGGAGCATGTCAAGAAAACTGTCCTGTTGAAGCAATAGTAGAAGAGTAATAATAAAGTATTAACTTTACTTCTAAATTAATTTTTAGAAGTTTTTCTTAAAAATAGTAAGTAGATACTTACTATTTTTTATTTTTATTGAACTTTTGTACAGTAAAAGTCAAAAACTTAACAAATCATTGAAATGACTTAAATGGATCACTTTCATTTTGTGATATAATAATTTCACAAGTTGGAAATTCTTTAATTAATATTTCTTGTAAATATCCCTTAAATAAAGCCTCAACACTATGGCTAACTTCAATTACCGCAATCCCCTTTTCTAATGCATCTAATGCTTGATTGTGTTTAACTTCGCCAGTTATAAGACAGTCACAACCAAGTTTTATCGCGTTATTTAATTCGTTGGCACCTGCTCCTCCAATGATCCCGACTCTTTTAAGTATTTTTTCATCACAACCAACATATCTAATAACAGACTTTTGTAAATTTTTATTGACAATACTTACATAGTCTTTTAATTTTATCGGTGCAATCTCACCAATTCTTATAAAGCAATCATTGTCTATTTCTTCTTTTTCTGCTCTAATATTTTCTAATTTTAGCAATGATGCTAAAATATCATTCATTCCTCCAAGGGCTGTATCAAAATTAGTATGCATAGAATAAACATTTAATTTGGCGTTAAAAATTTTTAATAGCTTTTTTCCAAAAGCACTATCATAATCAACCGATAAAAGTGGAAAAAACATAAACGGATGATGTGTTATTAATAAATCACATTTTTTTTCAATCGCCTCATCTACAACATCCCTTGTACCATCTAATGCTATAATAATTTTATCAATCCGTTTATCTTTTGAACCAAATTGGAGACCAATTTTCCCTACGTCAAATTGGCTAGCTAAAGTATTAGGAAATTTTGATTCTAAAAAATTTGTTATTTCAAATTGTTTCATTTAATATCTCCTCTATCATATCTTTTTTTTCTTTTAATTGATATATATTAGCAGATGAAATTTTATTTTTTTCAATAATATCATTAATTATAAGCAATTTATTATGTAAATAATTAAGAAAAATTTCTTTTTTTTCTTTTAATAAAATAGGTCCAAATAGTATTTGTTTTTTACTGAGACTTGTCATTTTGGGATTGTGTTTAACTTTAATGATTTGATAATATTTTTTTTTATCATAGACAATTTGTTCATCAATTATCTCAAATTTTAGATTTGCCATCTTTTCACGTAATTTTTCAACTTTAGAATTGGGTTGCAAAATTAGAAAATCTAATCCTTTCGCCTTTACTAAATTGTCATTAATAATATTATATATCAAATCCCCACCCATACCACAAATACAAACTACATTTACCAAATTATCTAAATTTGCTAATCCATCCGCATGTGTATAAATTACCTGGGCCATATTTTCAAATTGCTTTAAATTTTTCTTTGCTATTGTTAAAGGGCCTTCTTTGTTATCGATTAATTGTACAAATCTAACACCTTTTTCAATAGCACCAATTGTTAGATATCCATGATCACAGCCTATATCTGCTAATCGATCATTTGAACTTATATATTCTAATACTTGTTGTAATCTTATTGATAACATTTTCTCACCTATTTAAAAATACAAATGTTATATTTACATAGTAGAATTATTACTTTTGTACTATAACATTTGTATATTTTTAATATTTTACACGATGTTGTTCTAACCGCTTTAATCTGCTTGGATGACGAAGTCTTCTAATTGCTTTGGCTTCAATCTGTCTAATTCTTTCACGAGTTACACCAAATTCTTTACCAACTTCTTCAAGAGTCCGCGGTCTATTGTCATCCAAACCATAGCGAAGGCGAATAACCTTCTCTTCTCTTGGCGTAAGAGTTTGTAAAACTTTTTCAATTTCTTCACGATATATCATATTTTGTGTATATTCTAAAGGATTTAAGGTCTCTTTATCATCAATAAAATCACCTAAACTAGAATCATCATCTTCACCAACAGTTGCATCAAATGACATAGGCTCTTGAGCAATTCTTTGAATTTGTTGTACTTTTTCTACTGAAATTTTCATCTCAGCTGCAATCTCTTCTGCAGTCGGCTCACGACGCTTTTCTTGTGTTAATCTTCTCGTTGTTCGAACTAGTTTATTAATTGTTTCAACCATATGAACTGGAATTCTAATTGTTCGTGCATTATCAGCAATCGCTCTTGTAATGGCTTGGCGAATCCACCATGTAGCATAAGTTGAGAATTTAAAACCTTTAGTTGGATCAAATTTATTAACAGCTTTCATGAGTCCCATATTACCTTCTTGAATAAGGTCAAGAAAAGGAAGACCTCTACCTAAATATCTTTTTGCAATAGATACAACAAGTCGTAAATTAGACTCGATTAAAATTTTTCTAGCTTCTTCACCTAGTTCTATTTTTTCGGTTAATTCTTTTAATTCATCTTCACTAAGTTGTTTACCTTGTCGCTTATATGTATCAATCTTATCTTGACACATCAAGGATTCTTGATACATTCTAGCATATTCAGATTCTTGTGTTATCGTTAATAAATCAATTTGACCAATATCCCTTAAATACATTTTAACTGGATCATCCGCTGAATAACTAACAGATACAATATCTTCAAAATCTGATACTTTAATTTCACTATCAACAGCCGAAGCTAATTCCCCTAATTCATCATCAGTCTCCAAATCTTCTACAAAAGCTTCAAAATCATCATCAGCAATCTCTGTTAATAATTCTTCTTCGCTTGGAACCTCTTCACTATCTTTAGTTATCTCAACTCCTTCATTATCTAGATACTCAACAATATCATCTAATAATTCATCGGAAATGTTATTGTCAAAAATTTCAGATATCTTTGCTAAAGAAATATATTGATTTTTTTTAACATACTCTTTTATAGCATCTATTTGTTCTTTATATAAAATTTCGTCTATCATTTTTCCTCCTTAGACATTATTTTTACATTTTCTTTCCGAATAGTTTCAAAATTTTTAATATCTTCAATATTTCTCGATGAAATTGCTTTATTGTAAAATCTTGTACCAGATAAATCTATTTTACAATCATTTATGGTATCAAGGCACTGCATAAATTCGTTATCATCCTTAATATTAGAAATTACTTTTTCAAGGATTTCCTTGGCAAAAGTACTATACGCTAAAGAATTATTTGCTTCATCTAGTTTCTTAGATATCTCCATAAAATCTTCTTCATCCATTTTTTCATTTTCGGCATAAAAGATTTCCATTTTTTTCACAAATTCAAAATGAATTGCTAATTTTTTATCAAGATATAATTCATCACCTATCTGATTTTTAAACTCCATAAATTTTTTTTTTGAAAAAATCATATGTTTAATCAACATATTATATGCTAAAAAAACTTTTTTCTTAATTTTTACTGGTTTAATTTTAGACTTTGTTTCAACTTTTTCTAATGGTAATACCTCATTTAATGCATGAATATAATCCATTTTGCCAAAATCTTTCATTAAAGTATCAAATGATACTTCCAAATCTTCTGATAACATCTTAATAAAATGTTCAACAATCGTATTTGTTTTAGAAAAACGCGCAAATTCAAAAACTTCTTTTTTAAAGTTTTCAGCTGATTCTAAATCCCCTTTAATAAACTTTTTAGAGGCCAAATCATATAAATATGCATATACATTTTTCTCATTAGCTACAAAATATTGATTAAATTTATCAATACCATTTGCTTTTAAATATTCATCTGGATCTTGATTATATGGCAAAACAATTGCTTTTGGAATAATTTGATAATTTGCAAAAAGCATTGCGGAACGCTTCATTGCATTAATACCTGCCTCATCACCATCAAAACAAAGTATTATATTTTTAGTTAAACTAAGAATTGCTTTAATATGATCATTTGTAAGGGCAGTTCCCATCGTAGCTACACCATAATTGATATTACATCGCATTGCAGCAATAACATCCATAAATCCTTCAAAAATAATTATTTTATTATTTTCTCTAATTGAAGGAATAGCATTATGAAAATTATATAGAATTTTTCCTTTATGAAAAATTTCATTATCAGAAGAATTGATATATTTTGCTTGGTTATTATCATTGTAAATTCTTCCACTAAAACCAACAACTTGACCATTATTATTCTCAATAGGAAAAATAATTCGATTTCTAAAAACATCATAACTATTATTTCTATCATCATTTTTAATTAAACCTAACTCAATTTGATCAAGTTCTGAATGATTCTTTTGCTTTAATGCTAAATATAAATAATTTTTTTCGCTTGATGAGAGACCTATTTTAAGTTTTTTTATAATATCTTCACTAATTCCACGATTTAGTAAATATTTTTTAGCTTCTAATCCCTCTTCACTATTATTTAAATAAAATTGATAGAAAGTAGTTGCATCATTCATAACTTTTAATAGTCTTTCTTGTTTTATAGCCTCTTTTGTTGAGGCCTCACTAATTTCAATTCCAAGTCTTTTTGCAAGCATAATTGTTGCTTGATCATCGGTAATATTATGAAATCGTGACATAAAATAAATAACATTTCCTTTAGTATTACAACTAAAGCAATTAAATATCTTTTTTTCATTATTAACACTCATCGATGGATGATTATCATTATGAAAAGGGCAAAGACCAAAATAACTACTTCCTTTTTTAGTAAGTTTAACTACTTCTCCAACAACCTCAACAATATTTGTTTGATCTATTATTTGTTTTTTGATATTTTGTGAGATCATTTCTACTCACCTTTGAATTTTTTAAAATTTATCATTAAAATACTTTAGAAGATCATCGATATTTATTCTAAATTGCTCCATTGAGTCTCGATTACGAATAGTAACAGAATTATCTTCTAATGTTTCAAAATCCACTGTTATACAATATGGAGTACCAATCGAATCTTGGCGGCGATATCTTTTACCTATTTTTCCACTAGAATCATACTCACAAACAAAATATTTTTTTAACATTTGATAAAGTTCTAAAGCCTTATCATTTAATTTATTAACAAGAGGCAAAACTGCCATCTTAATAGGAGCTACGCGAGGATCAAAGTGCAACACTTCTCTTGTTTCTCCATCACTTAAAGTTTCTTCTTCATATGCACTTGTTAAAACTGCAAGTAATAATCTTTCAACACCTAAACTTGGTTCAATGACATATGGTAAATATTTTTCATTAGTTTCAGGATCAAGATATTCTAAATTCTCACCAGAATGTTTTTGATGCATTGATAAATCATAATCTGTTCTATCAGCAATTCCCCAAAGCTCACCCCAACCAAAGAAAAATTTAAATTCTAAATCGGTTGTTGCATTAGAATAAAAACTTAATTCTTCTTTTTCATGATCACGTGATCTAATTAATTCCTCTCTTATCCCTAAATCTTTTAAAAAATTAATACAAAATTGTTTCCAATATTTAAACCATTCAAGATCAGTACCAGGCTTACAAAAAAATTCTAATTCCATTTGTTCAAATTCACGCGTTCTAAAAATAAAATTACCAGGTGTAATTTCATTTCTAAAACTCTTACCAATTTGACAAATACCAAAAGGAACTTTTTTACGAGTAGTTCTTTGTACATTTTTAAAGTTTAAAAAAATACCTTGTGCTGTTTCAGGTCGTAAATACACAACAGTCTTGGCATCCTCAACAACACCTTGATGCGTTTGAAACATTAAATTAAATTTTCTAATTTCAGTAAAGTTCGTTTTTCCACAATTTGGACAAGGAATTTTATTATCCATTACATAATTATATAATCTATCATTATCCCATCCATCACCTGTTTCGCTTCCATGAGTAAAATCTTCTATTAACTTATCCGCACGATATCTAGTATTACAACATTTACAATCGATCAAAGGATCGCTAAATCCACCAACATGTCCAGTTGCAACCCAAGTTTGAGGATTCATTAAAATTGCTGAATCAATTCCTACATTATTAACAGATGATTGTACAAAAGTTTTCCACCATAATTTTTTTAAATTATTTTTTAATTCAACGCCAAGAGGACCATAATCCCAAGTATTAGCAAGTCCACCATATATTTCACTACCTTGGTATACAAAACCAAGTTGTTTTAGGTAAGCTACAAATTTATCCATCGTCATTTCCATATTAATTCCTCTTTTCTACACATGTGCACATTAATGCCATTTTACTTATATATTATACCAAAATTTTGCAAAATCGTCAATAGACAAATTAAAAAAGTTAGCAAATATACTAACTTTTGTCAAAATGGTTTAAATTCCACAATATTTTTGCAAGCATCAATGATAAATTTAAAATAATATCGATCTTCATATTCAATGAAATTTATCAAATTTATTGAATCAATTTTTTCCTTCTTTGATGTGCGATTAGATTCGTAATCTTGATATATTTTAATAAGTGCATAGTCTTGAGCTTCTTTTCTAGTTCTTACAATATTGGTAGTATCCCTTTCATATATAATATTTTTTACAATTTGAAATTTTCCTACTTTAAATAAATTATATTTAGTAATAAAATAGTTTTCATATGGATTTTTTTGGGAAAACAATATCTTTTTAGAAAAATCTAAAGTATAAAATTGTTGCTTATTGCCAGTAAAAAACTCTATTTCTTCATTTTTCAATACTTCAATCTCATAATATTCTTTGACATTTCCTAAAATTTCACCTATTAATGGCACCATTTTATCACTACTATACAAGTTGTCTAAATATTGCAAATTACTAGTAGCAATTAAATCTCCTTTTTTAACTACATCATTATATTTTATAACAACCTGACCAGAACTTAAATTAATATAATTAATTGTGGCATCAGCATTTGCATAATACTCACCAATCCTTTGTTCATCTTTTTTTTGATTATCTTGAATATCTTGATAAATAATTTCAATTATTAATTTTGAACCTCTCTTATTTAATCCTATATAAGCATATTGATAAAATTTTTTTCGCAATTCTTTAGAAATATTTGCAATTGAATCATTTAGAACAATATATGGTCCTAATTTTTTGGAATATGATTCTACATATTCATATACTAAATCGTTTTTATACTTATTATCCTCAAAAATAATTTCTCGTATCAAAAATTGATTAATAAAAAAAATTATTATTATAAAAGTTAAAAAAATAATTGAAATAGTTGCTTTATGAGAATTTTTTTGAAAAAAACTTTTTACTCGATCGAATTTCTCATATTCAACCTCTTCTTTATCTAATTTTTTAATAATTTCTTGATTACAATCAAAATCAACAACCTCATCCTTTATATTAATATTATAAATTTTTGTTAAAACCATTTTATCAAAAACTTCCTTTTTAATAAATAAATGATATCGATAATGATTATATTTCTGTGGTTTCCTGATATGTAACTTTGGTAATCGTTCCCTCAATTTCAATTTCTTTTTCCTCCAACTTAATAATTTTTAAGTCAATACCCTCAATGCTATAAAAATCAAGGACAATCATATTTTCATTAAAGGTTATTATTTTTCCCATATTATATAAAGTTGTTTTGTAAATTTTTTTATTTTTATCAATAAAAAGTGATATTTTAGCTAAATTTAACTCACTATTAACAAAACTCATTTCTATCACCTATACATTATATTCACCAAAACATCTAATCATACGTCTAAATAAAAAATAAAAACTGTCACAATGTGACAGCATATTTTTAATGACGACTACCATTCTTCCTAGCAGCTCTTCTTTTTTCTTTACGAACATCGCTAGGTTTCATATAATGTTGACGTTTGCGGGCTTCAACAAGGGTTCCTGATCTTGAAACATCTCGTTTGAATCTCTTTAAAGCTTCATCTAATGTATCATTTTCTCTAACAACAGTTTTTGGCATCTCTTTAGTCACCCCTTTCATACCCTTACTTATAAACACTAATATTATACAATATTTTCTATATTTTGTAAAATAATGTGGTAAAAAATTTTTTCACAATTATATTAATCTTTCTTCATATCATTTAATAATTGTCTAAGTGCTTTGCCACGATGACTAATTAAATCCTTTTCTTCATCACTTGCAAGACCGAGAGGTTTTCCTAAATCATCACTAAAAAATAAAGAGTCATATCCAAAACCATTATTACCAATTTCTTTATCCAATATTTTACCAAAAGTATTAGCAACACTATATTTCATCAGTCTTCCATCATAATAAGCAATTGCACAACAAAAATGAGCATTACGCTTTTCTACATTCTTCATTTTATATAAAAGTTTATTTCTATTTTCTTGATCTGTACTATTTTTATCATCATTCGAAGCATATCTAGCACTATAAATGCCAGGTTCATTGTTTAAAGCTTCTACTTCTAATCCTGAGTCATCTGCAATAGTAGCTATTTTAAAAAAATCATAATAATATCTAGCCTTAATCATAGCATTTTCGACAAATGAATGACCATTTTCATTTGGTTCTATTATATCGCTAAAATCTTTGAGAGAAAATATTTCAAATTCTTTATTATTATCTTTAGCATATGTATTTATAATTCTTGTCATTTCAATTATTTTATGATCATTTTTGGTTCCTAATAAAATTTTCATCACTATACCTCTTTTACTATTATACTAAATAAAAACAAAAAGATAAAGCAAAAAGAACATTTGGAGGCAATTAACCAAAAGTTAATTAACCTCTACAAATGTTTTTTCATATAATACAGTATCGATACCATTAACTGTCATAGCATCAACACTAAAATTCAATTTTACAGTTTCTTCTAAAGTTTGCTTTAGAGAATCACTCATTGTAATATTATCATTAATTTGAATTACTAAGTTCTCATTATCTACGGTATAGGTATAGTCGGTTAATTCTATATTGTTTTCGCTAAATATTTTACTAATCATGAAATCATATTCATTAATATCTTTATAGAAATAGGTTACTGGAAGAATTAGGTCATTTTCATAAAAAACTACAGTCGTATAGTCAGCTTCAAATAAATATGAAGTTTCATAAGTAAAATTAGTTCCAATTTCTTTAGAAATTTTATTAAACTGATAATCACTTATTAAATTAACGACATTTTCATCTACTCTTAGAACAACTTCATTAATTTCATCATTACAAAAGGTCCAAGCAAGTGATTCAATAGCAAGCCGTCCCGATGATCTTAAAATATCTTCTGAAACATTTAATATTAACTTATTATCTTCAATTTTATAATCATTCAAAACGGTTGATGGTGTGATTGGCGAGGAATATCCTTGAGGAATTTTATTCATTTGGGATGTTAATAAATTCCATTTTTGAGCAATTTGATCTTCTTCAATTTCTTCAACTGGTACTCTCAAACCAACAAGTTTATTTTTTTCATCTACTACAAAAATAGTTTGATATTCTTTATTGGTATCTATAGGATTATCATTTGGCGTTTTTCCAAACCATTTTTGATAAGTTGTTTTGGGGATGCATATTAAAGTAATCAATATTGCTAAAACGGCAACCACTAAGATAATTTTCTTTTTCATTATAACACCTCTTCAATTAATTTTATTCATTACTAAATTAATATATTACTAATTGCTTTAATTTTTCTTATTTTTATGATATAATCAAATAAAAAGGAGATTAAATATTATGAAATATTGTAGAAATTGTGGTCAAATCAATGATAATGATAATAATTTTTGTATTAGATGTGGAATTGATATCAAAGAACAAATTGTTATTAATAATCAAGAAAATCCTAATGATAGTGATCCTTTCTATTTAGAAAATAAGCCAAATAAGACTAAATATATACTGTCAATTGCTTTATATTTTTTCTTTTTTTATATTTTTTCTGTAATTGTACAACTTGTATTTACACCTATATGGCTTGCTATCCATCATATTGATCCCAATGAATTGATTGAAGGTAGTGCCATTTATAATAAATATCTAACAAATGCTCTTGCTTGGACAAATTTTCTAACTTATGTAGGAGCCTGTGGGACTCTAATACCTATTTTTTTCCCAATTATTAAAAAAGACATTAAAACATTTGGCCAAAATCAAGCTTTTTATTGGAAATGGACTGGATTAGGTATTCTAATAATGTATGGTGGCATCATCATATCAGGTATTATTGTATCAATTTTAACTTTTTGGATTGATACTGGTGGAACTTCGGAAAATCAAGAAGTCATTAACACCATTATGAAAAGTGGTGGCTTAAATTTAGTACTAATTAGCATTATGACAGTTATTCTTGCACCAATACTTGAAGAATTAATTTTTAGAAAAGCCCTTTTTGGCCTTTTCAAGCATAATACACTTAAAACTGTTATTATTTCATCAATTATTTTTGCAAGTATTCATGTAGTTCCAGCTTGTCTTACAATACTTCTTGAAATAGTTACCAAAGATGCTAAATGGATTGATTTATATACCGAATTTGTCTATATTTTTAGTTATCTTGGTCAAGCTTTTGCCATTTCTTATGTATATCATAAATCAAATGGTAATATTATTCCAAGTATTTTAATTCATTTTGTAAATAATTTTATTTCTTTGATTATGAATCTTTTATTAATGTATAGTGGTAGTTTATAATATAAAATCCGTATCAAATTTGATACGGATTTTTATTTTTCATTAACTATTTCTTTCAATTTTTTACTAGAACTAAAACGAATTTTATAACTTCCATCAACTACTAATTTCTCACCGGTTGAGGGATTAATTCCATCATAACCTTCTTGATAATATTTTTCAAAAGTACCAAAACCAGTTAAAACAACCTTACCATCCTCTAATAATCCATTTGTTATTTCCATTAATACTTCATTTACGATTTTTTCTACTTCAACAAAATTCAATTCATTATTATGATGAATTTTTTTTATTAATTCACTTTTTGTCATTTGTTATCACCATAATAATTATAATAAAATTATAACTTTTTTTCAACTAAAATGATATATTTTTCTTGATTTTACTTAAATATTTTAATATTTTTATAATACGATGGCAATAATGCCGCCTTTTCCATAATTTACTACCTTTTCGATGCTAGATTTATATTTTTCTAAAACATTATCAGGTATTGCATTAACTTTTGCTTTCACACCATCACTAATGACATCGCATAATTTTCGACCAAAAATTTCACTATTCCAAAGTTTTTCAGGTTCATTTTCATAATTATCAATCATATGATTAATCAATTCTTCAGCCTGTTCTTTTGAACCAATAATAGGCTCAAAAGTTGAAGTTACACTAATTTTAACAAGCTGAATCATCGGTGCACTAGCTTTAATCTTGATACCATATCGAGATCCTTCTTTTAATAACTCAGGCTTTTCTAATTCAATATCTGATGTCTTTGGCATTGCAATATCATAACCTACTTGTTCTACTTTTTCTATCGCACTACCAACTAAATCATAAACATGACGAGCTTTTTTAAAATTTTGTAATTTTTCTATAAATGTTGTTTTATCAGAAATATTTTCTCCTAAAATTTCACTAACAACATCATTATAACATTCATCAGAACAAGTAATTTCAATATTTACTAACCCTGTAGCAGGATCAATATTTGAAATGTTGACGTCCGCAAATAATTCACTATTTTTAAACGTATCTTGAATTCTAAAAGCATCTTTCATCTTTCTAAATGTTCCCGTTGTTTGATTGATTAAATCATTAAATTTAGTTTTATAACTGATATCATCATCTAATTTATTTACCCATGTTGGAACTTCTAAATTTAATTCAGAAATATCAAATTCATCCATAGCAACTTTTAATAAATGATCCATATCATTTTCTGTCATATTTAGAACATCTAAAGCAATAACACTCACTTGATATTTTTCTTCAAGACTATTAACTAAGGCTAGAGTTTCTGGGGCTGTTGGTTTGGTTGTATTAATCACAAGCACAAAAGGTTTATCATGATTTTTTAAATCCTCAATGACTATCTCTTCAACGCTTTCATATTCGTCACGAGTAAATTCACCAAAACTTCCATCGCTGCTCATAACAATTCCAATATTTGAATGTGATTCAATAACTTTATCTGTTCCAATTTTTGCGGCATCCTCAAAAGGAATAGCATCACTAAACCAAGGAGTCTGAACTAAACGACTAGTTCCGTCATCATTCATATATCCCTTTGCACTTGGTATAACATGTCCTACACAATCAACAAGTCTTACTTGAAATGTCACATCTTTATCAATAGTTATTTTTACTAAATTACTAGGAATAAATTTAGGCTCAACTGTCATAATTGTTCTACCATCACTGCTTTGTGGAAGTTCATCTTGTATTTTATCATACACATATTGATCAGTGACTAGAGGTAATACTTTTGTTTCCATAAATCTTCTAATAAAAGTAGATTTTCCACTTCTAACTGAACCTACCACTCCGATGTACACTTCGCCACTTGTTCGTGTTGCCACATCTTTTAATATACTATCACTCATAATCTTATCCTCCTATATTTAAATTTATGAGAATAGTTTTTATTTTATGAATAATTTATTAAAATAACTATATTTTTTTATAATAAAAAGTTCTTCACACGGAAGAACTTATGCGCTAACTATGCTTTGAGGATTTTTTCTTTTTTTTATCAAGTTGTTTTCTTAAATTTTTATAAATTTCAAAATCTTTCATTACAACATTTGAATCAAATGATAGTATATGATTATCAATCCTATTTAATAATATTTGAAGTTCATTTTCAATAATTGCTACAAGTTTATCACTATAACCATAATCAATTCTATTAAACTCAAATTCATCGCGGTCAAGAATAATTTTATCACCACTAGGAAATACTTTAACATCTAAATCATAATCAATATACTTTAATCCCTCAGCATCCTTTACATAAGGTGAACTAAGGTTACAATAGTAATAGATTGTATTATTTCTAAGCATACAAATTATATTAAACCAATAATTTTTAAAAAAATAACAAACTGCAGGCTCTTTGGTTTTCCATCTTCTACCATCACCATCAATTACATTGGTTCGATCATTTACTAACACAATAATATCACTCGTCTGCCTAACGATATAAGCATATTGCCAAACCCTATGAAGAACACCATTATGTTTATAACTAATGATTTGTATTTTGTTATCTAACATAATATCCTTCTTTCTCAAAGATATTATACCAAAAAACAATATTGATTAAAAGTAAAACGTTTTTTTAATTTTATCAAGGCAAATATAAAAGTCTAATAATTTAAAATCATTATTAGACTTTTATAGCATCATCTTTCAAACAAAATAATTAATTTATTATTTTTTATAACGATTTATCATTTCAATCATACGATCATATTCCTTATTTAAAAGTTCATCAATAAAGTTTTCAAAAGGAACAGAGTTTTTGTTTACTTTAAATTCTTCTAATAAATCAAAATATTCAAGGCGACGTTTTGCAGGAATACTAATTGGTACAAAGCCATCTTTAATTAAAAAGAAATCTAAAATAAGTCTAGCAAGTCGACCATTACCATCTAAAAAGGGATGAATTTTAGCAAGTTGTAAATGAGCATAAGCAGCATTTTCAATTGGGGATTTATTAGTATGGTTAACATCATAAAAATATTTTTTCATACGATCATAGACTTTAATATAATCACAAGGTGTATGCATTGACCCCTTTATTTGGATATTTACATTTCGATATAAACCACCACTATCCAAAATACCATTTGTAAGTTCAGCATGTAAATCTTTTAAAAACTCTTCCGTCAAATCTTTTTCCATATTTTCGTCTAAGAATTTTAGCATCATATTATATGCCTTATAGTGATTATAAACACTTCTTTTCAATGTTTCATCAACTCTAACATTATAACCTCTAATAATAGATACCACTTCTTCTAAGGAAGCCCTTTTTCCACTTTCCATTCCTACAGAATTTCTTGTTAAAACACATACAAAGTTAAAATCAAATAGATTTTTTTCTTCCTCAGGCACAAAATGTAGGTTTTCTACAACATAATCTTTCTTTTCTTGTAAATTCATAGTTTTGTTCCTCCTGTTACAATAATAGTATACCACATTTTTTTAAAAATGAAAGCGATATCATAATTTTTTTATTATCTAAGAGGAATCTTATTTATAATTTCTTCTAATTCTTCAACATCAATAAATCCTTGATGTGATTCGTATATTTTGCTATGATAAATAAATAAAATCGTTGGTGCAGTTCTTACTTTATAAATACTAGCAATATCCTTAAATTCATCGGCATTTACTTGTAAAACAAAAACCTCTGGGTGATTTTCTTCAAATTCTTCAAGTGTCATCGCAACCATTTTACAAGTTGGACACCATACAGTATAAAATTCTAAAATAATTATTTTATTTTTTTCTAAAATTAAATTAATATTACTATTTTCAATGTTTTTTAAATCCATAATTATTATTTAAGTGTAATTACGGTTACACCAAATCCTCCTTCGTTTTCGCCACCATAACGGTAAGAAGCAATATTTTTATTATTTTTCAAAAAATTTTGTACTAATTCTCTAATGACACCAGTGCCATATCCATGAATTATAGTGGCTTGTTTTAGTCCAACAACAACTAAATCATCAATATATTTATCTAAAACTTCTTTAGCTTCTTCGTATCGCTTGCCTCTTAAATCAAGAGTCATTGAAATCATTGCTTTGGATTTATTAAATGAAACACTGATTTCTTTTGGTTTTTGATTGGTAATCGACTTAACTTTTTTTAAATCTTTTTTATCCAATTTTAAATTTATATTTCCAATTGCTATTTCAAACTGATTATCTTTTAAAATCCTTGAAATTGTACCATATTGATCATAAGATATAATATAAACATCATCACCTACTTCTAAATTGCTATTATCAATATTTTGGACAACTCTTTCTTTAACAATATTTTGATCAAGATTGTTTATTTGATGTTTAACCTCAATAATCTCATGAAGTTTAGCCTTATCATTTTTTAATTTTTTAGCCTCTTCTATAATTTGTAAAGCATCATTTTTAATTTTCATTACAAAATCATCAGCTTCTGTTTGTGCTTTTTTAAAAAGAGTTAGCCTTTCTTTATCAAAGTTCTTAACTTTAGTATCATAGTCTTGCTTAATTCTATAAGTATCTTCTTTTAGTTTTTCATATTCTAAAATTTGTGCCTCTAATTGTTTAGCTTTTTTTTCTAATTTTAAAACTAACTTCCGAACAGCATCATCAGAAGTAATTGCCATCTTTTTGGCATCATTAATAATTTCCTCTTTTAGACCTAATCTCCTTGCAATATTAAAGGCATTGCTAGACCCACTAATACCAAGTTTTAATTCATAAGTTGGTGATAAAGTATTTTGATCAAATTCCATTGATGCATTAATAACATAAGGATTTTCAAAAGCAAAAGTTTTTAAATCAGAATAATGAGTTGTTGTAATGAAACTAACCTTTTCTTTAATTAAATAATTTAAAATAGCCTTTGCAAGATTTGAACCTTCAATCGGATCAGTACCAGAACCAATCTCATCAAACAAGACCAATGATTTAGGCGTGATATTGTTAATAATTTCAGTAATATTAGTCATATGTGAAGAAAAAGTAGAAAGATTGCTCTCAATACTTTGATCATCTCCAATATCACAAAAAATTTGATCAAAAATCATTACATCACTTTTCTCATCTGCAGGTATAAGTAATCCATATTTTACCATTGTACATAAGAGTCCCACTGTTTTCAATAAAACTGTTTTTCCACCAGTATTAGGACCGGTAACAATAATTCCTAAATATTCTTCACCAAATGATACATTATTAGGAATCACTTTTTTAACTTTCAATAAAGGATGCCTAGCTTTAACTAAATTTAATCTACCCTGATTATTTAATTTGGGCATATATCCATCATAACTTTTTGCTAACATCCCTTTAGCAAAATTAAAATCAATTTCTTTTATAAGATTAAAATTTTCTTTCAATAAGGGTTCTTCTAATGATAGTATTTGTGATAATTCTTTTAGGATGCGATGAATTTCGGCTTTTTCTTCTTCCTGAAGTTTTGCTTTATCACTCATCATCTGACTAACAACTAGTGGCTCAATGAAAAAAGTTTGCATGCTTGCACTTGTATCATGAATAATCCCTTTTATGTGATTCTTATATTCACTTTTAACAGCAAGACAATAGCGATCATCTCGAAGCACAATACTTGTTTGTGAAAGTTTCATTGCTTCTTTAGCAACAATTTCTTGAAGTTTTTGTTTTAGATTTAAATCTATTTGGATTAATTTTTTTCTAAGCGATTTTAGTTTAGGACTTGCTTCATCTTGAACATGACCATTCTCATCAAGAGCTTTTTGTAATGTTTGTTCAATATTTTCATTTAAATATAACTTTGATGTTACCATTTGAAAATATTGCGATTCAATTTGATCTTTTTTTAGATTGATAGCAAATTTAACATTAGCTCTAATTGTTTCATATAGTTTAACTGTTTCATATAATTCACTACCAGAAAGAATAGCACCTTTTGAAAGTAATAATAAAATTTTATCATAATCACAACTAATATAAATTGGTGCACGCATACTCCTTTGAATAATTCTTAGTGCCTCTTGTGCCTTAATAAGTTCATCCTCAAGTATATTAATATTAGATAAAGGCTTTAAAGAATAAATTTGACTTTTAACAGCAGGTAAAATAGCAAATTCACTTAATTGATTTAATATTAATGAGAATTCTAATTTATTAATTGATTTTTCCTGAAAATTCATAAGAAATCACCTTTTTTTAATAATTTATCAAATTGTAACACTTTTTTTTTATTTATGGTAAAATAGAAGCGGAGGTTGGTATAAAATGAATACACAAACCAATAATACTCATAAAATAAAAGCGACGTCTAATCAAATAAACGAAATGCTAGAATATTATCAAGGTTATCTTACATATAACTCTAGTAACTATATTATTGCTAGAGCCAAATTGACCAACGCAACCATTACTTTTTATCGAACAAATGTCGTTTTATTCCAAGGAACTAATGAAGTTCAAGAATATAATTATTGGGCTCAAAAATATGGCCTAGAAATTGAAAATACTCTAAAAAATGATACTATTAATTACTCACTTTTATCCGTTATCGGAAGTGATGAAGTAGGCACTGGCGATTATTTTGGTCCTATCGTTGTTTGTGCAACCTTCGTAACAAAGGAAACGTCTGAACAATTACGCCATCTTGGGGTAAAAGATTCAAAATTATTGACTGACAAACAAATGATTCCAATGGCCCTAAAAATTGCTAATTTAATTCCTTACTCAATCGTATACTTAGAACCAATTCGTTTAAATGCTTTAACCAAAAACAAAGATAATCTTAATTTTGTTAAGGCTTACTTACATAATAAAGTTATAAATAGTATACTAAAAAAGATCGGTGATGTAAAGTGTGACGCTATTTTAGTTGATGAATTTACACCTAAAGAAAAATACTTAGAGTATCTTAAAGAAACACCAAATGTTATCACCGATATAACTTTAATCAAACAAGGTGAAAAGGCTCATATGAGTATTGCTGCAGCATCGATTCTTGCAAGAGTAGCATTTTTACGAGAATTAGCTAAACTTTCTAAAAAATATGACCTAGAATTGCTAAAAGGTGCAGGACCTGAAGTTGATCGAAATGCTATTAATTTTGTGAAATCATTTGGGTGGGATGAATTAAAAAAAATTGCTAAACTAAAATTTGCTAATACTGAACGAATAAAAAAATATTTTTTGACAAATCCTATGCCTAAATCCAGACAAGGTAATTTTTATAATGAGCAATAAACCAAGCATTTGCTTGGTTTATCTTTTTTTTAGTTCTTCAATTTTATCGTAAAATTCTTTTGGAATATCACTATTAAATTCCATTAATCGATTCGTTTTGGGATGAACAAAACCAAGTGTTTTAGCATGTAAATACTGACCAAAATCAGTAGTTTGCTTTTTTACACCATATAATGGATCGTTTAATACAGGATGACCAATATATGCCATATGTACTCTAATTTGATGTGTACGACCCGTTTCTAATTCTAATTCTATTAATGTCGCATCACGATAACGATCTAGTACTTTAAAATGAGTTATTGCATCCTTTCCACCATCTATTACAGCCATTTTCTGTCTGTTATCAGGATCTCGTCCAATTGGAGCATTAATTTTTCCTAAATTATGACTAATATTACCAACAACAATGGCAATATACTTACGCTTTGTAGTTTTATTGCGCAATTGTTCACTTAATAATTTATGAGTAAAATTATTCTTAGAAACTACTAACAATCCAGATGTATCTTTGTCAATTCTATGAACAATACCACTTCTTGATTGTCCACCAATATCCGACAGCATCTTACAATGAAATAATAAAGCATTTACCAAAGTATTGTGTGAGTGACCAAGAGCAGGATGAACCACCATCCCACTTGGTTTATTTACTACTAATAAATCATCATCTTCATAAACAATATCCAGAGGTATGTTTTCTGGAATAATATTTACAATTTCACCTTCTTTTTCTAGTACATCTATAATATCATTATTGACAACCTTAAAACTAGGTTTAACAATTTTTGAATTGACTAAAATTAAAGATTCATCAAAATAGCCTTTAATCTCGCTTCTCGATAAGTCCTCACAAACCTCAGTCAAATATTTGTCAACCCTAATACTTTCAATCTCTTCATCTAAGATACTTAAATCTACGATATATTCTTCTCTAATCATTAGTTTCACCAACTTGTTCGGCTATTTCATGTTGATTTTCTACCTTATTAGCATTAAAATTTTCTTCTACTTTTTTGTCTTTTTTTAAATTAAGTGAATCCATAAAGATTATACTAATCATCAATAAAATAGTACCAACAACTAAGAAAGAATCTGCAAGATTAAAAATTGGAAAATCCATAAAACCTAGTTCAATAAAATCAACAACTCCTTCAATACGAAAAAAGCGATCAATCATATTACCAACCGTACCACCCAGAATAAAAACAATTGCAATACTATAAAGTGGTTTTTTCTTAAGATTAAAATCTTTCATAAAATAGAAAATAACAAAACTAGCTACTAAACTAATAATGGCAAGAATATCGGTATGTCCAGAACACATACTCCAAGCTGCTCCCTTATTGTAGGCTAATCGCCAATGTAAAAAATTTTTTATAAAAATTGTTGACTCTACTTCTGAAAGATTGTTGATAGCAATTAATTTCGTAAGTTGATCAAAAAAGACAATTAATCCTGCTATAAAAAGGCCTAAACTAAAAGGACCCAATAATTCTTTTATAAAAATATTTAGATATTCTTTTTTAGTAAGCATCTTCTCTTCATAATTATTTAATAATTTTGTATAAATAACATTAGAAAAAGCAATAATTAAAACAAAAATTATCATCATTATCAAAATAGTAAGCCAAAATCCTAAAGTCAAGTAAGAATATTGCATTAAAAGAATTATAGTTAAAATTAAAAATGGTATAAAAATTAATAATGTGATTAAAATGGACCACAAACTTGCCTTAAAAAGTGAAGTCTTTACCATTTGTTTGAATTTATCAAATATCTTTTTCATTATTCCTTGTATAATATAAACGTATAATATAGTTTATAAGTTTATATTAAATCCTTTCT
>UQBM01000019.1 GCA_900539265.1 uncultured Mollicutes bacterium | reverse complement strand
ATAAGAAAAAACGTAAACACGTTTTTTTTGTGTCTACGTTTATTTTATCATTTCAGTTGATAAGGATGATTTTTTAATTTTAATAGAAGCTAAAAAATGGTTAGATGATTATTTTAATAATTTGAAACCAGATATTCAAAAATTATCTCTTAATCCAATTGGTACAAACTTTCAAAAAGATGTTTGGCAAATTCTCACTAAAATT
Organism: uncultured Mollicutes bacterium; assembly: GCA_900539265.1. Classification (GTDB taxonomy): domain Bacteria; phylum Bacillota_I; class Bacilli_A; order ML615J-28; family CAG-313; genus CAG-313. The sequence continues at coordinate 36,399 of UQBM01000019.1, read as the reverse complement.
CCTTATGGTAGTGTTGTTACATATAATGATATTGCAAAAGAAATAGCTCGAAAATATGGTATAAAAAAAATGTCTGCTCAAGCTGTAGGTGGTGCAGTTGGACATAATCCAATATCTATTATTATACCTTGCCATAGGGTTGTAGGTAGTAATGGATCTTTAACAGGGTATGCAGGTGGAATTGATAAAAAAATTGCTTTATTAACTCATGAAGGTCTTGATATGAAAAAATATTTTATACCTAAAAAGGATACAGCATTATAATCATTTATTAAAAAATGAAATGCATACAAAATAATATGATAACTTTTAAGAGGTAATAAAAATATGTGGCTTATATTTTCGGTTCTTTCGGCTTTTTTTGCGGGAATAACATCAATACTAGCTAAAGTTGGTATTAAAAATACTAATTCTAATGTTGCTACAGCAATACGTACAAGTATTGTTTTAGTTTTTTCATGGGTTATGGTAATTATAGTAGGTTCTTTAGGAACAATTACTATGATTGATTTCAAAACTTGGATATTTTTAATTTTATCTGGTTTTGCAACAGGCATATCTTGGCTTTGCTATTTCAAAGCTTTACAAATAGGTGATGTTAACAAAGTTGTTCCAATTGATAAATCTAGTATCATTTTAACAATACTATTTGCTTTCTTGTTTTTACATGAAAAAATTACACTTGGAAAGGTAATTGGAGTTGTTTTAATAGCTATAGGTACCTTTTTAATGATTCAAAAAAAGCAATATAAAGAAATTAAAGAAAATAAAAATAGAGTTTGGATTATGTATGCCATTTTTTCTGCTGTTTTTGCAAGTCTAACTGCGATTTTTGGAAAAATAGGAATAGACGGAGTAGAGTCCAATCTTGGTACAGCAATTCGTACATCAGTAGTTCTTTTAATGGCATGGATTTTGGTATTGTTAGCAAAGCAACAACATGCGATAAAAGATATTTCCAAGAAAGAGTTTTTATTTATTGGGTTATCAGGACTTGCAACAGGTGTCTCTTGGATTTGCTACTATAAAGCATTGCAAGAAGGGATTACAAGTATTGTGGTATCGATAGATAAGCTAAGTTTGGTTATAACAATTCTTTTTTCCGTGATTATTTTTAAAGAGAAATTATCATTAAAATCTTTAATAGGGCTTATTTTAATGATTATTGGCACTTTTTGTATGCTATTATTTTAATTTATTTAATTTATTATGTTGATAATAAAAAAAGTAAGCCATAATAGCTTACTTTTTTCAATAAAAAGATATGAATTAGAATTTTATTTAATTTCAATATATTTCTTAGTTGGAAGTTCCTCAACTTCTTTAGGTATTAAAATAGTTAAAACACCATTTTCTAGTTTAGCATCGATTTTTTCTTCAACAATTTCTCCCACATAAAAGCTTCTAGAATAAGAACCCGAAAATCTTTCATGTCTAACATAATTTTTTTCTTCTGTATTATTTTCTTCTTTCTTACTAGCATTTACAGTAAGATATCCATCTTCCATCGATATGGTTATTTCATCTTTTGAAAAACCTGGTACATCAATAGTCAAAGTATAACTATTCTCATTAGTTTTAATATCAGTTTTCATTATTGGATGGTGGTTCTTTCTATTTTCAAAAAATGGGAAATTAAAGAAATCATTAAAGAATGGATCAGTGCCATACATATCCCTTCTAGCTAATTCATTATTTTTATTACTCATATAAAACACCTCCTATGTACTTTTTCTAAGTACACTTTTATTATACTCATTTTTTTAGCACTGTCAATACTAGAGTGCTAAAAAAATAATGAAAACGTTTTTAAAATAAAAATTTATATTATTATTTTGTTATATTAACATATAGTTTTTAATCCTTTATGATTAACTCAAAATATTAAATTTGTCGAAATATTGCAAATATAATTATAATGTGGTATAATAATTTAAAATTATAATATATAATGATTTTATTCGACAATAATATGATATAAATATGTACAAGGAGAAATAGGTAATGAATTATCTAGAAAATATATTATCTTGGAAAACGGATAAATTACATGGTTATGGTTTGTTTCATTTAATTATAGTTTTAATAAATATTTTTATTACAATTATATTTATAAGAAGATATAAGAATCATAACGAAAAACAAGTCAAAATGACTGTTTTTTATTTTGGTCTTTTTTTCTTTAGTTTAGAATTATATAAACAACTATTTATAAATGTCTTTGAAAATAGATCTAGTTATAATTGGAGTACTTTTCCTTTTCAATTTTGTTCGACCCCTATTTATATATGTTTGATAACCCCTTTGTTTAAAGAAAAAATTAGAGAATATTTGTATCAATTTATGGGTTTTTATTATACAATTGCAGGACTTTCGGTAATGGTTGTTCCCGATAGTGTTATTACAAGCGAGGTTACAATAACAATGCAATCCTTATTATGGCATGGGGCAATGATTACTCTTGGTGTCTATTTAATAATAACTAGAAATCTTGGTTGCAAAATTAAAGAAATGATTCCAGGAATTATTTTGTTTTGTTCATTGACATGTTTAGCTATAACAATGAATTATTTTTTTGAAAAAATTAAAAATTATTATAATCTTAATGCATCCTTTAATATGTTTTTGATAAGTCCTTATTACAATAGTACGGTTCCAGTTTTATCAAAAATATGGAATGCTACTAATTGGTATGTTTTCGTTTTTTGTTATATTATTTCTGTGAATTTAGGAGCATTATGTATTTTTGGAATAATTTATTATATAAGAAAATATATAAATTTTAAAAAAGAGTTTAAAGAATAACAACGATAATTAATAAAGAGGTTAAAAATGTTAAATTTTATCACAAGTATTACACCTACTAGAACTTTTAATTTACTATATATTATTTTAGATACTATTTTTGTAATTGTATTGTTGATTCTTTTATTTATAAAGCAAAAAAAGATACCTTTTATTTTGCTGTATTTGGAGGAATTCTATATTTTATAGTTGACTATGGCTATTTTTATTTTATTTCAGGTACGAGAACAGTTTATATAAATGGAATAGAATGTAATAGTATTAAAACTGGATTAATCCTTTTATGGATGTCACTATCATATGGAATAACTAATTTCGCTTTTATATGGTTATGCCTTAAAAAAGATAAAGATTTAAAAGAGTTTCTTTTTTTAATTATTGGGTGGTGGTTAATGGTTCCAAGTATTGCGATGCTTGGGGGAACACGAAATATTATGACATACCGAACAACCCAATCTTATCATAGTTATATGGCAATTATTTTAGTAAGTGGGTATTTTATCTTAATTCTATTTAATTTATTTAAATTGAAGAAAGTAAAAATTAATTTATTATGGCTCAATTTAATTGGAATTTCTGTACAGTTCTCTTGGGAATTTGCATTATTAATTAATGGAATTAGACCATTAAACCAATCATCAATTATTACTTTGATTATCAATAGTTTGTTAGAAACGAATTTGGGAATGCCAATTATTTATGGAATTTTTTTAATGCTTGAAAAATATAAATTAAATCATGATTTATTGAAAAAAGTAGAAAATGTGTAAAACAATTTCTACTTTTTATATTTTATGTAAAATATTGATAATATTATTTTAAATATAGTATAATATACATAAATAAAAATGGGGGGTGATTTATATGAAAAGTTTGGCTTTCTTTTAGATAAGAAAGTTTTTTTATATACAAAAATAATAGAAAAATTTAATAGTTAAAGGAGAAAAGAGATGAAATAAAAAAAATTTATTATTTTATTATTAATTATAAGTTCTTTTTTTATTACAAATTTAAAGGTTAAAGCAGATAATCTTAGTGAAAGAAAAGCTTTAGGATATTCTTATAATGTGGTAAAATCAGATTATGCTGTGCCAGAAGGAATTAAAGTAGGTGCGCCTATTTTAAATAAAGAATGGTTAAATACAATTGTTTTTAATCGAGTAGATTATAATGTAAGCACATCAAGAATGTTTTCAGGGCTTTCTTTTAGCGAATTAAATGCTGAAATAGAAGCTTATTATAAAACAAAAATTTCTAGCAGTATGGATTTTAAATTATTTTCAGCTGGGGCAAAAACTGGTTTTGAATTAGGGGCCACTTTTTCCTATAATAATTATGCAAGTCAATATTTTTGTTTAAGTATTACTGATATTGAACGATATTCATTATCTCTACCATTATACCAGGTTGACTTAACTAATTATAAAAATAATTTGCATTCAACATATTTAGCAACTTTAGAAAAAGTAAAAAATAACCAAATTACTTATGAAACTTTATTTGATACTTTTGGTACTCATATGTTAGCGTCTGTAATATTTGGAGGTAGAATTGAAATTTATACTAGCATTGTTACTAATGAACAAGCATTTGATGGTACAATAAAGACGAATCTAAATAGTGAAGTGCAAGGTGGTATTACAGGAATTGGTGGGGCAAGTAGTAGTTTAAATTTTGATTTAAAAGCAAAATTAGGATTAACAACAAGTGATACTAAAACAGGTTTTTATAGTAAATCTAGAGGTGGTATTCCATTTGGAATAACAAATATGAATACATATGAGGCTAATTATACATCATGGTATCAATCTTTTGCTGATGACAATCAATCAGTTATTATAAATTATGGAGAAACAGGATTAATTCCACTTTGGGATTTATTGCCAGATAGTTATATTGATATGAGAGTAAATATGATAAGTGCTTTTATGTCATATGCTAATAATTATAATTTTGATATGACAACCTTTGATTACACAGGTGGTCACAATTGTAAAGTTCATGGACATGAAAATTTTGTAGTGCCAAAGGACGATGTATATCATACTTTTTCATGTTTGTTTTGTAATAATAGTTATGATGAATATCATCAATATGGTTCATATATAAAATCTTCTCAATATCATTCAAGACAATGTAATATTTGTAATCATCTTAAAAATGAACCACATGATATTGTACTTGATACAGTAAAGAGAGAGTTTAGATGTAGAATTTGTGGTTATACGCAATCAGCAGGTAAATAAAATACTTTACATTATATATTTACTATATTTCCAAAAATTATATATTTAGTTGAAAAAATATTTTTTTTAATATAATATGTTCATAAAGGAGAAGAGGTAAAATGAAAAAAGGATTTTATTTAGTTTCATTAATGTTTGTCATAATGACATTACTATGTAGTTGTAATAAAAAAACTCAAATAATTTATGATTTAGAAAAAAATGATGTTTTGATTAATCAATATAATGATGAAATTAAAATCAATGATAATTTAGCAGAAATATTAAAAAATGTTTCAGTTCAAAGAGAAGGATATAAATTTTTAGGTTGGAGTTTAGACGGAACGAATGTAATAGGTCAAAACCAAATTGTCGAATCAAAAGAAGTGAAAGTCATTCCGATTTTTACTAAATTAAAATATACTATAACATATAAAATAGAAGGTCAAGATGATATTGTTCAAACATATAAGTATCAAGATATAATAAATGTACCATTAAATCCAACAAAAGAAGGTTATACATTTAGTGCTTGGGATGGTAATATTCCAGATAAAATGCCCGCACAAGATTTGGAGTTTAATGCAATATTTAATAAAAATAGGTATACTATAACATATAAAATAGAAGGTCAAGATGATATTGTTCAAACATATGAGTATCAAGATATAATCGATGTTTATAATGATGTAAATGTTTTAGGATATGAATTTTTGGGTTGGGATGATGAGATACCATTAACAATGCCAAATCATAATTTAGTTTTATGTGCAAACTTGAGTATTATAAATTATAAAATTGAATATATTTTAGATGGTGGTAGTAATTCTAATTTATTTAAAACATATAATATTAAAATGTTACCATTAGTTTTAGAGAATCCAGTTAAAAATGGTTATCTTTTTAAAGGATATAAGTTAGATGATGAAATGATTTCTGAATTATCACTTGAAAATATTCCTAATCTTGGTGATATTGTTTTAAAGGCGGTTTGGGAAAAAGAACGTTCCGCAATCGAAGCAAGTGGGAAAGATGTTATCTTTATTGGACATGCAGGAAGTTATTTAGGAATTATGAATAGTGAAGAGGCATTTATAAATGGAGTGAAAATAAAAAAATACCAAGCTTTAGAGTGTGATTTAAAGCAAACAAAAGATGGTGTTTTTGTTGTATGTCATGACGATACTTTTAACAAGATTTCAATTGCTAGTACTAATTGGGAAGATCTTAAAGATATTGAATATACGACAACCCGTGGTGGTATTTCTTATACAACTAAAATTTGCACTTTAGAACGTTATTTAGAGATTTGTAAGGAATATAAGGTTTATGCGGTAATAGAATTAAAGTACTCAAGTGGTATTAATAATAATGATACTTCAAGAATGAGTGAATTGATGAAAATTATTGATAAATATGATATGCTTGATAAAACTATTTTTCTTGGTTCACAATATAAGTGTTTAGAATGGGTTAGAAATAATGGCTATGATAATATTCCTTGTCAATATTTAGTAAATTCTATTGAAAATAGAGAAACTTTTGAAAGGTGTGTTAGATGGAATTTTGATATTAGTTTCAATATTAGTTATAGTAATTCACAAGAATGGATAGATCGCTATCATGAAGCAGGTATTGATGTTGCTTGTTATACTTTCAATCAGTACACTTCAATTGAGACACTTCAAGAATGGGTTGATAAAGGAGTAGATTTTGTTACTTGTGATGTTTTAACTCAAAATGATGTAATTTTGCCAGATCGCGAATTGATAAATAATTTACCAACCTACAAAGTTGTTTTTAAAGATATTGATGGTAGTATTTTAAAAGAGGCTATTGTTAAGGAAGGTTATAGTGCGGTACCACCATTTGATCCTATAAAAGAAGGGTATGAATTTATTGGTTGGGATCAAGAGTTTGCAAATATAACAAATGATTTTGTTGTAAATGCCCTATATAACATAAAAACTTATAATATTGTTTATGATGCTAATTTAAATACAAAAACGATTCAAAGTTGGCAAAGCAAAAATGAGTTTATAGATGAATTTTATAGTGACTTATTTGAATGGTTAAATAGCAAGGTTGGTATAATTGAGGGTCTTACAAATAGTAATCAAGTATATAAGCTTGTTACGAATTCGGGAAGTTATGGAACGGCTACTTGGTCAAATGTTGAAGAATTAAAATCAATAGATATTTATATTTTTGAACAGACAATTGGAACCCTTATTTATAAGCCAATTGAAGGTACAAATAGTGATAATTATGTACCAGTTGATGATGATAATTATTTTTTAAATACGTATCCATATCGAATAAAATATCAAGAAATGAATGCTTATTTATTAAATGTTATAAGAACTTCTTATCCTTCATATAGTGAATCATTTAAAAAAACCTCGGCTGGTAAAGTACAGATTTTTTTCCGTTTTCATCAATGGCAAAAAGGTACTAATATTCCTGCTTTTGATAATCTGCCAAATAAATATGTTATTAATGAAATAACTGGAGTTCATCCAATATTGCCAACAGTTCATTTGACTTATACTATTATTGATGAATTTATTTTAGAAGAGGCAATTTGTGAGGGATATATATTTGCTGGTTGGTATTTAAGTTCCGATTGTAGTGGAGAACCAGTTACAAATATTACTAAAGGAACAATTGGTGATTTAAGACTTTATGCAAAGTGGGATAAAGAGTAAAAAAATTAAATATTAATATATTCTTAAAATTTTAGATAAAAAATAGGTAATTCATCTTAAATGAACTACCTATTTTTTCCATTTTCAATTGAATTTGTTAAAGCATAAATATCTTTATTTGTTACAATAACAATAATGTGATCACTAGCTGCAAAGATATAATGGGGATTAGATGATGATATAAGTTCAACACCCTTTTTGATTGCAATAATATGCGATAGATTTTCTAACATTAATCTCAATGATTGATTATCCAATTCAACTTTTTAAGATAGGGATTTCATATATTGCGTAAGATTGACCTATTTCAATATAATCAAAAACATTATTGGCATTAGGTTTGATAGCAAGTTCAATCGCCATATCGTATTTAGGATAAATAATTTCATCCGCACCAATTTGTTTTAAAAATCTGGTATGCATATCAACTATTGCTTTAGATACTATGTATTTAGCACTTATTTCTTTCAATAAAAAGGTAATTTCTAATGATTTAATGACTGCTGGATTTGTACAATTACCTACAAAGGAGTCAGTAAAAGAAGCAAATAGAGTATTTATAATGAATTCATTTTTATCAATTGATTTTTATTATATAAAATGATATAATATATAAATAGGAGAAAAATATGAAAATTCAAATTATTGGTTATAGTGGAAGTGGCAAATCTACTTTGGCTAAGATATTGGCAAATCATTATAATCTTCCATTACTTTATTTAGATGCAGTAAATTTTTATGGTGATTGGCAAGAAAGAGCAATTGATGAAAAAAATGCTATTGTTGAACAATTTTTAAATGATAATACTAATGGATGGGTTATTGATGGTAATTATTCTAATATTGCCAAAAGGAGATTTGAAGAAAGTGATGTAACCATTTTTTTAAATTATAATCGTTTTTATTGTTTTAAGATGGCAAAAAAGAGATTTAGGGAGAATAAAAATAAAAAAAGAGAATCATGTCCATGTATTGAAAAATTTGATTTAGGGTTCAAGTGGTGGATTTTATATCAAAGTAGAACGACTAAAAGAAGAAAAAAACATTTAGAAAATTTGAATAGAACAAAAAATGTTAAATTGATTTTTAAAAATAGAAAACAACTTGAAAGGTATTTAAAAGAAAATAATATTTTAAATTAGGTGAAAAAAATGAGAAGTTTTAAAAAAATAAGTGGAATAATATTTGGAACTATATTTTTAGGTTTAGGGGTATCACTATATAAACTTTCATCACTTGGACAAGATCCGCTTTCTGCAATGGTTTTTTCTATAATGTATTTAATTAATAATGAATATTTAGGTTATATGTTTTTTTATTTAGTGATAAACTTAATCTTTTTTCTTCTAATGTTGATTTTTTTAAGAAAGGAAATTCATATTGGAACAATAATTAATTTATTACTAACAGGATTTTTTAGTGACCTTTTTCTAAAATTATTTCTTTATCTTAATATGGATACTAGTTATTTAATATTTAAAATAGTCTATGGTCTTTTAGGACTTATTATTGCAAGTTTTGGCATTGCCTTATATGGAGGTGCAAGAGTTGGTATTGCTCCCTATGATAGTTTACCACTTATATTGAAATTAAGATTTAAAAAAATATCTTATCGATTTGCTAGAATTATAATTGATTTATTATGCACAATAATTGCATTAATTATTGGCGTTCTTATTTTGAAAAGAAGTGATATAATTAATTTTAATACCATTTTAACCTTTTTGGCAATGGGACCGATAATTTCTTTTTTTGGTAAAATAATAGGTAAATATATTTATAAGAAGGAGGAGCAACCATTTAATTAGATGAAAATAGTCGTTACAAGTGACACTCATGGTCAAAAAGATATTTTAAATAAAATTGTAGAAAAAAATAGTGATGCTGAACTTTTTTTACATGCAGGTGATAGTCAGATTTCCTTTTCAGATATATTCCCATTTAAATCCGTGAAAGGTAATTGTGATAGGGGGGTAGAGTATCCAATTGAGATGATTTTAAATACACCTTATGGTGATATTTTTATTACCCATGGTCATAAATACTGTTTAATTACTAACCAACTTGTTAAAAGTAAAAATTGTAAGATTTTTATTTATGGCCACACACATAAACATGTATTAAAAGAAATAGATGGAACCTATGTTTGTAATCCTGGTTCACCAGTATTGCCTAGAGATAAAACAAAAGGAACCTATTTAATTATTAAGATGGATGAGAATAAGATAGATTTTGAATTTAAATATTTGTAATGTGATTTTATAAATGGTATAATAAAATATATTGAGTAAAAAATAAGAAAAGGAGTGATATATTTATGTATGCAAAAAATATTTGGAAAGAAGCTAATGATGAAAAATTTGATAAAATTATGAATTTTTCGGAAGGGTATAAAAAATTTATAACTTTGGGTAAGACAGAAAGATTATGTGTAGAAGAAGCCTTAAAACTTGCAAAATCTTATGGCTATAAAAATTTATCAGAAGTAAAAGAGTTAAAAAAAGGTGATAAAGTTTATCTTACTAATATGAATAAAAATATTGTTTTATTTCATATAGGATCAAAAAAAATAATTGATGGACTTAGAGTTCTTGGGGCTCATATTGATTCACCAAGGCTTGATATTAAGCAAAATCCTCTATATGAAAAAAATGATTTTGCTTTATTAGATACACACTATTATGGTGGAGTGAAAAAATATCAATGGGTAACTATTCCTCTTGCAATTCATGGTGTTGTTATAAAAAAAGATGGTAGTTCAGTATTAGTTTCTATTGGTGATGATTTAAATGATCCAGTTGTTGGTATTAGTGATTTATTAGTTCATTTAGCAGTAGATCAATTGCAAAAAACAGCAGCTAAAGTTATTGAAGGTGAAGATTTAGATATAACTTTTGGTAGTATTCCTCTAAAAGCAGCAGAAAAAGATGCTGTAAAAGCTAATGTTTTGAAAATGCTAAAAGAAAAATATGATATTGAAGAAGAGGATTTTTTATCTGCAGAACTTGAGATTGTACCAGCTGGTATGGCAAGAGACTATGGATTAGATAGAAGCATGATTGCTGGGTATGGTCATGATGATAGAGTTTGTGCATACACATCTTTGATGGCTTTATTAGATGTACAGAATCCAGAATATACTAGTTGTTGTGTTTTAGTAGATAAAGAAGAAATTGGTAGTGTTGGTGCTACAGGAGCACAATCTCTTTTCTTTGAAAATGCCATTTTGGATATTCTTGCTTTACAAGGATATACGACTTTAAAAGATTTAAGAACATCACTTACTAATACCAAAATGCTTTCAAGTGATGTAAGCGCAGGATTTGACCCACTATTTGCTAGCGTCAATGATCCTAAAAATGCCGCATATTTAGGACGCGGAATTGTTTTTAATAAGTATACAGGTTCTCGTGGTAAGAGTGGTTCTAATGATGCCAACCCTGAATATGTTGCTTGGGTTAGAAATATAATGGATAAAAACAATATTCATTTTCAAACTGCAGAACTTGGAAAGGTTGATCAAGGTGGTGGAGGAACAATTGCCTATATTCTAGGTAACTATAATATGAATGTTCTTGATGCGGGAATCGCTGTTTTGAATATGCATGCACCAATGGAAGTTGTATCTAAAGCAGATGTATATGAAGCATATCTTGCATATAAGGCTTTTTTGGAAGAATAATATAGGAAAAAATGATTTAGCATTTTATTAAATATGAAACAAAAATTGGCTAAAATTGCAGTTATTGGTTTAAGTGGGCAATCAATATTTATGCATCTTGATGATTTTCCTATTCCTTCAGTTACTACACATGCTAAATCTTATTATGAAGAACCAGGCGGCAAGGGTTATAATCAAGCAGTGGCTTGTAGTAAATTAGGCTGTAAAGTAAGTTATTTATCTAAGGTAGGGAATGATTACTATGGCAAATATTGTAAAGATTATATGGAATCTTTGAATATTAAGACCTTTTTTATCAAAGATTCAAAAGAAAAGACAGCACTTGCTACAATTTTAATATTAAAAAATGGTGAAAATGAAGTTATTGTTAATCCTGGAGCATCAAAAAATTTAAATTATGAAGATTTAATCGTTTTTAGTAAAGAAATAACAGATGCTAATGTTTTATTACTTCAATATGAAATAAATATTGATATTGTAAAAAAAGCAATTTCTATTGCCAAAGAGGCAAAAATAATTACAATTTTAAATCCAGCTCCTGCTATTTACAATGATCAAAAAATATTAGAATCGGTAGATATTTTAACTCCTAATTTAGAAGAAGCAAAAAAGTTATATTGTTTACCTCATAATATAAGTATTGATGATATGGGAAAATATCTTGCGGAAAAAGTAAGTAATATTTTAATTATCACATTAGGAAATAAGGGATGTTTGTTAATACAAAATAAAAAGTATAAATATTATCCTGCCTTTAAAGTTACAACAGTAGATACAACGGGAGCAGGAGATATTTTTAATGCTACTCTTGCAACTATGATAGCTAAAAAAAATTCAATTGATGAGGCAATTAAATATGCAATGGCAGCAGCTGCTTTAAGTGTAACAAGACCATATGTTATAAATGCAATTCCTAATAATGACGAAATTTGCAAATTTCTAAAACTATATAACTTGAAAGAAAAATACTAATGTGATATAATTATCACGCTTAATTGTAAGTTAAAATCTAAAAAATGAAGGAGAAATTATCGTGATTTACAAGACAATTACTAATTATAAGGAAGCAACGAAAGACTTTCTAGAAAATGAAAAACAATTTCATTTAGGGGTTATTCCTACTGAACAATCTAATCCCCTTACAAAAAATTTAAGTGCTACTATTGCAAAAGATACAGCACAAGGTGTAAAAACTATTTTATCAGCAGATAAATATATTGCAAAAGTGGCAGGTGAACAATTTAAAACACCAGAATTTGAAGCTTTTGTAGCCGATATTAAAAGATGTATGGATGAAAGAAAAAAAGTTGTTTTTTCAAGTGTTGGTGCATCGGGAAGAATGGCTATTCAAATGGATGGTGCTTGGAGAACTTTTTGGCAAGGATTAGTTGATAAGATTCCTGCTCATCGCTTTGAATTTTTAGAAATGGCTGAAGTTGTTAGTAGTTTTACAACTGGTGGTGATCGTGCATTGGTGCGTTCTGTTGAAAATTTTGAAGATTATATGACATTTGGTGCAAAACAAGTTGATGAGGCAGAAATGGGACCTGGTGATGTTCTTGTTGCTCTTTCTGAATGTGGACTTTCTGCTAGTATTAATGGGTCTGCTGTTCGTGGGTATGAACTTGGTGTAAAAACATACTATTTGTTCTGTAATCCAGAAAAGATTTTAAGAACACATTTAGATCGTGCTCGTGCTGTATTTGAGTGTTTAGATGAATATGATGCTAATAAGAAAAAAGGTATTGATAATGGAAAATATATTGTAAAAATCCCTCTTTTTGTAGGTAATATGGCTGTTTCTGGTTCAACTCGTATGCAAGTAACTACTGTTGAATTACTTGCGGCAGGTGCGGCTTTAGAAGTTGCTGCAAATCGTTGGCTTAAAGAAAATTTATCTGAACAAGAACTATCTGTAATAGGTGGTCAAATGTTGAGTTTAGATGAATATGCTGAAGCATTTGTATCTCTTAATAAACAATTATCAAGTGGTAAAGCTTTAAAGGGTTTAGCAAAAGCAGTTGATTTTGAAGTTAATACTTATAGTCAAAAAGGATTAGTTACTTATATAACCCATCAATATTTATTAGATATTATGACAGATACAACTGAACGTCAACCAACCTTTACACTTCCACCATTTAGAAAATTTAATGATCATACAAGTGAGGTCTCATGGGCATATATTAAGGATCCATTATATCCAAATGAAGTAGCATGGCAACATGTTTTTCGTCGCCCAATTAAAGGGTTAGAGTGGAGCAAAGAAGATTATATTAAAATGAATGCAAGTCAAGATATTATCAACAATCCACCAATGGTTAGTGGCAATGAAGTTTTGGAATATGTAATTGGAAATGAAGATGATCCTTCAAGATATTCACGCGAATGCTCAAAACTTGTTTTGATTGATGTTAATGGTTCTGCAACCGAAGAAATTGTGAATTGGTATCATAAAGAACTTACTAAATATAGTGGTGGTGTAGTAATTCGTTTGGGTCAAATTCCAACAACTAAAATTGCTAAAGATGAAATTAGAATTCCAGTAGAACTTCCTAGAACTTGTACTGATATTATGTATCATTTACTTGTAAAGGTTGCCTTTAATGCCTTAAGTACAGGTACAATGGCTAAAATGGGTCGTGTTTACGGTAACTGGATGGTACAAGTATTACCAACTAATAAAAAGTTAATTGATCGTTCATCAAGAATTATTGCTAGTCTTGCTAAAATTCCATATGAACAAGCAGTTGAAGAATTCTTTATTTCATATTATAATCGTAAACCAGAAGATGAATATCGTGAATCATATGTAGTTGAAACATTACGTCGTCTTGGTTTTGATCCAAATGCTGATATAAAATAAATAGATGAAAATTCAGGATATTTTTCCTGAATTTTTCTTTCTTGTAAAAATTTACTTTATAACCTTGTTCAATTTACTAGCATTTTTAATTTTTTAATGATATAATTTTATAAAGAGGTAGAGAATATGAAAAAGATAATAATTATGATGATATCATTTTTTAGTATTTTAGCAATGAGTTTCATAACAATAAATAATAAAAATGTAGCGATTGCTGAAAATATTTCTGATCAAAATGAAACCGAATTTAGAGCAGCTTGGATAAGTTATTATACAGGCGATATTAATTATCAAGGTCAACAAAATTATATGAATAAAATTGATACTATTTTAGATACTCTTGAGTACTACAATATGAATGCAATGATTTTCCATATTCGTGCTAATCATGATGCATGGTATAACTCAAAAATTAATAAGATTAATTCTCAACTAGTTGGTGTTGATTTTGATGTATTTGATCCTCTTGAATATGTAATTACTGAAGCACATAAAAGAGGAATTGAATTTCATGCATGGCTTAATCCTTAGCAGTCCAACTAAAGATGGTTTTGTATTTGATGGATGGTATTATGACGAAAAATTAACACAAAAATGTCAATTTCCAATAAAATTAACAGAGGATACAACTATTTTCGCAAAATGGGCTGTTGCACGCAATGTTTCGTTTTATGATGAACAAGGTCAACTATTATATAATATAGTTGTCAAAGATGGTGATTTGCTTAGTTATCGTGATGGACCTATTAAAGAAGGTTATGATTTTATTGGTTGGAGTCTATCACAGAATCATAAAGATTTCTTTGATTTTGAAACAACAATCACCAAAGATTATAATATTTACGCTTATTATGAAGAAAAAGGACCTATTTTAAATTATTATGTTGTTATTTTCTATGATTTAGATGGTGAGATAATCAAAGTTCAAGAAGTTGAGGAGGGAACAAATGCCGTCGCTCCAGAACCACCTAAAGTAGAAGGATATCTTTTTAAAGGCTGGGATAAGAATTTTAATAATGTTAATAGTGATTTAGAAATTTATCCGATTTATGAGATTATTCCAAAGGATAATATGAATAATTGTTCTTGTGAAGAAAGTACATATTTTATTTTATCTTTTGCGATAATAATTTTTATTTCTTCAATTGTCTTTTTGAAAAAAAGAAATAATTAATATCTAAAGATAACTAAAAAAATAAATGATAAAAAATGCAGACACGTTTTGTGTGCCTGCATTTTTATCTTAATTTATAATTAACATTTCTTGAGAAAAATAGACAAATATGTTATAATAATCATTAGAGGTAAAATATGAAAAAAATAATTTCTGAATATCAAAAAAAGATAGCATTTAGATTAAGTGAAATTAGTCTTAATTGGGATGAATGTTATCAATTAAAAAATAGTATAAATTATACCTTATTAAATTGTGGGAAATTGATTAGATCAGTTATTTTTTTATTAGGATTAAATGATTTAGAAATTGATAGTAACCAATATATAGATGTTGCTTGCGCAATTGAAATGATTCAATCATATACTCTAATTCATGATGATTTGCCAGAAATGGATAACGCAACAATGCGAAGAGATAAAATAGCAAACCATTTAATGTATGGTCATAGTATAGCATTATTGGCAGGTGATGCCTTATTAACAGACACTTTTTTAGTTCTTTCTAATCTTAAAATAAGTGATACTCAAAAAGTTGCACTTATTAATTTATTTGCTCAAAAAGCAGGTACTTCAGGTGTTTGTTATGGACAAACTTTAGATATAATGAATCAAAAAAATGGATTTAATAATTGGTCTGAAATTGAATCTATGATAAAATATAAAACCTGTTCATTATTTGAATTGTCTTTTCAAGCAATTGGTTTTTTGGCTTTATTAAATGATGAAAAACTAGCAAAATTACTAGAGTTAGGCTATCTATATGGCCTTGCTTTTCAAATTCAAGATGATTTAAATGATGATATTTTAGTAGATGACATAAATTTAATTGATAAAAAAACTTATCATCAAATATTTGGTAAAGAAAAAGCATTAGAAAAAATCAATCAATTATTATCTCAAATTGAGAAATTATGTATAATAGTTTTTGGTGAAAAAAATAAAATTTTTGCTTATTTAAAATCAACATTCAAATAAATACAAGGAGATATACAATGTTAGTAATTATTGGTCCAAGTGCTTCAGGAAAAACACAAATAGTTAATACTTTAATTAAATTTTATAAAATGAGGAAAATGGTTACCTATACAACAAGACCTATTAGAAATCATGAAGTTAATGGAATTGATTACTATTTTATTAACAAAGAGGAATTTTTGAAAAAGATTAAAGATGATTTTTTTCTAGAATATGTTTGTTATAATGGTTATTATTATGGAACTGCAAATAATGAGTTATCAAGTGATAAAGTAGTAATTGTTGAAAAAGAAGGCTTAAAAGCTTATATTAAAAAAGCTAAAGAACAAATTAAAATTGTTTTTATTAGATGTTCTAAACCAATTAGACGACTTCGAATGATTGAAAGAGATGATGATTTAGAATGCATTAATGCACGACTTATTTATGATGATGAGATATTTAATGACGAAGTAAGAAAATTAGCTGATTTAATTATCGATACATCTAATAGTAATGTTTTTGATGATGCGACAAAAATATATGAGTTTTATAAAAATTATATATAAATGAATATGAATAGAAAAATAGATTTAAAAATAGATATTTTAGAAAAAAACAAAATATCTTATCAAGTAAGAATTAGTAAAGGAAAAAGGTTTCGACTTTATTTTAACCAATTAGGAATTTTAATTATAAGTTATCCAATTGGAACTAAACATAGTAGTTTAATAGAATTTATTGAAAATAATATAGAATGGGTTATTAAAAAATCATTAGAATTATCATCAAAATTTATAACTTATAGTAATGATAGTCAACAATATTTTTTGGGTAATTCCTATCAACTAAAGATAAATATCTCAAAAACAAATAGAATTGATCTAGTGAATAATTTAATGTTAGTATCGGTTAATAAAATTGAACAAGTAAGAATGAAAATTATTGAATGGAGATACGAACAAGCAGAAATAATTTTTCAAGAAATTCTTTATCAATGCTTTTTAAAAATGGGAATAGAGTTACAAAAATATCCAAAATTGATAATAAAATCATCTAAATCTAAGTGGGGATGTTGTTATTTTAATGAGAATAAGATTATGTTAAATATTGCATTAACTCAAGTGTCTCCTATGTTAATTGAGTATGTAATATGTCATGAATTAATGCATTTTATTGTTCCCAATCATTCCAAGGAATTTCATTTAAAACTTTCATTATATATTCCTAATGAGAAAAGTTGTATGCAAGAATTAAAAAAATATAGTAGTATTTTATAAGACAATAAGAAAAATTCTTTCTTATTGTCTTTTATCTTAAAATTCGACATTCAATTAAGAAAAAATGATACATTTAATAAGAATTATAAAAAAAATAATGTTAAAAATAAAAAAATAATCAAAAATTGAATTTAGTTGTCAATGGTGAAAAATCTTTGTAAAAAAAATTCTAAAAAAGATTTACAAATAAAAATAAATTTGATAAAGTAAAAGTATTAAAATAATAGGGGGAGGTTAAAAATAATATGAATAAAAAGTATCATATTGATTTAAATGAAAATTATCAAAAGGAGTTAGCAAGAATTTTAAAAGCGAAGAGGTTAGAACAAGGTAAAAGTTTAGAAGAAGTTTCTAAAGGAATTTGTAGTACTAGTTATTTATCACGACTTGAAAATAATCAAGTTAAATTACAAGATCCATATTTGAAAATGTTGTTTGAAAAATTATCAATCAATTATGATGATTTGAAACAAGCAAGAAAGCAAAACTTATTTTTAGATATTATTAAGAAGAAATTGCTTCAACAAACAATGGCTTATCAAGAAACTATCAATAAAATGATTGAATCAAATCATTATCTTGATGTTGAGCAAGAATTAGTATTACTTTATGATAATATTAATAAGGAAAATTTTGAGGAAGCTATATTAGTAATGGAAAGATTAGATAGTAATAATTATCAATTTTCTCAAATGGAAAAACTTTTTTATATGTATTTAGTAACTTTATATTATTATTCAACTAATCAAATTAATATGGCTTATAGACAGATGAAAGTTCTTATTAATGACAAAATAGATGAAGAAGTTTTATATTGGGTTGTTTTTGAACTTTCAATGTGTATAAATTTTTTAATTGGTAAATTCAATACCTATATTAAAGATTATATGAGGTTTATTAAAGATGCACCTGTTGTTTATTTCTCTAATCATATCATTAGACATCGTTTTAAAAGTATTTATTTGGATTCTTTAGATGATGCGACTAAAGCATATAATCAAATGAAAAGTTATTATTCAGAATTAAATATGAATGATGATAAAATAAAAGAAAGTTATGATTATTATTTAGGACTCATTTATTTAGGACAAAATAAATATGAGGAAATTTTAAAGATATTAGGTGAGGGAAATCTTTCGCCTAGAATAGTTAAATTACTTGCAATTGCCATTATTAATGTGGAAAATAATAATTTATATTATTATATTTTAAGACGATTAAATAATTTTAATTTTACTAAATTTGATGAGATAATTAAAAATTTATGTGAGTATGCTACCCTTAAGGTAAATAGTTGTAATAATGTCATTAAATTACAGAATTATTTGAAAAACAAAATATATAAAATGTTGAAATATTCTTTTGATTGTATTTTATATAAAGCAATAATTAAAGAAATGCTATTGTTCAGTATAAAATGTAGCAAATATAAAGAAGGATGTTTCTTAATGTTAAATTATTTAAATAAAGTTGATGATTAAATAGTTGATAATTAGTCATATTTCTTTTAAAAAAAAGCTAAATGTTATATAATTATAAATAAATAATATAGCAAGAGGGAAAATATGAATAAATATTTAGAAAAATTTAATCGTAAACTATCTAAAATAAACATTGATCCACTAGAGGAGTATGCGAGAAAACATCATATACCTATTATCGAATATGATTCATTAATGGTTATTCTAAGTTTAATAAGGGCAAAAAAAGTTTCAAAACTTTTAGAAATTGGTACTGCTATTGGATATTCAGCAATTCAGATGGCTAGTTGTTTTGAAAAATTAAATATTGATACTATTGAAAGAGATCAATTTATGTATGATGAAGCTTTAAAAAATATAAGATTATATCAACTTGATAAGAGGATAAAACCTCATTTTGCTGATGCCTTGAATATTGATTTAAACTGCCTTGATAAATCTTATGATATGCTATTTATTGATGCAGCTAAATCTCAATCAGAGAAATTTTTTAAACGATTTTTACCTTTATTAAAAGAAGATGCAATAATTATAACAGATAATATTTTATTTCATGGTTGTATTGAAAATAGAGAAAACCTTTCAAAAAATGTAAGAAAAATGGTTGAAAAAATTGATAATTATAATAATTTTCTTTCAAGTCTTAATGATTTCGAAACAATTTTTATAAATGTCGGTGATGGCCTTGCTTTAACGATGAGGAAAAATAAATGAAGTATATAATTGAACCAAAAAACATAACTCAATTTAGAAAATTGCTTAAAAATGCTAAAGTTACGGATATAATGGTGGGATTAGAGGAATTAAGTAGTGGTTTAATATTTAAAATGAATCTTGATACATTAAATAATTATTTAGGAAAACTTAATAGTTCAATAATATCTTTAAAAATAACAAGAATTTTTCATGAAGAAGAATTAAAAAATTTGAAAGAAATTTTATCAAAATTAAAGTGGGAAAAGATTAAATTTATTTTTTATTCAGATTTAGGTGTATATGAAATTATTAAAGAATGGGGATATCAAGATAAACTTGTGTATGATGCAAATACTTATATGACAAATGCTGATGATGTTAATGCTTTTTCATCATTAAATAAATATGTTGTAGTTTCAAATCAGATAGCATATAGTGAAATAGAAAAATTATTATCTAAAGTAAAACAACCAGTCATAATTTATGGATTTGGAAAATCAATTATTTTTTATTCTAAAAGACCTTTATTAAAAAATTATTTCTTATATCGAAATTTACATTATAAATATGATGAGAAAAATTATTATTTAAAAGAAGAGTATAGAAATGATTTTTATCATTTCTATGAAGATCAGTATGGTAGTTATTTATATGAACCTAAATTTTGCTATTTATATGATGAATTAAATAAGTTACAAAAGGTTGACTATGCTATTATAAGTTGTGTTGATATGAAAACATCATTGTTTGAAAAAGTTGTGAATGGTTATTTAAATGATGATTCAAGTTTTATTTCTTTATGTTATGATATTTTATATAAAGGTATTATGAAAGAAAAATCTGTCTTATTAAAGGATGAGGTAACAAATAATGGATAAGATTGAATTATTAGCTCCTGCTGGAAATTTAGAGAAAGCCAAAATTGCTTTAATATATGGAGCAGATGCTGTATATATTGGTGGCAAAAAGTTTAGTCTTCGAGCTAGAGCATCTAATTTTGAACTTAATGATATAAAGGAAATTTGTAAGTTCGCTCATGAAAGAAATAAAAAAGTTTATGTAACAACTAATATTATTCCTCATGATGAAGATATGGATAATCTTGATGAATATTTACTAGTTTTAAATGAAATGAAAGTTGATGCAATTATTACTTCAAGTCTAACTATTATTGAAAGAGCAAAAACTTTGGTTCCTAATATGGAAAGACATGTATCTACGCAAATGTCAATTACAAATAGTAAAGCTATATCTTTTTATGAACATATTGGTTGTCAAAGAGTTGTTCTTGCAAGAGAAGTTAGTTTAAAGGAAATTGAAATGATAAAAAAAGAGTCTAGTCTTGAATTGGAGGTTTTTATTCATGGTGGAATGTGTTCAAGTTATTCAGGTAGATGTGTATTGAGTAATCATTTGACTAATCGTGATGCAAATCGAGGTGGGTGTGCTCACTCGTGTCGGTGGAATTATATTTTATATAAAGGAAATAAAAAATTGCCACCTAAAAATCAATATTTTAATATGGGTTCTAAAGATTTAATGGCTTTAAAACAAATTCCAAAATTAATTGATTTAGGAGTTTCTTCACTAAAAATTGAGGGCCGAATGAAATCATCTTATTATCTTGCTACAGTTGTTAGATGTTATCGCAAGTTAATTGATGAATATTATGTTAATCATAATATTAGTAATGAGCAATTTAATCAATATATTAAAGAAATAAATAAAGCTGAAAATCGTCTCACAAGTATTGGTTTTTTTGAAGGAATAGTTAAACCAACAGAACAATTATATGACACAAGAGAGGAACATCCAACCAAAGAATATATTGGATATATTTTGGATTATGATTTAAAGAAACAAATGGCTTTAGTTGAGCAACGTAATTATTTTGCTAAAGGTGATATCGTTGAACTATTTGGTCCAACATTAGATAATACAATAATAAAAATAGAAAAAATTATTGATTATGAAACCAAAGAGGAAATTGATGTGGCAAGACATCCCTTGCAAAAATTGTTAATTTATATGCCAGTATTAGTAAAAAGACATGATATGATGAGAAAAGTTAAGTAATGATTTACTTGCCAAAAAAAGATTAAATATGTTATAATTAAATGCATTAAAGAAAGGTGGGTCTATATGGCACAACAAAAAATATATTTAACCAAAGAAGGTTATGAAGAACAATTAAAAAAACATACAGAATTAAAAGAAGCTGAAAGAAAAAATATTATTGCTTTGCAAGAAGCAAGATCACAAGGAGATTTATCAGAAAATGCTGATTATGATGCGGCTCGTAATAATCAAGCAATCATTGCAGCACAACTTAAGGAAGTTGAAAATATTTTAAATAACTATGTTTTAATAACAGAGGATGAAAAAACAAATTTAGGTAAATATATTACAGTAAAATTTTTAGATGAAGAAGGTTCTGAAGAAGAAGTATACCAACTTGTTGGTACTGTACAAGCAAATCCTCTTGAACAAAAAATATCCGATGAATCTCCATTAGGTAAAGTAATTTTACATGCTAAAATTGGTGATAAGGTTTTAGTTAATACTGAAGATGGTGAAAAATTTGAAGTAAAAATAATTGATATTGCTGAAGAACTTGGAAAAAAAGCAAAAAGTGTTAAAAAGAAATAAATGAAAACATATGGCATAATTGTGGCAATGGAAAAAGAAGTTGCTTTATTAAAATCAAAAATGAATAATTTGAAAATTCACCAAATATGCAATATTAAGTTTTATGAGGGAAATTTTAATAACAATAAAGTGATATTTGCAATAGCGGGAATTGGTAAAGTGAATGCTGCAATTACAACTATTTTACTAATTGAGCATTTCAATCCATATTTAATTATTAATACAGGAATTGCAGGAGGATATCAAAAAGATTTAAAACCACTTGATATTGTTGTTGCTGATAAAGTAGTGTATGCTGATGTTGATATGACATGTCAAGCAGCTGGTGCATATAAATATGGACAAATAGAAGGATTTGATGAATATTTTAAACCTAATTTTGAAATGATAAATGAAATAGAGTATAAGTTTGGAACAATATTATCTGGAGATCAATTTGTTTATGATTATGATAAAACGAATGATTTAGTTAAACAAAGATTTCCCATCTATGAAGTAATTGCTTTTGATATGGAATCTGCAGCAGTTGCACAAGTTTGCACAATAAATAAAACAAAATATGTAATTATTAGGGCTATTTCAGATATAATTGGCTCTACTGATGCTTTTGATTATAATTATTTTTCAATTGAAGCTGCAAATAAGGTTTTAAATTGTGTTTTAAAGATTATAAATGGTTAATGATAAACAAAATTATTATATTGAGTTAGTTACTAAAAATATAAGGTAACTAACTTTTTTATTGATTGCGACATCGTTATAATTTAGTACATTAGAAAAACATATTAGATTTTAAGTGATTCTAAAAATTGGATTACTATATTTACTATGTTTTTATTTTTTAAAAGAAAAAAATTGAAAATTACATCTAAAAAAGAAGATAAGGACAAAAGAAGTAAAAAACAATACCGATGGTTATGGCAATTATGGGAGAAATATTAGGAATATTGTTATATCAAACAAATCTAGAAATCATATCTATGTAGAAAATATGATTCAATTATTAGAATGGAGAAGTAATAACCATTTTAAAATAATAGTTGTTGATGTATTAGATTTTTCAAAATGCTATTTTTTAATCATAATATAAAGAATAATAACGAGGATTTTCTATTGTTTCTTTTTGAAGGTGCAAGTTTAATTGATAAAATTTAGTAGGAAGGGTAGATTTTCTTTATAAATATTAAATTGGTTATTAACAATCTAAGACATTTGTTAGAAAATCGAGAAAAATTGCTTCAAATAAAAATTTTTTGTAAAAATGGTAAAAATTCCATAAGTGAAAAGAAGATATTACATATTAGAAAACGAAAACTATTGTAATATGGTAATCTACTTATAGAAGTTTATGATGAATTTTAAGACCTATCATTTATTATTATCGTAATCTTACATCTAGTGAAAGATAGTGGAATTATATTAAATAAATATGAAAAGTAATGATGGGTAAAATTTAAAAGTAAATAAAAAAGAGTTTTGAGTATTACAAAACTCTTTGAGATTGCTGATAAAGTTAGGTTTAGATTTTGTCAGTAGTTTTTTATTAGAAAAAATATTTTTTTAATACTTTTCTCCTTTTATAATAAAATAGTAAAAATCAATTAAGATAATTTTATAGTCTCTTTAGTTAATAAATCAAAAATTACTTCTCTAGCAATTAATATTCCTGCAACACTAGGTACAAAAGCAACACTACCAGGAATTTGATGTTTATTAGGATTTTCTTGTTGTAAAAGTTTTTGTTCTAAATGAGAATTTGTTACATTTATAGGCTTTTCTGTTGAATATAAGACTTTTACATTTTGGATATTTCTCTTTTTCAATTCATATCTTATTACTCTAGCAAGAGGACATATTTTTGTTTGATTAATATCGGTAATCATAAACTGCCTAGGATCTAATTTGTTTCCAGTTCCCATTGATGAAATAATCGGAATATCATAAAGTTTTGCTTTTTCAATTAATAATATTTTGGCACTAATTGTGTCAATAGCATCAATAATATAATCAAAATTTTTAAAATCAAAACGATTAATAGTTTCTTTGGAAACAAAGGTATCATAAATTTGAATTTGACAGTTTGGATTAATATCTAGAGTCCTATTTTTGGCAACTTCAACCTTCTTTTTATTAAGAGTTGAAGTTAAAGCATAAAGTTGACGATTAAGATTTGAAATTGTAATGACATCATCATCAATTAGAGTAAAATGTTCAATTCCAGATCTAGCGAGGGTTTCAACAATATAACTTCCAACCCCACCAAGTCCAAAAATAGCAATATGTTTCTTTTTTAATGTTTTGATTCCATTAATTGATAATAACAATTCACTTCGCGAAAAAGCATTCATAGCATTTACCTCTATTATTAATTATATAATAAAGGATAAGAAATATCAAATTATTAATCTTCTTTTAAATGTAAATATAATTTTGTTAAAACCCTTTTTTCAATTCTAGAAACATAACTTCGGCTGATTCCCATACTTTTAGCAATTTCTCTTTGTGTTTCGGCTTGGTATCCATCAAGACCAAATCTTCTACAGATAATTTCATATTCACGTTTATTTAGAATTTTTAATGCTTTATGAATTCTTTTATTTCTTTCTTCTTCAATTATAATATCGCTGATAGAAGGTGTTGGATCTTCGATAATATCACATAGTCTGATTTCATTTCCTTCTTTATCTTCACCAATTGGTGAGTATAGTGACATTGTATCTTTTCTTTTTTTATTACTCCTTATATGCATTAAAATCTCGTTTTCAATACATCTTGCGGCATAAGTTGCAAGTTTATTAGTTGCATCAAAATTAAATGTATCAATGGCTTTAATTAGACCAAAGGTACCAATAGATAATAAATCATCTTTATCAATACCAGTATTTTCAAATTTTTTGACAATATGGGCCACCAATCTTAAATTATGTTCAATAAGTTTATTTCTTGCTTCAAAGTCTTTATTACGCCAAGCTTCTAAATATTTTGTTTCCTCATCACTTGATAAAACATCAGGAAAATTTTGTGAATTAATAGCACCAAGTAGAGGTAACAGCATTAAGGTTAATAGTTCAATCAATTTAACACTCCTTAAAACCAAATTATAGACAAAATGGAAAAATTTTAGTATAATGTTACTGAATAATAAGGATGTGATTTAGTGAACAAATATCTTCCAACTTTTTTATCCATGTCAATCTATGATATTGATTTTGATACATTATATGCAAAAGGTAAAAAAGTTATACTTTTTGATTTAGATAATACAATTGCCTCATATGAGGATGTTAAACCCAATTCTAAACAATTAATGCTTAATGAAAAACTTACCAAAATGGGTTATAAGATTTATATTATTTCAAATAATCGGATAAAAAGAGTAAAAGAATTTGTTGAAATGTTTAAGGTTAATGATTATTTAACACTTGCTAGAAAACCCTTTACCAAAAGGGTTTGTGCCTTTATTAAAAGAAATAATTTAAATAAGGATGAAATAGTAATGATTGGTGATCAGCTTTTAACCGACATTGTTTGTGCTAATAAAATTGGTGTAACCAATATTTTAGTAAAATCTATATCACGTAAGACTGAAAGATGGTATACAAGAATTAATCGTTTAAGAGAAGAAAGAATTTTAAGAAAAATAGAACGAATAGATCCTAAAAAAGCTTTAGAAATTAGAAATATTATTGGAAAGAGTAGTGATCACAGTGAGTAGGTGTATAGGATGTGGAACAATTATTCAGTCTAGTAATCCTGAACAATTAGGATATGTGTCTGAGGCCATATTAATTGAACGTGGAAAAGATGTTTATTGTAAACGATGTTATGAAATTAGAAATCACAATCTTCAGTATGAAGTGGATAATAATTTACATAATTACTATGAAAAGATGAAATTAATAAAAAAAGAAAAAGCTTTAATTTTGTTACTTATTGATATAATGGATATTAGTGGAGGGTTTATTCCTAATTTGGAGCAGTGTATTGGTACAAATAAAGTTATTATTATTGTTAATAAGACTGATTTATTACCTAGAGATTTCAAATTAAGTAGGTTTAATAAGATAATTAGGAATTTAGTTTTAAAAAGTAGATTAAATTTAGATAGTATTTTGTATGGTAGTGTTAAAAATAAACAATTTGTCCATAAAATTATTTCAAAAGTAACAAAAATAAAATATTCTAATAAGATTAACCATTTTGGAAAAAGAGATGTTCGCTTTAACAATTGTTATGTAGTAGGACATGCTAGTGTCGGTAAATCAACATTGATGAATCAAATTGGTAGGTTTTATTTAGGATATAAAAGTGATGTTATAACTACTAATAGTCAATTTCAAACGACCCTTGATTTTATTAAATGGCCACTTGATAATGATAGTTTTCTAATTGATACGCCTGGTATTATTAATCCTCATAATTTTTGTGCATATCTTAAAGGAGAATCAATTAATATATTAATGCCTAAAAAGTATATTAAACCTAGAACCTTTCAATTACAATCTAATCAAACAATATTTTTAGGAGGTTTAGTTAGATTTGATTTTAGTGGCCATGAAAAAATTAACGTGAGTTTTTATGTATCAAATGAATTATATATACATAGAACGAAAACGATAAATGCCGATGAATTGTTCAATTCACAAATTACAAAACTATTGGCACCACCTTTTACTAATGAAGAAATGACAAAAATTCATAATGCCAAAAATATAGATTTTGAAATAAAAAAACCATGTGATTTATTTATTTCTGGTATTGGGTTTGTACACTTAGTTAGTTTAGATGCAAAAGTAAGAATGAATATTTTTGAAATGATTGATGTTGAGATAATAAATGATGATTAAAGATGTATTAGAAAAAATTAAAACGGAATTTACAATTGATGGCATAGTTCATCAAAGATATTATCATACTATTGGTGTGATTGAGATGGCGCTTACGCTCAATAATGTTCATAAATTAAATATTTCGCAAAAAAAAATAATTCTTGCCTCCGCATTTCATGATATTGCAAAACTATTAGATAAAAAGACGATGTGGGATATTCTTTCTAAATACTATACTAGTGAATTGGAATTATTGAAGGATTATCCACAAATTTGGCATAGTTTTGTAGGAGAAATATATGCTAAAGAAAAGTATGGTATTGATGATATTGAAGTTTTAAATGCTATTAAATATCATACTACTGGGCATAAGGATATGACAAAATTAGAAAAAGTTGTTTTTGTAAGTGATTATATTGAAAAAATAACTAGAAAAGAGCAAGTAATGATTGAAACAAGAAAAATTGCTTTTAAAAGTCTTGATCAAGCTGTTATAAAAATCTTAGAAAATACAATTTTATATTTAAGACAAAATAAGAAAAAGGTTTATTATTTAACGAATGAAACTTATAATTATTATTTAGTAAAGGAAAATTGAATGTATAATAAAGTTATTGAAATTTTAAATAAAGCTGTTGTTAAAAAAATAAAAGTTTATGATATGAAAAGTTTGACACCTTTTTATGATTATAGTATCATATGTAGTGTTAATACTTCAAGACAAGGAATAGCGGCCATTAACTATTTAAAAAAAGAGGCCGAAAATCTTGGCTTTAAAGTTAGAAGTTTTTCTTCATCAAGCGAAACTACTTGGTTTTTAATTGATTTAAATGATGTTGTCGTTCACCTTTTTGTTGGCGATGAAAGATATCGTTATAATCTTGATGGAATGTATGGTGATAATCCAATTAAAGTAGTAGAATAATTTTGTCTAATTTTGCCACATTGTGCATATAATTATGATGAAAGTGGTGAAAATAATGAAATTATCAGAAATATCATCAAAAGATATTATTAATGATGAAGACGGAGCCCGTCTTGGAAAAATTGCGGATGTGGAAATTGATGTTGCTACTGGTAAAATACTAAGTGTTCATGTTTACCGTAGTTTTAAATTATTACATTTATTTGGTAATAAAGATGTCGTTCAAATACCTTGGAATAAAATTATGAAAATAGGTAGTGATGTCGTTATTGTTGAAAATAGTCAAAGAGCAAAAGAAGATACATAAAAAGAAGAGAGGTTAATAGTTATGAAATATGTACCAAGTCTTGAAAAATCCTTTAGACCAATGATTGTTGAATTAAGAAGATTCAAAAAACAGGCAACGATACCCTTTGCCATTTGTGTTGAAAGACAAAATGGATATCGATATCGATATGATATGAATGTTTTTCCAGGCGATAATCCGGAAAACTATGAAATGATAGAGAGGGTAATTAAAAGTATTCTTTGGGTTGTTGGTGGATTTAAAATTTATTTAGGTGGTAATGATGATGTTGTCAAAAGAATGCAAGAGGTGTTTTCTTTAAATGGAACAAGAAAATTTGATGTTGATTTTATGTCACGAGTTTATGACAAACCATTTGAAGTAATTGCCTGTTCTTTACAAGATGTTCCAAATAGTGTTGAAGCATCATTACCTGCTGGGGGTCATTTAGAAGGATGTCGTATTGGATTCGATGCAGGTGGTTCAGACAGAAAAGTAAGTGCAGTTGTTAATGGTGAAGTCATTCATTCAGAAGAAGTTGTGTGGTTTCCTAAAATAAATGAAGATCCAGATTATCATTATGCAGGAATTTTAGATAGTTTTAAACGTGCAGCTGCTAAAATGCCAAGAGTTGATGCTATTGGAGTTTCGAGTGCTGGTATATATATTGATAATGAAGTACGTGTTGCCTCACTATTTATTAAAGTTCCACAAGATTTATTTGATCAAAAAGTAAGAAATATGTACATTAGAGCAGCTAAAGAAATTGGAGATGTACCTCTAACTGTTGCAAATGATGGTGATGTTACGGCACTTGCTGGAGCACTAAGCTTAAAAGATGGTCGTGTCTTAGGCATTGCGATGGGAACAAGTGAGGCTGTTGGTTATGTAAATAAAGATGGCAATCTAAATGGTTGGTTAAGTGAACTTGCTTTTGTTCCGGTTGATTATAACAAAGGTGCAATGGTTGATGAATGGAGTGGCGATTATGGGTGTGGCGTAAAATATTTTAGTCAAGATAGCGTCATCAAATTAGCTGGTTTTGCTGGAATTAAATTGGATGAAAATGCTTCTCCTGCAGAAAAGTTAAAAGTTATTCAAGGGTTGATGAAAGAAAATGATCCACGGGCAAGAGAAATTTATGAGAATATAGGTGTTTATTTAGGATATAGTATAGCTTACTATGCAGAATTTTATGATATTAAATATTTATTATTACTTGGTCGTGTAACAAGTGGTGAAGGTGGAGATATTATTATTGCTAAAGCAAATGAAGTATTGAAATCTGAATTTCCAGAATATAAAGATATAACAATTATGATGCCTGATGAGTGGACTCGTCGTGTGGGGCAATCTATTGCTGCAGCAAGTCTTCCAGAAATAAAATAATGATTTCAGTTGAAGTATTTTGTGATAGCGAAGAAAATTGTAATACTTATTTGATTACAAAAGATGAATATGCTATTATTATTGATCCAGCTAATGATGTAAAAAAGTTAAATAAATATTTAGAAGGAAAATCTTTAGTTGCGATATTACTTACTCATGGACATTATGATCACTTTAAAACACTTGAAGAAATTTTAAAAATGTATGATGTAAATTGCTATTTACAAAAAAGGGCAAAAGATAAAATTTTTGATCTTAATATAAGTTATGCTAAAGCCTTTGGTTGTAATAAAATACCATCAATAGATGAATCAAGATTTATTTTTGTTAATGATAATGATTTAATTAAAATTTCAAGTTTTAATATTAGGGTTTTACATACTCCTGGACATACAGATGATAGTGTTTGTTACATAATCGATAACTTGTTATTTTCGGGGGATACATTATTTAAAAAATCCGTAGGCCGAACTGATCTTGCAACAGGTAACACTTTTAAACTAATGCAATCGCTTATAAAAATTAAAAAATTAAAACAAGATTATATAATTTATCCAGGTCATGACGATGCAACTAGTTTAGTAAGCGAAAAGAATCATAATCCTTATCTAAATAAAATTAATTAAATAAATATAAAAATATATAGGTCATACAATAGGATTCTTAAAAAGAATCTTATTATATGACCTTTTTACGTTGAAAATATATAAAAATTTTTAAATGCTATGCATAAAAATACAAAAATGGAAAAAAATATAAAAAATTAGCACTAAATCGTTGACAGTGCTAATAAATAGTGGTATAATATTAGCAGTAAGTTAAAAAGAGTGCTAAGGAGGCTTGAATAGTGTTAAGTGAAAGGCAAAAATTAGTATTAATTGCAATTATTGAAGAATATGTAAAAACAAATGAACCAGTTGGCTCATTTGCGTTATCAAAAAGACCAGAACTTAATTTTTCAACTGCCACTCTTCGAAATGAAATGGCACAACTTGAAGAAATGGGATTTTTAGAAAAAACACATACTTCTAGTGGAAGAATACCATCAGAAAAAGGGTATCGGTTTTATGTTGAAACTATTATGCGAAAAAACAATGAAGAAGATGCAAATTTTCCGATGATTGATGAAATTTTTGAAAGACCAAATATTACAAGAGAAGAAGCTATTACCGAATCAATGGAAATAGTTACTGAACTTACAAATTATGCAACCATTGCACTTGGTAAAACTGCATATAACTCAAGAATTAAAAAGTTAGAATTTGTTTCTTTGAAAGAAAATTATGCTGTAATTTTAATGGTAACTGATCAAGGACATGTTGAAAGTAAAAGAATTATGGTACCAGCGGGTATTAGTATTAGAGAAATTGAAAGAACAATTAGTATTTTAGATGAAGTTTTACATAATTGTCTTTTAAGTGACATTCAAAATCATCTATTAGATGATATTACTAATGATGAAATTCGTGATTATATCAATTATCATAGTGATTTAGTAGATGCTTTTGTAAATGCTTTTACAGAAATGGTATCTGATAAATATCATATTAGTGGTAAATATAATATTTTATCACAACCTGAATTTCAAGATGTTGGTAAGGTTAGGGAATTTTTGAATGCAATTGAGAAGAAAGATATTCTAAGAATTGTTAAATCTGATAGTATGGGAATTAGTATCAAAATTGGACAAGAAAATGAATTAAAAGTAATGCAAGATTGTACAGTTATTACAGTTCCATATGAAACAAATAGCGGTAGTGTTGGTGCCATTACAGTATTTGGACCAACAAGAATGGAATACGATAAGGTTATTCCTCTACTTGAGTATATCGCAAAAAATATGAAAAGAATAGTATAGGTGAAAAAATGGAAAATAATCGTTATCGTGAAGAAGAAAAAGAACTAGAAAAAGAAACTACATCAGAAAAAGACGTAGATAATAAAGAACAAGTTTTAGTTGAGGAACTAGAAAAGGAGTTAGAAGAAACTGAAGAAGAATTAAAAAATGACATTAAATTTAATAAAAAATTAAAGAAGAAAATTAAACATTTAGAAGATGAAAATGCAAAATTGATAGAAGAATTAAATCAAGTAAAAGATCAATTATTAAGAAATAGAGCTGATTTGGAAAATTTTAAACGAAGAACAGCAGAAGAACGTATAAAAGAAAGAAAATATGCAATGCAAGATTTTTTCAGCGAGATAATTGATGTTATTGATGTTTTTGATAAAGCAGTTAATATTAATACTGATGATGAGAAATTAAAGAAATATTTAAGTGGTTTTATAATGGTTAATACTAGACTTAAACAAACTTTAGAAAGTTATGGTGTTAAAAAAATTGAATGTTTAAATAAGGAATTTGATCCAACATATCAACAAGCATTAGAGGTTGTTGAAGTTGATGGAGTGAATTCAAATATTGTAGTTGATGTAGTTATGGAAGGCTACATGTATAAAGATCGTGTATTAAGACCTAGTATGGTCAAAGTAAGTAAATAAAAAATTAGGAGGTAAAAAATTATGAGTAAAATTATAGGTATTGATCTTGGTACAACAAATTCATGTGTTGCTGTTATGGAAGGTGGAGAAGCAAAGGTAATAGTAAATGCTGAAGGAATGAGAACTACTCCATCAGTTGTTTCATTCAAAAATGGTGATATCGCAGTTGGTGAAAGTGCAAGACGTCAGGCTGCAACTAATTTAGATACTGTTTTTTCAATCAAAAGACATATGGGGACTGACTATAAAGTACATATTAAATCAACAAATAAGGATTATACGCCACAAGAAATTTCAGCAATGATTCTACAAAATTTAAAAGCAACAGCTGAGGCATATCTTGGAGAAAAGGTTACAGAAGCTGTTATTACTGTTCCTGCGTATTTTAATGATGCTGAACGACAAGCAACCAAAGATGCTGGTAAAATTGCAGGTCTTGAAGTGAAACGTATTATTAATGAACCAACTGCTGCTGCTTTAGCCTATGGTATTGATAAAAAAAGTGATAAAGAACAAAAGGTTTTAGTTTATGATCTTGGTGGTGGTACTTTTGATGTTTCAATTTTGGAACTTGCTGATGGTACTTATGAGGTTTTGTCAACAGCTGGTAATAATCGTCTCGGTGGGGATGACTTTGATAATCGTGTTGTTGACTATATGGTCAAAGAGTTCAAACGTACAAATGGTATTGATTTAAGTACGAATAAGAGTGCAATGTTTAGATTAAAACTTGAAGCTGAAAAGGCTAAAAAAGATTTAAGTGGTATTACAACTACTGACATTAATATTCCATTTATTGCAATGGATTCTGAAGGAAGTCCTGTACATTTTGATATGACACTTACTAGATCTAAATTTGAAGAATTAATTCGTGATTTGGTTGATTCAACTACTAAATCAGTTCGTCAAGCATTAAAAGATGCTGGTATTACAACATCTGATATTAATCAAGTATTGTTAGTAGGTGGTTCAACACGTATCCCATGTGTACAAGAATTGGTTAGAAAAGAATTAGGTAAAGAACCAAATCGTAGTATCAATCCAGATGAAGTTGTTGCAATGGGTGCTGCTATTCAAGGTGGAGTTCTTGCAGGTGATGTTAAAGATGTATTGCTATTAGATGTTACTCCACTTTCATTAGGTATTGAAACATTAGGTGGTGTTTCAACAGTTTTAATTCCACGTAATACCACAATTCCAACATCTAAATCACAAGTATTTTCGACTGCTGCTGATAATCAACCAGCTGTTGATATTCATGTATTACAAGGTGAACGTTCAATGGCAGTAGATAATAAAACCCTTGGCCGTTTCCAATTAAGTGGTATTCCACTAGCACCAAGAGGTGTTCCACAAATTGAAGTAAAATTTGATATAGATGCTAATGGTATTGTTCATGTCAGTGCGAAAGATCTTGGAACTGGTAAAGTTCAAACAATTACAATTAGTGGTGGTTCAGGTCTAAGTGAAGATGAAATTGATCGTATGGTAAAAGAAGCAGAAGCAAATGCTGCAAGTGATAAGGCTAAAAAGGAAGAAGCCGATTTGCGTAATGAATGTGAACAAATAATTTTTGCTGCAAAAAAATCTGTTGATGATTTAGGAACTGAAGTAACAGATGAAGAAAAAACTAATATTGAAAATGCAACTAAAGAGTTACAAGAAGCATTGAGTAAGGATAACTTAGAAGATATTAAATCCAAAAAAGAAGTTCTTGAAAAAGCTGCTCAAAGTGTTGCAATGAAAGCTTATCAAAAAGCACAAGAACAAGCGTCAAAGTCTCAGGATGATAATAATAATCAAAATAGTGATGGTACTGTTGATGCAACTTATGAAGAAACTGATAAATAAAATGAATTAAATGATTAAGAAAGGGGCCTGCTATGGCAACTAAAAGAGATTATTATGAAGTCTTGGGGGTATCAAGGGATGCTTCGCAAGAAGAAATAAAAAAGGCATATCGTACATTAGCGAAGAAATATCATCCAGATGTATCAACAGATCCTAATGCCACAGAAAAATTTGCAGAGATTCAAGTAGCATACGATTGCTTAAGTGATCCAGATAAAAAAGCTAATTATGATAGATTTGGTACTGAAGATATGGCTGGTTTTACTGGTGGTCAATCAGGAGCAGGTTTCGGATTTGAAGATATTTTTAGCAATATCTTTGGAGGTTTTGGTGGATCAAGTAGAACAAGATCAGCATCTAGAAGAGGGAGTGATTTACAATCTGAGGTCACAATTACTTTTGAAGAAGCTGCTTTTGGAGTAGAGAAAAAGATTAATATAACTAAACTTGATACTTGTTCAAAATGTGCAGGTTTAGGTGCTGAATCTAAAAGTGATATTTCTACTTGTACAAGATGTAATGGTCGTGGTACTATTATCACTCAACAAAATACAATTCTTGGGATGATGAGAAGTGAAACGACTTGTCCAGATTGTGGTGGTAGTGGTAAAAAAATTAAAAAAGTATGTTCAGAGTGTAGTGGTAGTGGTCGTGTAAGAAAGACCAAAACTCTTAATATTAAAATTCCAGCTGGGATTGCTGATGATCAAACTATTAGACTTTCGGGTGAAGGAGAAGCTGGTGTCAAAGGTGGCGCTTCTGGCGATTTATTAATACATGTAAATGTTAAAAAACATGAAATTTTTGAAAGAGATGGTAATAATATTTTATTAGATTTACCAATTACTTTTAGTCAAGCTGCTTTAGGTGCAACAATTGAAATTAAAACATTATATGGTCTTGTAAATTTGAAGGTTCCATCTGGAATTCAAAGTGGTACAAAACTTAAATTATCAGGAAAAGGTATAGATAATAAAATTAATGGAAGAAAAGGTGATCAAATTGTTACCATTAATGTTATCACACCAAATAATTTGACATCAAAACAAAAGGAAATTTTCACTGAACTATCTAAAACAGATGAGACCAAAAATAATAATATTTTTGATAAGATTAAAAAATTTTTCAAACAAAAAAATAATTGAAAATTTTAAAAAGAATTGGTTGAATGAAAAATACCAATTCTTTTTACTATTTTTGCCAAAAAAAATGAAAGCGGTTTTATTTACAAATAATTTAATAGTTAGTATAATTTTATTGTATTTTAAAATTAAATTATTATGATAGATATAGGAGAGAACTAAATGAAAACAAAACAATTTATTCTGTTAGTATTTATAATTTTATTATTAAGTACTTTCGCTTCTTGTAAAAAGAAAACAGAATGTGAAAAGAATGGTCATGAATATGTCGATGCGACATGTATCAAACCAAAAACATGTAAAATTTGTGGTAAAATAGAAGGAGAAGCATTAGGCCATGATTATAAGAATGCTACATGTACCGAACCAAGGACTTGTAAAAGATGTAATATCACTGATGGTGATTCTCTAGGTCATAATTGGAACAGTGGAGAAATTATTAAGGATGCTACTTGTATAGAATCAGGGATAGAAAAGTATACTTGTAATTTATGTAAAAAAACAGAAGAAAGGGTTATTTCCCCTTTAGGTCATAAATATAGTGAAGCCACCCATTTAGCCCCTGCAACTTGTGAAAGATGTGGCGATATGATTGGTGAAAAGTTACCATCAGTTTTGGTAGATGCTATTAAAGCAAATGATGAAATGTCAGTAAATGAACAACAAGAAATAGAGATTAATTTTTCTAATAATAAAGTATATCAAATAGAATTTAGTGATGATACTATGCTTGAACTTATAAATCAAACTGGAAATAGTTGTGTGATAAAGGCTTTAAAGGAAGGACAAGTAACTTTAATAGCCAAGACAACTGATATGTCTGAATATGATGAAATCTTAATAACAATAAGCGAAAATAGTTTTAAAATAGATTATAAAGAAAAAGATAATGTTATATTGAACTGATGTCTGTCAAGTAGACAGATAATAAAAATAAAAATTTATGCCAGTAA
>UQBM01000018.1 GCA_900539265.1 uncultured Mollicutes bacterium | reverse complement strand
GCTAACTAAAATATTTTTTATTATTTACTTGATTTTTATATAGTTAGCTTTCTTATATTATACTCATCTTTAAGAAAATGTCAATATATTTAAAATTTGACAAGACCAAAAATTAATGTTATAATGTTATATATTTTATAAAGGTGATAATATGAAAAAGAATTCAGAAAAATTATATAAAATTAATAAAGCAAAATCGAGAATAAAGATTTTAGATTTTGTTATTATAATATGTGCAGTCATTACAATTTTATTAATTTTTTCTTCGACTTATGTTTGTAAAGGAAAAATATATGAAAGAATCATTGAAAATGGTGAAGAATCAATTAATCAACTAATTGAAATTAATTCTAAGATTACATTTGCAAATATGGCCTTTGGTATAGGTGAAAATAGTGAAAGTACTAATTTTGTTCCTGTTAGTAAAGATATTCGTTTTTTATTTCTTTATTTAGCTCAGATAGTTGCGTATGGATTAGTATTGTTTAAGCTAGTTAATAATACAAAGGTAAATTTTATTATGAGCATTTTGTCATCTGTAGTTTTATTAGCAGTTGCAATTTCAACGATATCATTTATGGCTAGTTATAGTAATGATTTACAAGTAATGTTTGATCAAGCGATTGAGCCTCTTAAAGATATTAATGATAATATAACATCAATTACTGATACTAATTATCCTTCTCGAATATTTGTTGAAATCTCTCCCGTACCAGCTATTAGTTGTGCATATATGATTATATCTAGTATCATTTGTGTATACACTGGTTTTGTAAAAAAAGGTATCAAAGAGTTGGAAAGTGTCAATGAAAAAAATAAATAAAAGAACAATCATTAGTCTATTTATCAATTTCATTGTCTCCATTATAATTTTTTTAAGTATCTTTTTTGCGAGATTTAAGATAGATCATTTTGTAATTGATGCTTTTTCAATAACTGGTGTTGCAATGTTACTATATGCAAGTATGAAATTTGTTATTAGTGCTGGAGCTTTTAATGTATTAGGGTTTTGGTTTAAAAAGTTTACAGATTTTTTTAGAAGAACACCAAAATATAATTTTAAATATTATGATTATATAGAGATGAAGAAAGAAAATGAAAAACCATTATTGTGGCCAACCATCATTATTGGTTGTATTTACTTTGTTGTAGGAATGATTATGATTATAGTTTCAACGTAAGAATTTATATACTAGTATATAAATTCTTTTTTTATAACTAAAAAATGTAAAAATAGTAAAAAAATGTAGAATTAAAAATTAAAAAAAATACGATGTAAACGTTTTCTACAAAAAAAGTATTTACTTTTTTTGATAATTATAATATAATATTAACATCTTGGTATGAAACCTAGAAAAATTATTAATGAAGGAGAAAGATTAATGAAGAATATTAAAAGAAATTTATTGATTTGTCTTTTAGTAGTATTTTGTTCCGTTGCTTTAGCGGGTTGTGACAACAAAGTAAAAGATGAACTTGCAGCAGCGAATGATAAAATTGCTGAATTAGAAAAACAATTAGAAGAAGCAAATGCTAGTAAAGATTCTATTGCAAAGCAATTAGCAGATGCGCAAACAGCTCTAAAAGCAGCTGAAGAAAGTGAAACAGCAGCAAAAAATGAGTTAGATGCTCTAAAGGATAAATATATGGATACTCTTGAAAAAGTTTGTAAAAAAGAGTTAGTATTTACAAATTTAGATGAATTATTTGGTGAGGCAGATGCAACAGATGTTTATACAGCTGAAACTGGTACAACTTATAATCTTAATGTTGCTTTAGTTTATACTTATACACCAAATGGTGCCGATGAGCCTACTTTTACATCTGAAGAATTTGAACTAAATAAAGATGACGTAGTATTAGACTATATTTGGGAGGATACTTTTGATTATAACTCTGGTCTAACTATTAATGGAAATAGTGTTCGTCCAACATTAAAAGGTTTATATGCTGTTAGTGCCGTTTTTGCTGAAGATGTAACTGATGAAGATGGTAATGTAGACGGAAGTTATTCTGCAGCTGCAGTTGCACAAGGTCAACTTTATGGAATATTATTTGAAATAAATGTTGTTGAAGGTGTGAATGTTGGTGTTGGTGATGATTTTAATTCTGTTATAGAACTTGAAACTACTAATACTGCTCAACTTAAGGTTAGTGATGGGTTCACTGCTACATCATATGTTTCTAGTGATGATAGTATTGCTACTGTAAGTGCTACTGGATTAATTACTGCTGTTGCTAAAGGTACTGCAACAATAACAGTTACTGTAAAAGCAAATGATAGTGATGATACTCGTACAAAATTAGTATCTGTAACTGTTCTTGAGCACAGAGATTCAAGCACATTAGCAGGTGGTGAAGAAGGTGCAACTTATAACTTTAAATATGCTCCACTTGAAACACAAACTAAGATTTTAGCATATATGGAAAGAGCGTTAATTAATGCTGGTGCATCTATTCCAATTTTCAATAATTCAGGTTTAGTTATTTATACAGAACGTGTTAACTTTATTGCTGATGAGTATGTTCCACTAATGGGCTATGGTCCTACAGCCGTTGCTCCTTCAACTGGTACAGGTGCAGGTACTGCAAGCGATCCAGCATATAGAATGTGGACATCTGCTGATCCTTCAACTCTTAATCATTTAAATTATGCTGATAATATTGAAAGTGATTTCTTAAGTTTAACAGCAGGACAATTGATGTCATTTGAATGGAAACTAGATAACGATGGTAAAGGTATTGGATGGGAAGTTAAACCTGAAATGCTTTCAGTATTACCATATCCTGTTGATGAAAATGGCGATGCATTTGCAGATTTTAGTGGTTTAAATGAATATAAAACATGGAAATTTGATTTACGTCATGACCTAAAATGGGAAAATGGTGATAAAATGGATGCTAATGACTTTATTTATACATATAAATTAGTTTTAGATCCTGAATTAAATATGAAAAGAGCAAATTATTTCTATGGTGGAAGTACTCCAATTCAAGGTGCAAAAGATTATTTTGATGGTAAGACAGATTGGGAAACTGTAGGAATCAAACAAATTGATGATTATTCTTTCACAATTACATTTGCAATTGGTTTAAAATTATGGGACGTAGAATATGGTCTTGCAGGATTCTTACATACACCAGTTCATAAAGCAACTTGGGAAGCAAGTTTAAACGCTGATGGTACTCCTAGATATGGTACTTCTAAAGACACTTATATGGCATCTGGTGCGTATAAGATTAGTTATTGGGAAAAAGGTAAAGAATATCGTTTTACAAAGAATGAAAATTATTTTGTATGGAATGATAGTGCTGAAAATGTAGAAGTACGTCGCAATGGTTATGAAAATTATAGTTATACAATTGTTAAAGATTCAAATGCTGCATTAGAATTGTTCAAAAACGGACAACTTGATGTAACTTCAGTTCCTTCAAGTGCATATGATGAATATAAGAATTGGCCAAGTCAAAAATTCTCTCCAGGAGCTACATCATTTAGACTTACATTAAATAAATTTACACAAGCTGAATTAGATGCTAAATTTGGTAGTGGTTCATGGGAAGCAAAACCAATTTTACAAGAAGATGATTTTACATGGGCTCTATATTTTGGTATGGATCGTCTTGGTGTACAAGAAATTACAAAGACTTCAACTGCTTGGGCATCATATTTTACTAATGCATATTTTATGGTTACTCCAACAGAAGATGGTGTAGATAGTACTACATATCGTGAAAGTGAATGGGGTAAAAAAGTTTATGAAGGACTTACTGATTTAGATTATGACTTATTATATGATGAATTAGGATATGCACCTAGTCTTGCAACTAGTTTCTATATTTCAGCATTAGATAGTATGGTAGAAAAAGGCGTATTTGATCCTTCAAAACCATATAAAGTAGATATTGAGATTGCTGCCTTTGATGGTGCAAGTAATGAAGCAATTTTCTCTTATATTGCTCAAAATTACAATACTTTATTTAATAATGCTGAAGTTAAGGCAAAATATCCAAATGTAACATTTGAAGCAAAATATGCTCCACAACCTGGTACGGATGTATATTATGTAAAACAAATGACAGGTCAATTTGATTTAGGCTTAGCAGGTATTAGTGGTGGTGAGATGGAACCAGCAGGATTTATGGAATGTTTCTGCGATGATAATCGCTCAGGATTATTCTTAAGTCTAGGATTTGATTCACATAATGCTAATATTTTAATCAATTTAGATTTAGATGGTGATGGTGAATTAGATGGTGAAAAATACTGGTCATTTGATGCATTATACTCTGCTCTAATGGGTGATGTATTTGTGAAAAATGGTATGGAGGCTGAAAAACCAGCTGAATAAAGTAATGTTGTACTAAATTTACTATTTAATATTAAATAGAAAAACTAATTGCGCCATGAAATATTGGCGCAATTTTAATGAAAAGGAGGAAGACGATGTTAAAATATACTTTAAAACGTATAGTACTAATACTTTTCACATTGTTCATTATACTTACCATCGCATATTTTTTAATGCAACTGACAACTTCGTTTGAAGAAAGAGTTAAGTTTTATCAAATGAGTGATCCTAAAATGTCATATGAAGAAGCAGTAATATATGGTAAAAAAGCAGGATGGGATGATCCAATACTAATAAAATATTTTAATTGGATTAAAGGTGTAATTAAAGGCAACTGGGGTGTATCAGTTGTCTATGAAGTAGGACAAAATCCTTGGACAATCTTAACTAGATTTATACCTTTTACAATCAGTATCAATATATGGCCGTTATTAATTGCAACACCTCTAGGTTTCTTATTTGGTATCATTGCGGCCCTTAGAAAAAATAAACCAACAGATTATATAATTAGTTTATTAGTAATGATTTGTATATCTGTACCATCTTTTGTTTTTGTTACATTACTTATGATAAATGCTACTAATATGGGATTACCTATTCAGTTTAGAGCAGCAGATCAAGCGAATTGGAAAGACTATATAATACCAGTAATTGCCTTATCAGTAGGGCCAATTGCTAGTTTAACAAGAATAACAAGAGCCGAATTAACTGAGGTTTTAACGAGTGAATATTTATTATTGGCAAGAACCAAAGGATTAAATAGGTTTCAAGCAACTATTAGACATGCGTTGCGCAATTCTTTATTGCCATTGGTACCATCAATTATTGGAAGCTTTGTAGGTATTATGTTTGGTTCTTTGGTAATTGAACAAATTTATGGAATAAAAGGTGTAGGAGGAATATTACTTACAGCCATCTCCGAAACCCAACCAGATCATGATTTAGCTATGGCAGCTTTATCCTTTTATACAATTATTGATTTAGTAACAATTTTAATAGTCGATTTGGCATATGGAGTTGTTGACCCAAGAATTAGAATGGGGGCAAGATAATATGAGTGAAAATAAGCAAGATTTTAATTTAAATAAAGAAGATTTCCAATTTGTTCAAATGAATGAGAAAATTTTTGATAAAAAATTTGAAACTAAAGCAGTTGGATATTTTGGTGATGCTCTTCGCCGATTTTGTAAAAATAAAAGTAGTTTAGTTGCATTTATTCTTTTGATGATAATCATTTTAATGGCCATATTTGTGCCAATATTTAGTAAATATGATGCAACAACAATGAATATTTCTGAGCAATATTTGCCACCTAGAATTCCAATATTAGAAAATCTTGGAATTGCAGATGGAACCAAAAAAATTACTGGTATCAATATTGAATATATTATTAGTGTCAATGATCCAATCGTGGATACCCTTGTGGATGATCCACAGAATACAGACCCGAAAAAAGATATCAAAAACTATTATTTCTTTGAATATATTGTTGGATATGATAGTATTGAAGATTTAAAGGCTACTAAATATGAAACGATATTTTCAGGTGTTGTTACCTACAGAGTAGATTTTAAATATAATGTATACAAAGCTTTAACAAGACCAAGGTGGCTTCGAAGTCAAAGTTATGAGGAATATATTAAATATCAAAACGAAGGAATCATTAAGCATAATGAAGATGGAGAAGAATTGGTAGTCGTTAAAAAAGAAGCAGGCATCAATGAATTGAAAAAATTTTGTATTAAATATGGTTATACACTAAATACGCCTAATTTAGAAGAAATATATTTTCAAACAATGGGAAAACGTATAGAAGAACTATATAATTATGAAATATTAATTGATCCACTATTAAATCCAAATTATAAAGAAGTGTATCATTATTTTGGGACGGATAATTCTGGAAGAGATATGTGGGTTAGATTATGGCAAGGTACAAGATTGTCTTTACTAATTGGTTTATTTGTTGCTATTGTATCGATTACTGTTGGTGTAGTTTGGGGATCAATTTCGGGATATTATGGTGGAATGGTTGATTTAGTTATGGAAAGATTTACAGAAATTTTAACAGGTATTCCATGGATTGTTATAATGACCATTACTAAAATGTTATTGTTTGGTCATATAAATAATATTTTTATTGTTGCGATTTCATTGGTTTTAACGAGTTGGACTGGTACTGCTAGTATGGTACGTTCACAAATGTATCGTTATAAAAACCGTGAATATGTTTTATCATCTAGAACGCTTGGCGCAAAAGATATGAGATTAATATTTAAACATATTTTACCAAATGCTCTTGGAACTATTGTTACAAGTTGTGTATTAGTAATACCTAGTGCTATTTTCTTTGAATCATCTGTTGCCTATTTAGGACTTGGTGTTGATGCTTCAACTGTATCAATTGGTAACTTACTTAATCTTGGTAGAGATTTAGGAATTGTTCAATATCCATATTTGACTTTATTTCCTGCACTACTTATTTCAGTATTAATGATTTCGTTTAATATGTTTGGTAATGGCTTAAGAGATGCTTTAAATCCTTCATTAAGGGGGTCTGAGTAATGGATAAAGACAATAAAAAGTATACTGTTGAAGAAAATGTTCAAAACGATTTTGAATTAGTTAGTAGTGAGGATTTAAATACCAATAATAAAGGACAAAAAATGAAAGAAAATTTGAAAAAAATTTTTACTAGAAAAACTTTACAAGAAAAGTTTCCTAATCCGGATACTGAGTTAGAAATTCCTGAATATTTACCTGCTACACAAACTGAGGATACAATTTTAAGAGTTGAAAATTTACATGTTTCATTTAGAACACCTAATGGGATTGTAAGAGCAGTAAGAGGAGTTAACTTTGATCTTAAAAAGGGTGAAACGCTTTGTATTGTTGGTGAATCAGGTTCTGGTAAGTCCGTTACAAGTCGGGCTATTATGGGAATTCTTGCAGGTAATTCAATCATAGATGCAGGACATATTTATTATGATGGAAAAGATTTAGTCAAATGCAAGGAAAAAGATTTTTATACTTTAAGAGGTTCAAAAATTGGAATGATTTTCCAAGATCCGCTTTCTAGTTTAAATCCTATAATGAAAATTGGTAAACAATTAACAGAAGCTTTAATGTTAAAAAAGGGATTAAAAAAAGATGAGGCTAAAAAACGAGCAATTGAATTAATGGGTGAGGTTGGAATTCCTCAACCGGAAAAAAGATTTAAACAATATCCGTTTCAATTCTCTGGTGGTATGAGACAAAGGATTGTCATTGCAATAGCACTCGCAATGGAACCTGAGATTTTAATTTGTGATGAACCAACCACAGCACTAGATGTTACAATTCAAGCACAAATTTTGGATTTAATCAAAAAATTAAAAAAAGAAAAAGGGTTAACAATTATATTTATAACTCATGATTTAGGTGTTGTTGCCAATATGGCGGATCGGATTGCGGTAATGTATGCTGGTAAAATTGTAGAATATGGAAATGCTTCTGATGTTTTCTATGATCCAAGACATCCATATACATGGGCTTTACTAGAATCTATGCCATCACTTGCTACTTCTAAGAGATTATCAGCAATTCCTGGTACTCC
This sequence comes from uncultured Mollicutes bacterium, assembly GCA_900539265.1. Classification (GTDB taxonomy): domain Bacteria; phylum Bacillota_I; class Bacilli_A; order ML615J-28; family CAG-313; genus CAG-313. The sequence continues at coordinate 33,881 of UQBM01000018.1, read as the reverse complement.
ACCTAATATGATTTATCCACCAAAAGGAGATGCTTTTGCAGCAAGAAATCATTATGCAATGAAAATAGATTTTGAACGTCAACCACCATTTTTCAAAATAAATGATAATCATTATGCTGCAACTTGGTTATTACATCCAGATGCTCCTAAAATTGAAAATCCATTAAAAAATCGTTACGAAAGTCAAAGAAAACTACATCATATACAGGAGGATGATTCAAATGAATAAAGAATTAAAAACTGAAAATCAAGTGTCAAAACCAGAATATGATGGCCCTATTCTTGAATTAAAAAATGTACGACAATACTTTCAATCTGGTTGGGGTAGAGGCAAAGTAGTTATAAAGGCTGTTCATAATGTTAGTTTTACTGTAAAAAAAGGTGAAGTTTTTGGTTTAGTTGGCGAATCTGGATGTGGAAAAACAACAACTGGAAGATCTATTATAAAACTATATAACATTACTGATGGTACAATTATTTTTAAGGGAGTACCAATTTCACAAGGCAATCGTAGTTTTAAGATAAAAATAAAGGAATTACGTTCTAAAATTAATGAAATTAAAAAGGCCGAAGAAGATGCAATTGCTGAACTAAAGGGCGATTTATCTTTACAAGAAAATGATGTTAATGCAACGATTGCTACTAATAGCAAAATTGACTTAGTCAAAAAAGAAAGTAGTGAAAAAATCGCTCGACTAAAAGATGAGATTAATCATAATTATGAACGAATTAGAGAATCAAAAGAGATTAATAAGCGTAAAAGGGATTTGATGGATAAAATGCAAATGATATTTCAAGATCCGATTGATTCTCTTGATCCAAGGCTTACAGTTAAGGAAATCATTGCTGAGGGAATGTATATAAATGGAATTAAAAATCATGAATACATTGATAAAAAAGTTAATGAAGCATTAGAATTAGTTGGTCTATTACCAGATCATGCAAGTCGTTATCCTCATGAATTTAGTGGTGGACAGCGTCAAAGAATTGGTATTGCAAGAGCATTAGTAGTTAATCCTGAACTTATTATAGCAGATGAACCTATTAGTGCACTAGATGTTTCAATTCAAGCACAAATAATAAACCTTTTAAATGATATTAGAAATGAAATTGGCTTATCAATATTATTTATTGCTCATAATCTATCAGTTGTAAAATTTTTCTGCGATAGAATAGGAGTAATGTATTATGGGAGAATTGTAGAAATTGCAACACCAGATGAACTTTTTGCTCATCCATTACATCCATATACTAAATCGTTATTATCAGCGGTGCCTTTACCAGATCCTGATTATGAAAAAAACCGAAAAAGAATTTTTTATAATCCTAAACTAAGAAAATATACAGAAGATAAACCAATGATGACTGAAATAAGAGAAGGACATTTTGTATATGCTAGTAAAGAAGAATTAGTTAGATATGAAAAGGAGCTTAGGGGAGAAGAAGTTGAACCAGATCCTACGCTAATTGAATTAGAATAAAATGAAAAAAATACTAAAAAAGTATTGAAAAAAACATAAAAATATGATATAATTAGAATAGAGGTGACAATAGTGATACAAATATATACTACTCCAAGTTGCGCATCATGCCGTAAAGCAAAAAAATGGTTCGATCAATATAAAATACCATATTCTGAAAAAAATATTTTTAGCATAAAACTTAGCAAAGATGATATCTTTAAAATGTTAGCAAATAGCGAAAATGGATTTGAAGATATTATATCAACTAGATCAAAAATATTTAAGGAAAAAAAATTAGATCCAGATAGTATGAGTGTTAAAGAGTTAGTTGAATTTATTATTGAATATCCTAGTGTATTGAAACGTCCAATTATTATAAATGAAAATGAACTTCAGGTTGGTTATAATAATGAGGATATAACGATTTTTTTACCGAAAGAATTACGAAATATTGAAGCTTTTAGTGGCTTTGATAGTGATGATGCATTAAATATAAAGTATTCTAAAAATAAATAAAAAATAGAAAGAAAAAATCTCTCTATTTTGGTTTATTACTTTAATATAATTATATTATATATTTTTATTTAGTATTTGAATTACCTATAAGGTTATTTAAGAAATTCTTAATGACTTTATAGGTTTTTATTTATGTTAGAATTTCATTAATAATTATATTTTTTTTCGCAAAGCATCATAAGCTCGTTTAATTTTTGGTTGACTTTTTTTATAAGTAATCCCAAATTCACGAACAATTTCAACAAATTCACGTTTTCCTGCTTCATATGATGTTGCTTCATATTCAAGTTCATAATCAACTGTATCAACATATTTACATTTATCAATTGCAAGTTGTCCCTTTTTATAGGGGAAACCTATTCGATATGTTGAAAGTGACATATAATTTACTAATAATTGACCTTTAATAACATCTTCTAAATCTTTTTGAATTTCTTCTACAGGTACAATTCCTGTTGATAAAAATTGATTAAAAGTTTCTTTGTTAATATTTTCATTAATCTCTTGTAAAACATATCCTTTTTTCCTTTTCAAAGTTACAATATATTTATCCTTATCAAGCATTCTAACTCTAAGACCTATATCAGATGCCTTAAGAGTAAATCGAGATGTATCAAAATAATAGTTAATTTGAAGATTTCTTTTACAATCTTTAAATCTTTCACAAAGTTTAATATATTCATCTTTGGTTAATAATGTTTTAAATTCAATTTCTAATTCTTTAGACATAAATATTACCTCATTATTAATTTTTATACTAAACTATTATACATAAAAAAAATAAAATATCAACTAAAAAACTAATTAATTTAAATGGATTAAAATCTTTGAGAAAAAATAAAAAATGTGATATAATATTTTTAATAAGAGGATGGTGTTTATGGATCAAAAGGAATTTAATTGGAATCATTTTTTACAACCATATGAACTTGCGGTAGAAGGTTTTATTTTAAAAATTGAAGGCATAAAAAAACAATATCAATTGAGAAGAAGTTATTGTCCAATTGAAATTGTAACTGGTAGGGTTAAATCACCTGATAGTATTTTAGATAAAGCTAGAAGAATGGATGTTGAATTTGAAAATATTTCTAAAAAAGTATATGATATTGGTGGAGTCAGGATTACATGTAAATACATTGAAGATGTTTATAAAGTTGCAGATCTTTTAAAAAGTAGAAAGGATGTAAAATTAATAGAAGAAAGAGATTATATTAAAAATATTAAAGCCAGTGGATATCGATCACTACATTTAATAATGAGATATAATGTTGAGACTATTGATGGACAAGTACCTATAATTTTAGAATTTCAAATTAGAACTCATGCGATGCATTTTTGGGCTAGTATTGAACATTCATTAAAATATAAGTACCAAAAACAAATTCCAGATTCCTTAAAAGAACGTTTAAAGAGTGCTAGTGTTGCCGCATCTAAATTAGATGAAGAAATGTCTTCAATTCATAAATTAATTCAAGAATTAGAAGGAACTGAGTTTACTTCTAGTCAAGATCCATTAGAAAATGAAATTTCAATGTTTGATTTAAAAAAATGGTAGATAATGATTAAAAAATATATTGTTGATGAAGATTTGATTTTAAAGGATTATTTAAAAAAAATAGGCATTTTTTCAAATGTACAAAAAGAAATAAAAAAATTAAATGGTCAATACTTAGTAAATGATCAAACAGTTGATAATTGGTACCAATTAACTAAAGGTGATACATTAGAAATTGTTTTCCCTGTTTCTATTCAAGGTCCCAATATTAAATCAATAAGGGGAGATTTTGAAATTTTATATGAAGATTCTTATTTTTTAATTATTAATAAAGAAAGTAATATTGCCTCTATTCCAACAAAAGAACATTACGATAGGTCATTAGCTAATTTTGTTATGTCATATTATAAAATAAAAGGAATTGTTGCCAATATTCATTTTATTGGTAGATTAGATTATGCAACATCAGGAATAATTGCTCTTGCCAAAAATCCATATATTTTGGCTTTAATGAAGCAAACTCCAATATTAAAGCAATACCTTTTAGAAGTTGAAGGGATTATTAAATCAAATGATGGTATAATAGAGGGGGGAATTGAAAAGGATGAAAAAAGTATTATTAAAAGAAAATTAAGTAATAATTTTATCAATAGTAAAACAACATATAAAGTTTTAAAAAGAAGGGAGGATAAAACACAGGTTTTAGCAACTCTTCATACTGGCAAAACGCATCAATTAAGATTGCATTTTGCAAGTATTAAACATCCAATTATTGGTGATGAATTGTATGGAAATAAAACAAATGATAATATTCTACATCTTCATAGTTATTATTTAGAATTTGAACATCCAGTTAATAAAAAAATAGTTAAGATTATTTCAACGCCTAAATGGTTTACATTGTAAAAGTGTAAATCATTTTTTATAGTTGAATATTTTTTTCTAAAATATTATCAATTAAACCATATTCTTTGGCCTCATTTGTATCCATATAAAAATCTCTATCAGTATCTTTTTCAATGATTGATAAATCTTTATTGGTTTGTTCGGATAAAATAGTATTTAGAATCTTCTTACTCTTAATTATTTCCTCTGCCATAATTTTTATATCACTGGCTTGTCCTTGGGCTCCACCAAGTGGTTGATGAATCATTATCTTAGTATATTTTAAAGCAAAGCGTTTATTTTTTTGGCCGCTAGAAAGTAAAAAAGCAGCCATGCTAGCACAAATACCCATTCCTATTGTTACACATTCGTTAGGTATATAGTTCATAGTATCATATATAGCAAGGCCAGCCGTAACCGATCCGCCAGGAGAGTTAATATAAAGATAAATGTCTTTATCCTTATCAACACTAGACAAAAATAATAATTGTGCAATTACGCTTGCACTCATTGCATCATTAATTTCTCCAAAAATTAATATAATGCGATCTTTTAAAAGTCTTGAATAAATATCAAAACTTCTTTCACCTCTTGATGTTTGTTCAATTACAACGGGAGTTAAGTACATATTTTTTCACCTCAAATATATTATAATCATTTTGATTGTCAAAAAAACAAAAAAGATGTAAGTAGCCTATACAAAAAAGATAAAATTAAATATACTATAATAGAAAGAGGTGAAATTGCTATGCAAAGATTTAATAATCCATTTATGAATAATAATTTTCCTGGTATGAATATGAACAATAATCAACAAAACAATGAAAATTTTCAAATGGATAATCAACAAACATGTGGGTGTGGTTGCAATAATGTTAATGTAGAACAACCTAATTTTAATTGTTGCCAAAGACCAAAATGTCCAACTACTTACAAATGCTGTCCTCCAATTGTAACTTGTTCAAAGCAAGTAATAGATCAATATCATGTAACAAAACAACCATATGTTCACAATTATCATACAGAAGTGGTTCATCATCATGTAACACAAAATGAATTTATCCCTAACTATACATGTAGTGAAGTACATGTTAACGAACCAAATAATTCTATGTTTCCAAGATAATAGCGATATTTAGCTATAGGCCTACATTTAGTAGGCTTTTTTTTTGCAAAGTTAGATGAATTATAGTATAATATAGATATAATAAAATCTTTGATTGGAAGAGTAGATAATATAATTTTATTTAGGGAGAATAAGCCATAGACTGAAAGCTTATTTATAAAAGATATTATTGAAGTTCACCCATGAGTGGCTCTAAAAAAGCTCGCATTTCTGCGTTAAAGAATAAGAGGAGATAATTATTAAAACTAATAGTTTTAAATTTATCTTGAAAAAAGGTGGTACCACGAATGTTTCGTCCTTTGTTGGATGGGACTTTTTTATTTTGGAGGGATTTATGAATACTAAATTAGATGAGATTTTAACACAAGCATTATTAGAAATTGATACTGCTACAACTTTTCTTAAATTAAATGAGATTAGGGCGTTTTACACTGGTAAAAAAAGTCCTCTAGCTGAAATTATGAAGACGCTTTCTAATGCAACAATTGAGGATAAAAAGATAATTGGTGCAGCATCGAATAATGTAAAACAACAAATAGAGAAGGCTTTATTAAATAAACGAATTCAACTAGAAGAAGCTGAAATTAATGAAAAATTAAAAGCTGAAACAATTGACGTAACTATGCCAGGATATGAAACTAGAAATGGTTCTATTCATCCTTTAAATAAAGTAATTGAAGAATTAGAAGATATTTTCGTTGGTATGGGATATAGTATTGCGGAAGGACCAGAAGTTGAAATAGATGTATTTAATTTTGAAATGTTAAATGTACCAAAAGGTCATCCTGCTCGTGATATGCAAGATTCTTTTTATATAAATGATAATCTTCTTATGCGTACGCAAACATCTCCAGTTCAAGTAAGAACATTACTCGAAGCTCAAGGAAAACCTGTAAAAATAGTTTGTCCAGGCAAAGTGTATCGACGTGATGATGATGATGCTACTCATTCACATCAATTTATGCAACTTGAGGGATTAGTGGTAGATAAAAATATTACAATGTCAGATTTAAAAGGTACATTAAGTTTGCTTATGAAAAAAATGTTTGGTGAAAATCGAAAAATTCGTTTTAAACCATCTTATTTTCCTTTTACAGAACCAAGTGTAGAAGTAGATGTTAGTTGTTTTAAATGTGGAGGAAAAGGATGCCCAATGTGTAAACATACAGGTTGGATTGAAGTTTTAGGAGCTGGTATGGTACATCCTAATGTTTTAGAAGGTGCAGGATATAATCCTAATGTTTGGAAAGGATTTGCTTTTGGGGCCGGTATTGAAAGATTAACAATGTTAAGACATAATATTGATGATATTAGAAATTTCTATGTTAATGACTTTCGCTTTTTGAAACAATTTGAAGGAGAAAGGTAATATGATAGTATCTTATAATTGGTTAAAAGAACTTGTAAAATTAAATGTTTCAGCTGAAAAATTAGCTGAAGAAATGTCACTATATAGTGTGGAAGTAGAATCATTTAAGAAATTAATTGATGCTACTAATTTAGTTGTTGGACTTGTCACGAGTAAGAAAAGACATGAAAATTCTGATCATTTAAATGTATGTATGGTTAATTTTGGTGATTATGATTTACAAATAGTATGTGGAGCTCCAAATGTAGGGGTTGGGCAAAAGGTTATTGTGGCTTTGCCTGGCGCAGTATTACCTGGTGGTACAATAAAAAAATCAACTATTAGGGGAGTTGAATCAAACGGAATGATATGTTCATTACAAGAACTAGGATTAGAATCAAAGTATATCCCTAGTGAGTATACTCATGGAATATATGTTTTAAAAGATGATGCTGAAGTAGGAAGTAATGCATTAGAGTATTTATGTTTAGATGATTATGCAATTGAACTAGGTTTAACTCCAAATAGAATGGATTTACTTTCAATGTTAGGAGTTGCTAATGATGTCAAAGCAATGTATAATGGAGAATTGATTCCACTAAAGTATGAATTTCATGAAATTGATAAATTAACATCTGATCAAGTGAAGGTTACTCTTAATACGAGAAATTGCTATTCGTATTATGCTAGAGTTATTGAAGATGTAACAATTAAAGAATCACCCAATTTTATTAAGGCAAGACTAATAGCTAGTGGCATTAGGCCAATAAACAATGTTGTTGATATAACTAATTATGTTTTAATGCTTTTTGGTCAACCACTTCACTCATTTGATAAAGATAAACTTGGTAATAATATTGTTGTTAGAAGAGCAAATGATGGAGAAAAAACGATTACTCTTGATGGCATTGAAAGAATGCTTAACAATAGCGATATTGTAATTACAGATGGAGAAAAACCAGTATGTATTGCGGGAATTATGGGGGCTCAAAATACAGAAGTTACCGCTTCAACAAAAAATATTATTTTAGAATCAGCAGTTTTTAGGCCTCTTAGTATTAGAAAAACATCATCTAAATTATCACTTAGAAGTGAATCAAGTGTTCGTTATGAAAGAGGTGTAGATTTAAATCAATCACTAGAAGCAGTTAATTATGCTTGTTATTTACTAGAAAAATATGCAGATGGAAAAGTTTTAAAGGGTTATGTTCATCAAGGCATTAATCATATTGATGATAAATTATTCGTATTAGATGAAAAATATATTGAATCTTGTTTAGGTGTTAAAATTACCAAGAAAAGGATTATAGAAATTTTAAACTCTTTATCATTTAGAGTTGAACAAGATAATCATAACATTTTGGTTTACGTTCCTAATCGAAGATTAGATATTACAATTAAAGAAGATTTAGTAGAAGAAATTGCTAGAATAAATGGTTATGATAAATTAGAAGAAACACTACCTTTAACAAATGTTAATGGGGGATTAACAAAAAATCAAAAAACTCGTAGGTTAATTAGGCATACATTTTCAACAATAGGTTTTAATGAAACTATTACCTACTCTCTTGTTAATCCTCAAAGTGTTGATGAATTTTTACTCAGTGAATGTCAAGATGATAATGCTATAACATTGAGTCATCCTATGAGCGAAGATCATATGGTTTTAAGAAAAAGTTTGTTACCATCGCTTGTTGAAGTTTTAAAATATCACCAAGCAAGAAAAATGAAAAATAATATGTTTTTTGAAATTGGTAAAAAATATTATCAAGATGGTGATGAAACTTATGAAGAGACGTTACTTTCTGGAATATTAACAGGCATGATTCCTGATAATCCATGGCATAGTGATCATAAAAATATTGATTTTTTCTATGTAAAAGGTATATTAGATGTATTATTTAGAAAATTAAGATTAGAAGTGAAATATGAAAGTATGGAAAATCCACCTAAAGAACTTCATCCCAATAGAGTTGCAAAAATTTTATTAAACCAAAAAACAATTGGTTTTATTGGTGAGTTGCATCCAAAATATGTCAAAAAACACGATATTGATGAAAGTTATGTTTTTGAACTTTTTTTAGATACAATGCTTAGTGATGATAAGCCTATTATTTCTTTTACACCCATATCGAAAGTACCATCAGTTGAGCGTGATTTAGCTTTGGTTATGAATCTTAGTCAAAATATAGGTGAAATAGTAGAAGCAATCAAAAGAAGTGACAAAATGATTTCTAATGTAAAAATATTTGATATTTATATTGGTGAAAAAATAGCAAATAATCAAAAAAGTGTAGCAATTAGGATAACTTTAGAGTCAAATGAAACTTTAACAGAAGAAATTATTTCAACTAAGATTAATAAAATTTTGAAGTCTTTAGAATATCGTTTTGGTATAACTTTAAGATCATAGAATCCCAATTTTGGGATTTTTATTTTTGCCTATTTATTGCAAAATGGGCTATTGTATAGTATAATAAATTTATATAAGAGTGATATGTGAAGGGATAGTATGATAAGTAATAAAAAATATGAAAAAATAATAGTTTTAGGCGCAGGTGGTTCTGGTAAAACTACTTTAGCAAAGAAATTATCAAAAAAAAGTGGTATTAAAGTTTATCATTTAGATAAAGAATATTGGCTACCAAATTGGCAAAGACCTGATAATGAACAATGGAAGAGTAAGATAGAAAAATTAGCAAAACAAGATAGTTGGATTATGGATGGAAATTATATTGATACTCTAGATATTCGACTATCTAGTGCTGATTTAGTAATAATGCTTGATATAAAAACCTCCATTTGTGTTAAAAGTATTTTTTTTAGAACAATCAAAGGTTTTTTTGTAAAACGAGTGGATTTAGGTAGTGGGTGTAATGAACAATTTAATCAAGCCTATTATGAATTTATTGATTGGGTGAAAGTATTTAAGAAAGATTACTTTCCTAAATTGATAGATGTATGTATTAAATATCCTCATATTGATTTAAAAATATTTAGAACTAGAAGAAGTGCAAGAAAATTTGTAGAAAGGATGATTGATGATGATAACGAAAAAATATAGATATTTATTTTTAATTGTTATAATTATTATAATTTCACTTTGTTCTTGTAAAAAGGAAAAATTTATAGTAAGTTTTAATACACTTGGAGGTTCTCCTATTGAAGCTCAAGAGATAAAGAAAAAAGAACTTGTTAATAAACCTAATGATCCTATTAGAGATGGATATCGCTTTGTTGGCTGGTATACAACAGAATCTGTTACAGAAGAAAATAGATATAATTTTAGTGATCCTGTTATTAATAATTTTGTTCTTTATGCGAAATGGGAAAAACTTGAATATACAATAGTTTATAATCTTGATGGCGGTCAAATGCCAACATCTTATCCAATGGGTTTTTTAACTGATGAATATGTTGAATTGCCAATACCAACTAAAGAATATTATCGTTTTTTGGGTTGGTATGAAAATGGTGAAAAAGTAGAATTAATTACTAATAAAAATTATAAGCTAGTTGCTAAATGGGAACAAACAAAATGTAGAGTTGATTTTATGAAAGATGAGGATAACCTTTTTTCATCAACTGTTGTTGATATTAATGAAACAGTTGATTTACCAAGTATGCCTACTAAAGAAGGGCATATGTTTAGAGGATGGTTTTTAGAAGGAGAAGCATTTGATAGTCAAAAACCAATTACAAAACATTTAAAAATTTATGCTAAGTGGGAAAAGTGTATGTATACAATTGATTTTACGACTTATAGTGATAGTGTAATTGAACCAATTCAAGTTTTATATGGTGATAAGATTGAAGAACCAATTCAACCTGTTAAAGAAGGTTATGATTTTATTGGATGGAGTAGATATGGTATTAAATATGATTTTAATCAACCAGTTACAAGTAATATAACTTTAGCAGCTGAATGGGAAATGAAAAAAGAAGCGTTAAATAATTATTTAAGCAACTTAGTGCCAAACATTGTAACAACTAATTTGAATTTAATTGAATCTTTAAGATTTTGTAGTGCAACCTTTATTTGGAGTTCTTCAAATAAAAAGGCTCTAACAGATACAGGAATTGTAAAAAGATTTGCGACAGATACGAATCTAGAATTAACTGTACAAATATTATATAGTGATAAAGAATATTCACTTTCTTTTAATATTTTAGTTCCTGGACTTAATTTAAAACCTTTGATTAAAGGACAAATTGTTAGTGGATATTTATATGATTATGGAGGTTTTTCAGGATTATCGGATAAAGCTTTAGAACAATTAGATTATATAAATTATTCATTTGCAACAATTTCTAATGGTGAGGTTAATATATCTAGCAATATGAAGGTAGAAAAGGTATTAGAATATCGAAATAAAGGGATTAGGATTGGTCTTGCTATTGGTGGTTGGGAAGCGGGTGGTTTTAGTCCTGCTATGAAAACTCAAGAAGGGAGAACTAAGTTAATTAATTCAATTATGAAATTAATAGATGAATATCAATTCGATGGAATTGATATTGATTGGGAATACCCAACTAGTAGTGTAGCAGGAATTGAATCAGATCCAAGTGATAGAACCAATTTAACTCTATTTTGTCAAGAATTAAAAGAAAGAATGAAAGAATATCGAGATGATTTAATTCTTTCAATTGCAATTACAGCTAGTACTAGATATTACGATTTAGCAGCTTTAAATAACTATGTTGATTTTTTTAATGTTATGACATATGATTTTGCAATGGGTACTAAAGCACAGCACAACTCAGCTCTTTATACAACTATTGCTTCACCTAGTTCTTTAGATGCAAGTGTTGGTTTAGTTAGTAAATATGTTGATAATGATAAAATTATTCCTGGTGCTGCATTCTATATTAGAAAAGGTACTTTTAGTAATGGGGTTAGTCAACAACTTGGCAGTTCTTTAAAAACTTCAATGGGTTCGGGTTCAATGACTTTTGCAAATTTAATGAATTTAATAAAAAATAATGATCAATATACTGAACAATATGATGAAAATGCTAAAGCTGCTTATATAATTTGTGATAATGTATTCTATAGTTATGATAATGTGCAAAGTATTAAAGACAAATGCCAATATGTTAAAGATAATAATCTTGCAGGATTAATGTGTTGGGAACTTACCCAAGATTATATTGATGATAATGGTGTAGCAATTTTAGTTAATGCAATGTATGAATCTTTAAAATAAAAATGACCTCTTTCTTGATTATGATATAATTAAAATCGAGAAAGAGGTTTTAAACGTTAAACTTATCAAAATAAAAGTATTTAATCAAAAAAGATATATAAAATATTTTTTTTTGATATAATAGGTATAAGGAAGGAAAATAACTAAGGAGGTACATATGAATATTGGTGAAAAAATAAAAACTCTTAGAGAAAATAATAACATATCAATAGAAGAGTTAGCAGAAAAAATCAATGATAGTATAGAAAATATTCTTAAGTATGAAAATAACGAATTAGAACCTACTCTTGATAAAAAACTAGCTCTATCAATTGCTCTTGGTGTAACTCTTAGTGATTTAAGTTATAGTATTGAACAAAAAGTTGTGATTTCTAATGATGACTTATTAGATAAAAATGAAGAATCTTTTTTAGAGCAAACTTTAAAAAAAGCAGATTTAGAAGAAATTCCCTTTGCAAGTTCAAGTATCATTTATTCAGAAAATATTTTTAATAAAATCTTCAAAAAAGATTATAATCGATATTTTATTCAGTTTATGATATCTTTTTTTGGTTATCTATTAGTTGGAATATATGCCATTGTATCTAAATTTAATATAGTTGCTTATTTATGCTTTGGTTTTGCGGCATACGCAGTTATTAAAATTATTTTTACACTAATTAAGTTTAAAAAGGGTAAAAAAGAATGGTTAGAGCAATATGATAATGTTAAAAAAAAATATAAATATTATAATGAATATGTCCAGATTACATCAGATGATGTTAGATATCCGGAACTTACTTTTAATTATAAAGATATTATTAGAGCAATTGAAAAAGAGGGACTCATTATTTGTATGGTGAATAGCGAACAAAAAGCTATTGTTACAATTGATAAAAATACATTAGATGATGAAAGTCTAATAAAAGTTAGAACTTCAATTCAAAAAAATTGTCCTAATTATATTAATATTGAACAAATAAAATTGCAAAAACAAAACATAAATAAAAGAACGAAAATTCTTAATGGTGTTTTATGGAGTCTAACAATTCTTTCAATTTTAGTCTTATTTGTTACTAAATTAATTTTTAATTTAACAAATATTGACAATACTTTCATTAACAATATTATAGTTTATTTAACTGCCCTTATTTTTCCTATAATTTCTATAATAATGGGAATTATTGCACAAAAAAAATATCAATTTATAAGTAGAAAAAATGTTATTGTTGGAGCAATCGTAGGTGTTATTTGTCTTTTTAATATTGGGTTAGTTTTAATCAATCATAAAATATTAATAAGCAACAATAATAATCAATTAATTGAGACTATCAGAAATAATACGCAAACTCAAATGCCTAGTGATTATTATACAATCTATTTTGAAAATGAATTAGATAGTATAACAAATGGTAATGTGAATTATAATATTGAAACATATCAAATTTGGACTTTTAATAAAAAGGCTGAAATAGAAGAATTAGAAAATTCAATCAAAAATAATTTTAATTGGAAAAGTAAAAATGATGATATAAATTATAAACATATTTTTACCATTAATGATGATGCTAAAAATATGTTAACCAATTTGGGATATGAATTTGTGGAAAATGCTGATTATTTTTTAGTGTTAAATTTAAATCAAAATAAGGTTGGCTATTTAGATTACGAAAATGGTGATAAATATTTATTACTTTCATATTATGATAGTAGTAATTATTTATTAGCAGTTGAGTTTACGTGTTTAGTTAGTAGCAAATAAAATATTAAAAATATATTTATAGACAGATTTGAAAAAAAATGTTAAAATATAAAATATAAGTGGTTTGTCACAAAGGGGACCAAGAGTCCCTTTTACTTTAATTAAAAATCAAGGAGGAAAGAAATAGTGATAAAAGCATTACTCGAAAAAATAAAAGAGTCTTTAATGGCAGTTGTTCCAATAACGATAGTTGTTTTAATATTATGTTGTATTTTTCCCGTTTCTGGTTGGACAATATTTGCTTTTTTGATTGGTGCTATTATGCTTATCTTTGGATTAAGTTTTTTTAACCTTGGTGCTGATTCTTCTATGATGAAAATGGGTGAACAAATAGGACAATTTGTTACCAAAAAGAAAAATATTTGGATGTTAATTGGTGTTACTGTTGCAATTGGGTTAATAATTACAATTGCTGAACCGGATTTAATGGTTCTTGCTGAACAAATGCAACATACAATACCGAAAGTTCTATTGATTGTTATGGTTGCTCTTGGCGTTGGCGTTTTTTTGGCGCTTGCTTTGGTTCGAATTGTATTACAAATTAAATTAAATGTGATGCTAGTCATTCTATATCTCATAGTCTTTCTTATTGCTATTTTTGTTCCTAATGAGTTTATTGCTGTAGCCTTTGATTCAGGTGGGGTTACTACAGGACCAATGACAGTACCTTTTATACTTGCCTTGGGTCTTGGGGTGGCTGGTGCTCGTGGTTCAAATGCTTCCAAAGATGACTCTTTTGGTCTAGTTTCTTTTTGTTCGATTGGACCGGTTTTAATGGTTTTAATTTTAGGATTATTTTTTAAAAATCCTAATGTTGACAGTAGCGATGTAATTTCATTTCATACTTTTTCTGAATTTTCTAGTTATTTTGGCAAACAATTATTAAAGATGATGGGAGAAATAGGATTGGCAATTTTACCAATATTAGCATGTATTATTATATTTAAATGTATTTTAATTAAAGATAATAAGAAAAATATTTTAAAAATGTTAATAGGGTTAGTATATACATATATTGGATTAGTTATATTTTTAACTGGAGCTCATATAGGCTTTATGCCTGTGGCAAATATGCTAGGTAAAATTATTGGATTTAGAAATATTAGGTGGATCTTAATACCATTAGGAATGCTTATGGGATTCTTTGTTGTTATGGCAGAACCAGCAGTGAGCGTATTAAATAAACAAGTAGAAGAATTAACAAGTGGTGCAATTTCAAAAAAGACAATGTTATTTAGTTTAGCAATTGGAGTTGCAATTTCGGTAGGATTATCAATGTCAAGAGTTATTTTTGATTATAGTATTTGGTATATCTTAGTTCCAGGATATGCAATTGCAATTGGACTGATGTTTTTTGTTCCCAAGATTTTTACTGCTATTGCTTTTGATTCTGGTGGAGTAGCTAGTGGACCAATGACAGCAACCTTTTTATTACCACTTGCTAGTGGTGCTTGTATGGCTATTTATGAATCTTCTCCTAATTATGCTACCAAAATGTTACAAAATGGTTTCGGTGTAGTAGCATTAGTTGCAATGACTCCTCTCATTGTTATTCAAATTGTTGGTCTTGTATATAAGATTAAGACAAAGATTATGGCAAGAAATATTGTATTAGAACTTGAACCAATCATTGAATTTGATATTGATTATCAAGAAATGGAGGAAAAAGCTAATGAATAGAAAAATTACAGGAATGCGACTTTTTGTAACTATCGTAGATCGTAATATGGGAAATCGAGTTGTTAAATTATTTGAAGAAACAGGCTCTCATTATCATCAAATTATATATGGTAAAGGAACAGCACCAAAAGAAATATATGATTATTTAGGTTTTGGTGTTATTGAAAAAGAGGTAGTTTTATCACTTGCTCCGACCGAGTTAGTTCCTTTTATGATTGATATTTTAAGAACAGAGTTACATTTTGATCAGCCTGGTCATGGTGTTGCTTGTACGATTCCGCTTGATAGTATAGCGGGAAAAAGTGTTTTAGATGAAATACTTAGAGAAAATAAACTAACAGAAGATAATATAATGAATAGTATTGAGGAGGAGAAATAGAATGCGTCATTTAATACTTGCAATTTGCAATAGTGGAAATGCTGATGATGTAATGCTTACCGCAAAAGAGGCTGGAGCTCGAGGAGGTACAATTATTCATGCAAGGGGTTCCGCCCAAAAAGATGCTGAACATTTTTTGGGTATTACGATTCAACCTGAAAAAGATGTAATTATGATTATTGTAGATGATAATTCAAAAGCTCCTATTATGCAAGCAATATCTAAGAATCATGGAATTGGGACGAAATCACATACTGTAACAATATCTTTACCAGTTGATGATATTGTAGGCTTAGATTTAAAATAATAAAATTGATTGACAAAAAAATAAAAATGATTATAATAAAGATGCAGTTAATGAAAAGCATTAACATCAAAAGGAGTGTCATATATGAAAGATTTTGTAAAAACTTTAGATGATTTTCCAAGAATTGTAAAATTTATTTTAGTTTTAATTGGAGATTTATTTGCTAATGTTTATCGCCTTTGTCGATCAATTGCGAAAAACAATGTACTTGGTATTGTACTTGCTGTAATATTGCTTTTAACAGGTGGATTTCTCATTCTTTGGATTATTGATCTTGTAATGATTGTAGTAAAAGGTACAGTTTGGTGGATTGATTAATGAAAAAAGGTATCATAATTTGAACATTAAATTCATTTTATGATACCTTTTTTATTTAGGGTAATCTTTTAAAGTAAGTTTTGATAATATTTTTTTTTCTTTTATATTATCCAAATTTAGTAATAAATTATATAATTCATTAGTTATGGCCTCAGGAGTTGAAGTTCCACTATATAATATTATTTCATTATATTTTTTTATATCTTGAAAATCAATTTCAGAAATACTATCAATAAATAAAACATCCCCCATTCCAAGAATTCTTTTGGCCATTTCATATAGTTTATTTGAATTATTACTAGATTTATCGCCAATTATTATAATAAGAGCAGGTAATAAAAAACAATGATTTTTAAGTTCTAAAAGTGATTTTTGCCTTTTTTCACTAACTTTACAAATCATATCCATTTTTTCTAAATTTGAAAATTTCAATTTTAAATAATTAAATATGCTTTCAATATCATAAGATGACATTGTGGTTTGATGACATAAAAGAGGTTTCCTAAATATTAATTTGGTTGTATCAGCATTAACGAGATAAACGTTTTGAGATAATGATAGAGCCGTTTCGGTTTCAGGATGATTTGGTTTGCCAACAAATAAAATTTCATAGCCATTATTAATCGCTTTTTGCATTTTGTTAAAAGTTAGTCTAACATAAGGGCAAGTGGCATCAACAATATGAAGACCAATCTTTTGGGCTTTATTTCTCACTTCTTGGCTAACACCATGGGCAGTAAAAATAACAGTGCCACTTTCAATTCTATCAAGCATATCAATTCTTTTTTCTCCTTTTAGGATAATAATGCCTAATGATGTTAAATATTCATTAATGTGGTGATTGTGTACTAAATCACCTAGTAAATAAATTGGTCTAGGGATATTTTTATCTTTAACAAGATCTTGTACTATATAAATGGCATTTTTTACACCATAACAAAAACCAATTTCTTTTGATTTTGTAATAATTCGCATAGAGTTCACTCCCATATTTAATATCATTATAAATAAAAATCATTCTTTTTGCAAATCATTAGTTAATAAGTTGAAAAAGAAATTATATTTTGGTATAATAAACAAGTAAAAAATGAATAATAAAATATTAGGAGGAAATTATGTCAATAACTACTGCTGATTTTAAAACTGGTATGACAATACTTTATAATAATCAAATTTTTACAATTGTAGATTTTCAACATGTAAAACCAGGTAAAGGTCAAGCTTTTGTTCGTACTAAATTACGTAATTTAAGAACAGGTACAACTACAGAATATTCATTCAATGCTGGTGAAAAGTTAGAACAAGCAATGATTGAAAAAAGAAAAATGCAATTTTTATATGGTGGTTCAGAATATTGTTTTATGGATATGGAAACATATGAACAAGTAGAAATTCCAGCAGAAAAATTGAAATGGGAGTCTAAGTTTTTACTTGAGGGAATGAATATTGAAATTGTTTTTTATGGTGATGAAATCTTAGGAGTAAATTTACCAGAAAAAGTTTCTTTAGAAGTAACTGAAGCATCACCAGCAGTTGCGGGTAATACAGCAACTAATGCCTTAAAAGAAGTAAAATTGGAGACTGGTCTTGTTGTAAAAGTTCCAATGTTTATAGAACAAGGTGATAGAGTCATTGTTTCTACATGGGATGGAAAATATAATTCAAGAGGATAAGGCGTTTTAAGTGTGAATATTTGCTTTTTCACACTTTTTTAATTTTATTGTGATATAATATATAAAAAGGAGAGATGGTTAATGAAAAAAGGATTAATTAAATTACATTTTATTTTTGTTTTTTTAATATGTTCAATTGTTTTGCTTAATATAAATACGCATGCTGATGAAGTTAAAGTTGTTGATACTGAATATGCCACTTATCAAGAAAATGAAAGGTTAATTAGTCAAAGTTTAGGTTATGGCATTGAACATATAAAAACAACCGCAATTTCCACTGCAAAACGTTGTAATAATGATTCTAATCCTATCAATAGTCCTCAAGTTGTTAATGTTTTAAGTGTAC
Source organism: uncultured Mollicutes bacterium (assembly GCA_900539265.1). Classification (GTDB taxonomy): domain Bacteria; phylum Bacillota_I; class Bacilli_A; order ML615J-28; family CAG-313; genus CAG-313. Next base: position 15,397 of record UQBM01000018.1, on the reverse strand, counting down.
CTAGTGCAAAGAATGTAAGAGTTGTCAATTATACTTATCCTACTTCTAATGGTTGGTCTAAACAAACACTTACAAAATTTGTACAATATTTTGAGGCTACTAATCCAGGATGGGTTGTGATTGCGGGTGTAAATGGTGATTTTTATGATTGGAAGGCTCATGACAAGGCGTTACCTTATCATACAACAGGAACAACAGTTTCAGATGGTGAAGTTTTAAGAGCAATTGAATCAAAAAGTATAGGATATACAAATAATGGTACTCCTAATTCATTTATGACTACAGATGCAATGACATTTACAGATTATCATGTACTTACAATTTATGATGCAAATGGTGAAGTTATTAAGACGTTTAATGTGGATAAAATAAATGAAACCCCAAAGACAGGTGAACTTGCAGTCTTATATACGTATCGTACAAATGTGCATAAAGATGACGATGGTATTGCTGATGATTATGTTCAAACTAATATTGATGTTCCAAATACAAATAGTTATATTGTAGAAAGACCACAAAGATGTTTACCAACTGATATGCCACAAATATATGCAAAAGGGGAAATCAGTAAAATAAATGAAGCTACAACATTAGTTTTTGGACAATTTGCCATAGTTACAGACAATCAGGAAATAAAAAATTATTTAGAAGTAGGTAGAACAATTCGTATTCAAAAAGAGATAACAGGCGATATGGCCGCTTGTGATCAAGTAATGGCTGTTGGTTCAACTTTGATTCAAGATGGCACTGTTTCTACTGATAATTCTGATGGCATGCGTCAGGATCGTCATCCTAGGACATGCATTGGTGTAAAAGAAGATGGTACTTTAATGTTTTTTGTTGTTGATGGTCGCCAACAAGATAATAATATGTATGGAATGACTCAAGATGAACAAGGTGCAATGATGAAATATTATGATTGTTATCAAGGATTTAATAATGATGGTGGTGGTTCTTCAACATTTGGTATTCGAAATGAAAATGGAGAATTTGTCATTATGAATTCACCATCAGATGGTGAAGAAAGAACAAATAGCAATGCTTTATTAATTGTAGTTCCAGAATTAAAACTTAATTTTTCAGAATTAGAAGATGATAGTGTAAAACTTTCATATGGTGATTTATCAAAAGGAATTGAAATTGAAAATTTAATGGTAACAATTAACGGAGTAACTAAAGAGATGAAAACAAGTGAATTAATTTTTGATGGTCTTACTCCTAATACAATTTGTGAATTAAATTATTCTTATGATATAACATATAACGGTGTTAAAGCAAGAAATGTTGGAAAAAAGCAGGTGTTTACGACTGGTAAAATTCCACCTAGAGTTGAAAATGCTACTTTTGATATTGTAGGTGATGATTTAATAATAAATCATAAAATAACAGATATTAATTCTTTGGCTAGTTTTGGAACTATAAATTATGATGGAGGAATTGCTTTTATTGATAATTTTTCATTAGAGCAGACAAGTATCACACTTTCTAAATTTAGTAATCTTAATATAAATATTACTATTGATTATACAGTAGGTTCAAATCCTAATCGAAATAATAGATTAACTGTTAATGTTTTATGGTTTCCAAGTCAATTAGATTTATCTAATTATTATGAAACAGAGAAAGATAAGGTTAATTTGATTATTAATGATGTTAATGATAAATTAAAAAATGTTTCCTTAAAAGAACAATTATTATTCATATCAGAGGCAAAAGAAGAAATTGAAAAAATAAAAACGAAAAATGCTATTCTTAATGAATATAAAGATACAAAGAAAAATCAATTATTGGCAAATTTGACTAACAAAAATTATAGCAAAAAAAATCAAGAATTAATAGATGCAATAATAGAGGAAACAAACAACAATATAGATAGTAGCAATAGTTTAGAAGAAATAGATGAAATTTTTCAAAATGCAATTGATGAAATTGAAAAAATAAAAACAAAAGGTTGTAAATCAAATACAGTTGCATTACTATTTGCCTTATGTTCATCATTAGTAGTAATTAAAATTTTATTTAAAAAACATTAATAATTAAAAAAGTGAATTATTGATTTAAGTTATAATTCACTTTTTTATAATGATTTAAAATAAAAAATTATAGATGTATGATTATAAAAAATAAGTTTATAATAATATTAATATATCATTTATCATTTAAAAAATTAGTGAAAAATACCACTATTAAAATAATAACATTAACACATAATAATATTGTGAAAGATGAGGTGATAGTAATGGACAAAAAAATAACTTGTAGACCATGTAAAGAAAAAAACAATTGGGAAATTGAAAATGAATTTGGTGTTGTTTTAGAAAAGCATTATAAGACAAAAGATGCTTGTGTTAAAGCTGGCCAAAAACTTGCAGATGAATGTCATTGTGAATTATGTGTATGTGATACAACAAGTTGTAGTAATGAATAAGGGGGGGAATTCCCTTATTCATTTTTATATTTCAAATTACTTGCAACAAAGTTTAAATTATGCTATAATATTAAAGCATTGTTATTGATATGCGGGCGTGGCGGAACTGGCAGACGCGCTAGATTTAGGCTCTAGTTCTCACGAGTGCAGGTTCGATTCCTGTCGCCCGCACCAATGGTTCCATGGTGTAGTGGTTAACATGCCAGTCTGTCACACTGGAGATCGCGGGTTCAAGTCCCGTTGGAACCGCCATTGATTAACAATTGCGCCTGTAGTTCAATTGGATAGAATACTTGACTACGGATCAAGGGGTTGTGGGTTCGAATCCTGCCAGGCGCGCCATTTACTTGACAATCTTTAATAAAGGTGATATAATATCAACTATAGAATTGCGGGACTTAGCTCAGCTTGGTAGAGCATCTGGTTTGGGACCAGAGGGTCACAGGTTCGAATCCTGCAGTCCCGACCATTTAAATGCAGGTGTAGTTCAACGGCAGAACTTCAGCCTTCCAAGCTGACTACGTGGGTTCGATTCCCATCACCTGCTCCATTTGAATACAACTTACGGACGTTAGAAAGTTCGTAAGTTTTTATTTTTATATATGAAACTTAAATGTTCTCTTTCTAGGAAGGAGGACATTTTTTATGATTGAATTTAAAACTATTCAGACTTTAAAGCCGAATACGGAAATACTTGAAGTGATTAAGGATTATAAATACAAAATTAAAAACGGTAAGGTTAAAAATCTACTACACACCAATTTACAAGTTATAGAACCCACTGAATATCTAATTACATATCCTACTACTCTTACAATTCTTGAATATAAAGTTAACGAAATATCTAATAAACCATTTTTTATTAAAGAGCATAATCAAAAAAATTCAATATCAGAAACCATTCAAATTTTACAAAAACTTAGAATTTAAACCTTATTTTTTCTTTTTTAGTGAGGAAACATTAGAGAAGTATTAATTGATAGACTTCGTAAAACTTATTTTATATAAGATAACTAATAAAAAATATTAAAAATTTTTAAATAAAATTAAAGTTTAGACTATACTTTTCATTTATTAACGAGGAAACTAATAAGAAATATAAAAAATTTAATTTAGTGTTTGTTATTTTGCTTTTTAGTTAGGAAACAAGTAAGGAGATGATATTTTATGAGATGTGGTATTTATGTAAGAGTTAGTACAGATGACCAAAGAAATAATGGTTATTCTATTGATTTACAACTTCGTATGATTAAAGAATATTGTGAGAAAAATGATTATAGTATTGTAGATGTGTATAATGACGCAGGTTATTCTGGAAAAGATTTAATGCGACCAGAAATGCAGAAATTACTTGCTGATATAAAATCTAAAAAGATTGATAAATTAATTGCTATTAAAGTAGATAGACTTACAAGAAATAATTATGATGGTTTTTGGCTTTTAAATTACTGTGAAGAACACGATGTTAAAATTGAATTGATATTAGAACCTTATGATGTATCTACTGCTAATGGTGAAATGATATTTGGAATGAACTTAGTATTCGGTCAACGAGAAAGAAAAGAAATTGGAGCAAGAACAAAAAGAGCTATGGAAGAAATGGCATTAGAAAAAATACACCCTAGTAAAGCACCTTATGGCTATGTTAGAAATAAAAATACTGGTCATTTAGAAATAGAACCTATTGAATCACAAGTAGTAAAAGAAATATTTGAACTATGCAAACAAGGTCATTCCACCAGAAATATTGCTACTATTATGCACAATAATAATGCTTACTTAAAACAAGGAAAATGGTTATCAGATAGAGTTTATAAAATACTTACTAATTCAATTTATATTGGAATATTTGAATATGGAAAGTATAAAAGAAAACCTCAAGATGTTTTAAGAGTTGAAAATTATTGTGAGCCAATTATTGATATAAATACTTGGAATGCAACAAGAAATGTATTAGTTAAAAATAAGCATTCTAATTATGGTGAGCATATTCATTTATTTTCAGGATTAGTTAAATGCCCTTTATGTGGAGAGATTATGAGTTCATCAGAATCATTTAAATATCCTAACGGAAAACAAAAAGTATATTACCATTTAAGGTGTAAAAACACTAATTGTAAAGGTTTTGGATTTCATTATAATACTGAAAAAATTGAAAGCAAATTAAAGCGAATATTAGAAGAATTAACTATCTTTATACTTTCTATAGATAATGAAATTATTACTTGTAACTCTACTAAAAGTAATGACGTAAAAGAAATAGAAAAAGCTATTGAAAAGTTAAAATTACAAGAAAAGAAATTAGTAGATTTATATCTAAGTTCTAACCTAGATGTAGAAACTATCAATCATAAAAATGATGTTATTAAAAAAGAAATTGATAAATTAAATAAAAAGAAAATTAGTCTTGATCCAGATAATTCATCACAAGAATATACAGTAGAACTGATTAAAAAACTAGATTGTTTAGAAGAAAATGATACTCTGATTTTTACTAATATTAAAAATATAGGTTTTACTTTTCTCTATGATTTACTATCACGAGAAGCCAAAAGAGATATGATTCATAGACTTGTATCACAAATAGAAATTACTAGAGATAAAAATTATAATATTAAAATTAAGAATATAAAATTTACAGATGAATTTATGACAAAGAGTTGTAAAGAATATTTAAAATATCTTAATAAAATAATGACAGATAATAATGTTGGAATAAAATACCAAGAAGAAATCAACAAAGAAAAATTAAAAACAATAGAACAGGATTATGACATTTTATCAGTTACAAAAATGAAAAATAATAAATATTCTAATGAATTTTTAGAAGATTTTATATCAAAATCCAAAGAGCATTTATATATAGATGGCATTATTAGTTGCCCTTATGTTGAGGAAAATAAAATAAAAGATATTTTAATATTACTACCTAAAACTAAAGTGGAAATAGCAAATTAAATAAAGAAATGGAGAGATAAAAATGAAATTAACTTATACAAAAGTTGGAGATTATTTATTACCTAATTTAACTATTAAAAATCAAAATTATAAAAGAATTAACAAATATGGATTACTAAAATTGAACTATCTGAAACAGAATAGTAAAACACTTTATACAGCTCTCTTAATGAAAAATGAACTAACCGATTATCTTGTTTCAGTTAGTAATGAATGTGAAAATAGATTAAATAATCTGATGGAACAATTTAAAAAATCAGACAAATTACTATCTGAAATAAGTAAAGAAAATAATCAATTAAAGTGAGTAAAATTAATGAACAACTATAAGAATGGAGCTGAAGAAATTATATTGAATGAATTAATTTATAATAAAAATGTGTGAGTACAAGCTATAATATTTGTCCTAGCCAGCACTGAATTTGTACTCCCGCACAAATTCTATTATGGGAATTTCCCATACCCTTACTTTGAAAGGATAAAATTAATTATGAGAAAAAGAAATATTAAAATTAATGTATTTTTAAATGAAGATGAAAAACGAATGCTAGTAGAAAAATCTAATAAAGCCAGACTATCACAGTCTGACTTTATTAGAAAATTAATTAATGATTATGCAAATGATGATGTAACTAAAAGCAATTTAAAAGAAAAAAATGTACAACTGTTAAAAATAGTTGAAAATTTATCGTTATTAAAAAGACAAATGGATTTTCTCGGATATCGTGATTATTCTAATTTAATTATTAAGCAAATCAATGAAATTAAAAATATTTTAAATGATTATTATGAATAATGTTATTGTAATTCTTCTCGCTCCTTTCTATTTTTGGCATAAAAAAGAGCCTACCATTTCTGATAAGCTCATAATTATTTGTTCGATAAATTGTAATTTGTCGAGATGATTATAGCATAAAAAAGAAAATTACTCTATACTGCAACAGTATAAAATAATTTTCTTTGAAAATAAAAAGGGGATGTTAATTAGTCTTAAAAAACTTTTTATTAAGGTATTATAATATTGATTTTTTCTTTTTGTTAAATTCTAGTTTCTTTACTTGTCATTAGTCTATCCAAGTGCAACATCTAATATCATCATTATAACAAAACCTATTGCTACACCAATCGTTCCAATATTAGAATGTTCTCCTGCTTGAGATTCAGGGATTAATTCTTCGACCACAACATAGATCATTGCTCCTGCTGCAAAAGAAAGTAAATAAGGTAATATAGGTGTTACAATACTTGTAAGCAAAATAGTTATAATAGCTCCTATTGGCTCAACAACACCTGATAATGTTCCGTATAAAAATGCTTTTGGTTTTGAAATTCCTTCATTTTTTAATGGCATTGATATTATTGCTCCTTCTGGAAAGTTTTGTATTGCTATTCCTATTGATAATGCAAATGCTCCAGCTAATGTTATTGTTGTATTTTGAGCTAATACTCCTGAAAACACAACGCCAACTGCCATACCTTCTGGAATATTGTGAAGTGTTACAGCTAATATCATCATTGTAGTATTTTTTAACTTTGCTTTTATTCCTTCTGGCTTTTTTGAGTTTAAATGTAAATGTGGTATAAGACTATCTAAAACTAATAAAAATGTAATCCCTAATAAAAAACCTATTGAGGCTGGAATCCAGGAAATTTTCCCCTGTTCTTCTGCCATTTCTATTGACGGTGTTATAAGCGACCAAATAGAAGCTGCTATCATTACTCCAGAAGCAAAACCTAATAATAGTTTTTGAACTTTTGGATTTATTTTATCTTTCATTAAAAAGACCATTGCTGAACCTAATGTAGTACCCAAAAAAGGGATTAACAATCCTACTAAGACATTTTCCATTGTATTTCCTCCATTTTAAATAACTAATTTAAGTTCCATTCCAAAGATTCTTGTTGTTTTTGAACCATATCTTTAAAAATACTATCTTTTTCCAATAATTCTTTTGGATTTCCTTGTTCTTTTACTACACCATCTTTTAATAAAACAATTTTATCTGCGTTTGTAACTGTTCTCATTCTATGAGCGATAATTAAAACAGTTTTATTCTTTACTAATTTTGATATTGCTTCTTGTATTTCTGTTTCATTTTCTGCATCCAAAGAGGCTGTTGCTTCATCTAATAAAATAACTGGAGAATCTTTTAATATAGCTCTTGCAATAGAAATTCTTTGTCTTTCTCCTCCTGATAAATTACAGCCATTTTCTCCAATATAAGTATTATATCCATCTGGTAGTTTACTTATAAATTCATCACATTTAGCTTGTTTAGCTGCTTTTATTACTTCATTATCTGTTGCACCTTTTTTTCCTATTCTGATATTTTCCATTACGGTATTATCAAACAATGTTACATCCTGAAATACTATTGAGTAATTATTTAATAATGTTTCTGGATCAACTTTAGAAATATCTATACCTCCTAAAGTTATTTTTCCTTTTGTTGCATCCCAAAATCTAGCACATAATTTCGATATAGTTGTTTTTCCTCCACCTGATGGACCAACTAAAGCAGTTACTTCTCCTTGTTTAGCTGTAAATGATACATCTTTTAAAACTGTATCTCCTTTATTGTATTCAAACTCTACATTTTTAAATTCTATATCATATCCATTCGTTTTCAACTTTTTGCTTCCTTCTTGTAGAGGATAATCATAAAATTCATTCATTCTTTCAATATTTAACCTTGAGGAAATTATTGCAGCTAAATTGACTAATGTATTATTCATAGGTTCATATATTCTTGAAACAACTAATAAAAACATAAAGAATGTTAATACTGTTATTTGATTATTTAGTAATAAATATGAACCAACTAATGCAACTGTTCCTATTCCAAATTTTAATAATAATGATGAACTAATGACAAATATTGCTACACCTAATTCAGCAAATATGTTTTTCTTTTCTACTTTTTTTATCTTTTTTGTTAAACCTTCTAAATATCTATCTTCACTATTTGTTGCTTTTAAATCTCTAACTGTTTCAATACATTCTTGTATTCCTTCCGTACAATCAATTACTGCTTCATTTTTCTTTCTTGTGAATATATTTTGTACTTTTCCTGATGTTCCAACTATTATTAATGCTACTGGTAATACCCATAACGCAGCTAAAGCCATTCTCCAATCGAAAAAGAATAAATTTACTGCTATAATACAAGTAGAAATAATTGAGCCATAAAATTGAGGCATTATATGAGAAAAATTATGCTCTATTCTTTCGCAATCTGTAAGTAACACACTTGTTAAATCTGATAAATCTCTTTTTCCAAAGAAAGATAATGGTAATTTTCTTAATCTTTCAGCTAGTGATATTCTTCTTTTTCCACTTTCAATATAGGTACTAAAAAAAGTTGCATTATATTGAAAATAATTACTCACATAAATTAATACTAATATTCCTATAATTCCAAATCCATAAATATAGTAGTGTGAAACTGGTATTATTCCATTTAATAAATCACTTACTAATAAATATAGTAAACCAACTGGTATCATTAAAATTAAATTTGTTATAGTACAGCTTATTGTAGCTTTCACGAAGTCTTTTGCTCCTTGTTCTGTCAAAGCATATTTTTTCATTAATCTTTCTATCATACATTTTCACCTACCTTCCAAGAAATTGAAGTCTGGTAATTATCCCACATCTCTTTATATAGACCATTCTTTTTTAATAATTCTTCGTGTTTTCCTTCTTCTTCTATCTTACCATTATTTAAAACATATATTTTGTCTACATTTCTTATGGTAGATAACCTATGTGCTATCATAATTACTGTTTTATTTTTAGATAATTCTTCAAATGCTTTTTGTACCTGTATTTCATTTTCTGGATCAGCAAACGCTGTTGCTTCATCCAAAATAACTACTTTTGAATCTTTTAACATTATTCTTGCTATATTTATTCTTTGTTCTTCTCCCCCAGATAAATATACTCCTTTTGTTCCAATTACTGTATCTATTCCATTTGGTAATTTTTGTACTATATCATCACATTGTGCTAAATGTAATGCGTGTAAAACTTCTACTTTTGTAGCTTCTGGTTTTGCCATTTTTACATTTTCATAAATACTTGTTTTTAATAATTTACTATTTTGAAATACAAAAGATATTGTGTTCATAAGTTCTTTCTTTTCTATATCTTTTACATTCACATTACCAATTAAAATTTTTCCACTATCTATATCATAAAATCTTGAAATAAGATTTGCGAGTGTTGACTTACCACTACCAGAAGGTCCAACTAATGCTACTGTTTGATTTGGCTTTATTTTTAAAGATATTCCATCAATAGCATTAGATTTGCTATTTTCATATTTGAATTTTACATTTATTAATTCAATAGAATTATCTTTGATATTTACTTTATTTTCATTATTACTTATTGGTTTAATATCTAAAATACTATGTATTCTCTGCAAACTATCAGCAACTAACATTTTATTTTCACTCATAAACATTACTTTACTTAATGTTGTACTAATTACTGGAGTAAAAATAATATAGAATAATAGATTTAGGAAAAATGTTTGATCTATTGTTCCTCTACCTACTATTATTAAGGTAACTGCTATTAGAAATGCAAATACACTATTTATAAAAGTTTGAAATTGTAGCATAGGCTTTCTTGCTTTTTTAGTGTATGATATACAAAAATTATCATAATTATCAATAGAACTCTTAAATTTTTTAAATGTATATACACTCTGTCCAAAAGTTTTTACAACAGGCATACCTCTTACATACTCTACTGCTTGATTATTCATATCCTCCAATGAGTCTTGATAGCTTTTCATATCGTCTTGCATTGCTTTTCCAACCATTTTTGACATTGCTAAAAATCCCAAAACTGTTGGAATTAAACTTACTAGCCCTAACTTCCAATCAAATATAAATAGTAAAACAATCATACATATTGGAGTTGCTATTGCTACTGACATATCAGGTAATTGATGAGCTAAATATGTTTCTGTTGCTCCAGTTGCTTCTGATACTATTTTTCTTAACTTTCCTGTGCCAATATCGTCAATTTTTCCGATTGGCAATTTTGTTATGTGTTTTAATAATTTTATTCTCATATTTGATGCAATTCTAAATGCAGACAAGTGTGAACACATTAGAGCAGAAAAATTTACAATCATTGCAAGTAAAGCAAATATAACCGCCATCCAACCATTATGTATCATATTCGTTGCATCTGTGAAGTTAGGCATAACTTCTATGACCTCTTTTATGATAAGCCATATATAAATAAATGGTACTAATGTTAAAATTCCACTAATAGCACCTAAAACAAGTGATAAATATGTTAGTATTTTATACTTTCCAGCATAAGACATTAATTCTTTAAAATTATTGTTTTTCAAAACTCTCCCTTCTTTCTAACACCTATTTTAATCACAAAAAATAGGTGTATTATTAAAATATCACCTATCATTATATAACTTTTATTGTTTTATTTCTACTCCAAACAGTCTTTGATGCTCCAAATGGACTTTTTGTTTTTTATATTCTGTTGGTGTGCATCCCATTTTGTCTTTAAATACTTTTGCAAATTTGCTACTATTATCATATCCTACTATTCCTGCAATTTCACTAATACTTTTGTCTGTTTCTTCTAATAAATGTAATGCTCTATGTATTTTATAATCTTTTAAATATGTATAAATTGGTTCTCCATATATTTCTTTAAAATATATTTTAAGTGGTGTTGTTCCTATATTATATTTTTTAGAAAGCATCTCTATTGTTATTTTTTTATCTAAATTTGAAATTAACTCATTGTGTATTTTTTTTATTTTATCTACCTGTTCTTTTTCTATATATCTTTTTTTCTTATTTTCATTATTGATTGGAATGGCTGTAAATACCAATAACAATTCCAATACTTTTATTTGTGCATATAATTTATTTTCATCTGGATTTATATAATATAGTTCATCAAATATATGGATCATTTCTTTTATTGGTTTTAAAATTACTCCCATTTCATTATTCAGTAATATATTTTTTAATTCTTTTATATTGTTTATTATCGGTTTAAATATTTCAGGAATATTTTTTTCAAATTCATCTATATCAATTAAAATTTCAGTTCCTTCATAATAACCTTTTGTAAAAATAGATTTTAATCTTTGTATTTTATTGATGTTAGCTGCAATTTCTCCTTCTCCTAAAAAAAGCGATTTTCCCTCTGACATAGTACATTCAAATACTCCTCTTTTACAGTAATTAATTTCAACATATTCTCTTTCTATATCATTTCTGCTTGTTGGAGAAATATTTGTATTGAATTTATTATATATTAAATCCAATCCAGGAAATATATGATAAAAGGTCATTTGACTTAATTCCTTTCCATCATACATTGTTAGTATGCTTTTGTATTCATCACTATATTTCATTTGCATCTGTTCTGGATATATTTCTTTCATTTTCATCTCCTACAACTTATTTATTTTCTTTTAAATAATAATGTGTAATTGGTTTTAAATTATCATCTAACTCATAGCAAATTGGATTTCCTGTTTGTAATTCCAATTTTATAATATCTTCATCACTAATATTATCTAAATATTTTATTAAACCTCTCAAGCTATTTCCGTGTGCTGCTATAATTACTCTCTTTCCTTTTTCTATTTCAGGTTTAATATCTGTATTCCAATATTCTAAAACTCTTTTTATAGTGTCTAACAAGTTTTCTGTTTTAGGTAATTCATTTTCTGTTAATTCTTTATACTTAGGATCATTTCCTGGATACCTTTCGTCTGTTACCTCTAATTCTGGTGGTCTTACATTTGTACTTCTTCTCCATAATAATACTTGTTCAGCTCCGTATTTTTCTCTTGTTTCATCTTTATTTAGTCCTTGTAATGCCCCATAATGTCTTTCATTTAACTTCCAACTTTTTTTAATTTCTATATTTTCTTCTCCCATTTCTTTTAATATATAGTCTAATGTATCTTCTGCTCTTTTTAAAACTGATGTAAAGGCAATATCAAAATGAAAATCTTTTTCTTTTAATATTCTTCCAGCCTCTTTTGCTTCTTCAATACCCTTTTCTGATAATGGTACATCAGTCCATCCAGTAAATTTATTTTCCAAATTCCACGCACTTTGTCCGTGTCTTACTAAAACTAATTTAGTCATAAACAATACCTCCTATATTTTTTTTATTTTTCTATTCCAAATATTATCATAATTAGATTAATTTATCAAATCAGCAAATAAAAAAAGAGAATTTATAATGGTTCTCCTTATAAATTGTAATTTGTCTTTATTTTTGTATTTCATTAGCTATCTTATCTAAACTAGAAAAATCAATAAAATTAACCTTTTTGTTATAAGTTTCTATCATTGCTCTATCTTCAGCTGTTTGCTTTTCATTTGGTAAATTCTTAACTGCATTATAAAGCAATTTCATCATAGTTTTATGGGCAAAGTTTAATTTTGAATAATCTATTCCACCTCTTAAATGGAAGATTTTTGCTTTTTCAAGAACTTCTTTTGGTATCTGATTTTTTATATTATTCCTTATATTATTTTTATTTACTTCATCCGTTGGGTCCGAAAGACCAACTGTTGCAATAAGAATTTTTTTGTTTGAAATATTATTTAATTTTTTTAGTGTTTTTGACATCCCTAATACTCCACCGGCATACAAAGCACCTAAATAAATAATATTATCATAATCATTTATTTGTTGATTAAATTTTTTAAAAGAAATTGCTTTTATATTAGTTCTTTTTGAAAGTTCTTCTGCGTATTGTTTTGTTGTCCCATAGTGAGAACCATATATTATAATACTATTCATAGAAACTCCTTTTTTATTTACTTTTTAAATACTAAAATTGCTTTTGCCGTTCCTGTAATTGACATTGTAACTAACTCATAGCCATTTTCTAACATTTCATTTGCTTTTTCTTCTACTTTTTGTGCCATATTATCTGCTTTTGGCGAATAATCTATAACAACTGTTTTATACATTTTTTTGCCACCTTTCCTTTCTATATAATCATTTATTTTTTTCATTTTTTGAAATATATAGTACCAATAATATTATTCCTGTTAAATTAATTCCTATTGATAAACCTAATAACAAACCTGAACTAAATTCACTAAATGGTGTAACTTCATTACCACAAAATAAGGTATAAGCCAAGTACAATATATTTCCTAATATTATTAATAATATTCCAGTTTTTCCTTTATGCATATGTAATCCTCACTTTCAAATTACTATTTAACGATTTGTTTGTTGTGCTAATTATACCATTAAAACAAAAAATAATCTATACTATTGGAGAATGTTGAAATTATAATATTGAAAATATATTAATTTTAATATATAATGAATACAGAAAGAGAATAAAGTTCGTAACTTGTATGTGATTCGCTCCATTATAGTAAATCTATTAGTCTTCTGCGTAAGGCTAATTTTTTTTGATTAAATAGGGTATTTTAGCCAATTTTGGTTAGAATATCCTCTTTTTTTGTACATTTATGAAACATTTAGATTTAAACACCTAAGGAGACTTACCAAGGACTCGAACCTGCTTTCGTGGAGACTCGAACCTTTAGTTTTGATGGGATTCGAACCAATAAGAGATAAAGGTGGAAATAAATGAGAAAATGTTGTATAATAATGTCATGTGAGACTTTATTTAAGTCTCAAAGGAAATAATCAAAAATCAGTTAAAAATACTTTAAAATGGGACAAAATAGGCTAGAAATAGCCTTTTTTTATGCAAAAATCACATAATTTATTAAAATTCAGACATTTTATCTTTCTTAACAAACATAATGATACAAAACTTTTTCAAAATTTAGTATAAAAAGTATAAATAAAAACACACATAGCGGTGCAAGAGTACAAGAGTATAATGTACAATTAAACGGTGTTGTTTTTAATCTTATGAAAATTGGTCATTTTGAGCGGGTATTTTAAAAAAGTGTACAAAAATGGTTAAAAATATTGGACGTGATTTTTGATATTTTGACCAAAATTTCTCTGATTTTTGACCAAAAATTTGCAGAAAAACGCTCAAAAAAATATTAAAAAATGATAAATAAATTACTGGTAAATAATACCAATATGCAGTATAATATTATTATAAAGATACCAACTAGGAGGTGGAAAAATGCGAACAACTAATGAGGGTGTAATTGGTTTGCAAAAACTTCAAGAAGACTTTCCAGCAGTAGAAGAAATCTTAAGAAGAGATGGTGAAGCTATAGTTATTACTGAATCAGGTTTTGCTTTTAAGTTATCAGTTATGAATTATAATGATTTAGTTAGAACTGATGAGCAAAGAAAGAAAAAGATGACTTTACCAGAAGCAATGAAAAAAGTGTTGTCAGCAGGTCCACAGGAAGGAATGCATTCTGTCGACATTGCTAAAGAAATAACAGCACAAGAATTGTATTTTAAAAAAGATGGATCATTTGTTGATGGAAAGCAAGTTAGATCTTGTGCAAGTAATAACAAGAATCTTTTTGTTTGTTTACCAGGTAATATGATTAAGTATATAGTTCAAGAACCAAAAGTTATAGTTAAAGGTCCTAAATCAGTTTTGGGAAGATGTTTATAATTGGCTAGAGCACTAATTTATGTGCTTTTGCTTATTTATCTTTCTAGTTTTTTATATCAAAATATGATATAATATTCTTGTAAATAAACTTTATAATAATTGGAGTTTCATATGAATAATATATTTGGTAATAATAATCCATTTAAAGAATATTTAGAAAAAGAACAAGAAAAAATGATGCAACAACAAGAAAAAGCAGATAGGGAAGCTTTAAAGACAGTGTTTAAAGATAAAATTAAAGTATCATTTATGTTTAAAGTGTTAAAACAAATTCAAAAAATTACAAATTACTATAACGATATTTTAAAGTATTATCCAGGTTTTTTTAGAATAGATCCTATATCAACACTTATGAGTACTGAAAATGTTGAACTTGACTTATGTTGTCATATTGTTGGAATACATACTTTTA
>UQBM01000017.1 GCA_900539265.1 uncultured Mollicutes bacterium | reverse complement strand
AATAGTGAATAATTTTATTTTTATTCACTGTCTACTTTAGAGACATCATATCATAAACCTTAAAGCTTTTTCATTTATTATTCAAAATAAACAGTAATAGAAAATACAAAAATTCTTTTTGCAGAAACGATTTTAACAATATTTGTTGCTTCCGCTAATGTAAATGTCATAACCTCTGGCGTGCCATTTTCATTATATGGAGCTAATACTGGTGTACAATCATTTACAGCAACAGTATTAGAATTAGTAGGATTTTTATCTGATGCAGTAATCCAATCATGACAATTAATTTCAATCTTTGTAACTTTCATACCATCAGCAAAAGTTAACGTTAATTCTCCATTATCTTTTGAAGCTCCCATCTTAAGGAAACCTGATTGATTTTCATAAGCACCGCCTTGGCCATTTCCTTCATAAACTTTTGTGGCAGTTACTGCTGTTAAACAATTAGCGGTGTCACCAACAATATATGCTGTATTAAAAATTTCTAAAGCCGTATCAGCTGTTAATGCTACACCCTTAGCAGTTGTCTTATCAAAAGTATAAGTTACTTTTTTCTCACCAGTTGTTTCTTCTAAAGCTTTTACTACAACAGTAAACTCTTTTGTATAAGGAACATCTTTATATGTATAAGTAGCCACAAATACAACTGTTGCATCTGCTTCACCTACAGCAGGACGAGTTACACTAACAGTTTCACCATTTAAGATAACGACATCTGTTACTTCTTTTAAAGACCAAACTAATCCATCAACTGTAGGTAATGCAAAATCATCAATAACAGTTGTTGGTACATCTAAATTATCAAGAACTTTATTAGCAGTTTCTTCATCAGTTAATGTAGGCAATACATATTCACCATCACGACCTGCAAAGATTACTCGATAATCTCCACTCCAATCAGATTTAGCATTTCCATAGAAATAGAAATTTAATGTCACAACTTTATCAGTATCTGCAAATTCTGCTAATTCAGCAACTACATTTGAATTATATAGACTAATTTGTTTAGTTGGATCAGTAGCATCTGCTAAATAATAATAATTACCAGATTTTACTAAAAGTCCACTAGCTTGTAAATAAGCACCATATAAAGCATTTTCGGCAGTATATGCTAAAACTTCAGCAATTGTAACTGGGGTTGGAGTAGCCATTGTCCAAGTTGTATCTTCTACTAATGTAACTGTTGCACCACTCTTAATTTGAGGTGTACCATTAAATGCATCAATTTCACCAATTAATTTAACAGTTTGTCCAAGTTTATAATCACAAGTTGCATAAACTAAAATTGCACCAGTTTCATCAGCAATATAATAATTATTTTTAGAACCAAATAATACTTCAACAACACCTACAATTGTAACAATATCACCTTTAGTAGCATTTACAGCCTCAGCAACTGTCATTATAGTTTCATTAACTCGAACATTTATTTCTAATGTAACAGTATCACTTGCATCACCGCATGAAACTGTTGCAACCAATTGCGCAACACCATCTTCAGTAACAACAAGTTTGCCATCTTGAACAAGACCAACAGGAGTAGTTGTCCAATCAATTGTTACATCTGCTATACTAACAGTAGGAAAAGCAAACTCTTGACCATTATAATTTAAAAGAGCAAATTTTGTTGATTCAAGTTCTGCAATAGCTTTAGCAACCTTTTGTGCATCATCTAAAGTAGGAGCAGGAGCCTCAACAAGAGTAGAACCATCCCATAATACTCGGTAAACGTCGTTACTTGAATATCTATCAATTGTTACCGCATTAATATATACATATTTACCAACCCATTTATCCATTTCAGCAGCACGATCAGCATCGTCTGTTGCATAGTGATAAATAGATATTTTTGTTCCAGTTTCTGGATCTTCTAAAGCATATTTGTCACCAGGAGCTGCTTCTTCTTTTAATACTTTTGCCCATAATCTATATGTTGCACCAGAAAAATTTAAGATAGCTTCTTTATCTATAACTTTTCTATTTTCATCTACAGCAGCAGTTAAAGCAGTAGTATATTCCTCAATTGTTGTGTCTTTATACTCGCAAACAGTAATATCAGCATGAGGATCATCTTCTTCTAATTTAGTAACCGCTACTTCACTTGCAAATTCAATTTGTCCAAAATATGAATAAACACCACCTTGTACACGAACTAAATCTCCAACTTTGCAAGTACTAGAATAATCACCATAAACAACAACTGATTGAGTACCATCAGATATAATCATAGATTTGCTAATTTGAAGTAATACACGTCCATATGTTACACAGAATAAAGCATTTTTAGAATCATTCGTATTAAGAGCAACACCTCTTTCAACTAAACTATCAATTACAGCCTGTTTTACTTCTAAAATTGTACCTTCTTTATCAACAGAAACTGTTTTCACTCTTAAGGTAAATTCTTTTGTTCCACTAGCAACTTCATTACCAACTTTTTGTGAAGCAGAAACAGTTAAAACTACAACGACATAATCTTTTCCTTCTTCAATTCTTGGGTCATCAAGTTCTGGTCTAGTAACAACGGCTTCAAGTTTGCCTTCGCTGTTTTCTTCAATTTTAACTAAATCTTCTTGATTACTTTCCCATTTAATCTCAACGTCAGGATAGTTTACATTTTGTTTAGTTAATTCTAAATTAGAAGTAACATTATTTAAAACAGTTGAATCATAAAATATACTTTTAAGAACACTCTTAACATTTTCTTGAGCTTTTTCTAAAGTTACATCACCACCTGATTCTTCAAGGCATCCAGCAAGTGAAAAACCAAGAAGCGCTATAGCAAAGAAAGCTACAATTTTTTTACCTAATACGGTAATTTTCATACCTTTTTTTCCTCCTAATATTTTTCAAAATAGATTTAATTTTGATTATTTAAATTTTCTTTAAAAGAAAAATTAAACCAAGTTTTAGAAGGAGTTATTTCATAACAGAATAAAAATTATAAAATAACTCCAGTTTTAAATTTTTATTCTGCAAACACTACATCATTCATAGTAGTTAATGCTAATTGTATATGTCCATTTGCATAATTGTTTTCAGGTTCAGCCGTTGCGCCATTATAATAAGTTACAATACCAGTAATTGAACTAAACGTTTTTCCTGTAAAATATGAACCTGATAAAATTTGAGAACCTGTTATAGGATCTTTTAATAAAACATTTTGATCAATCCTAACATTTAACCTTTGAGTTTGACCCTTAGTATCTTGATATTCACAATATAAAGTAATAGCTGATGAATTATTGGCATCTTTATATCCTGTCACTTTTAAATTATTCACTTTAACTAAAGTGCCTATTTTATCATAAGCTCTAATATCGTTAATGGAGTCACACGTTTCATCAATTACCGCAATTTGGTCTTTAGCATCAAAAGTATATACTTTTATTTTACTATCGCTTGTAAGATCAGTAATTTGTAAAGAACCATAATAGTAACCAACCTTTGCTGTAATTTGTACATATGCACCTTCAATTAATTTAGAAATAGAATTATAACCACCATATACATATATTCCATAATATTTTCCCGTACTATCATCATATTGTTGAATATATGCATTTGTTTGACCGTTTTTTCTCACTACTACACCACTCACTTTAATAAGTGGAGAAGTAAAACCATTACGTGATGCATCAATTGCTTCTTCTGTACCATAAGTTTCTCTAATTTCTTTAATTGACATTTCTTTGGCTTCAGTTGAATAATCATAATCTTTATCCACTTCACCATATATTCTTAATTTTTTGATTGAAATATCGAAAATCGCATCTGTAAAATATTTACCATATTGAGTCCCGTCAGCAGATTTAACAAAAGCATATCCATATTCAGCAAGTTCTAAGTTTAAAAGTCTAGAATCACCATCTGGATAAACAAACCAAACCCATGCTAAATATCTACCTGTAGTATCTAATCTTTGTGTTAAATCTTCTGCTTGAAGAACCACTTTGGCTCCACTTGCAAGTTCCGTTTCAAATTTTTTCTTGTTATATGTTGAAGCGGCAAAACCCCAAGGCTGAATTCGATATGTAGATTCTGGTGTATTTATACCATTATAACGAACAGTAAATTGAATACCATTACTTGTTTTAAAAATGGTTGTATCTCCATCTACATAACGAATTGGCGTAACTTCACCAATTCCATCTTCTATAAAATCTTTACCTTCATATGATTGTGTTAATTTTAATTTATCTGTTTGTGGGGTTTTCCAATCATAATTATCACTAGTATAATTATTTTTATTTGTATTATCACAACTAACAAAAACAAATAAACCAATTAAAACAAAAATAGATAATAATATTTTCTTCATTATAACTACCTTTTAATAAAATTTAAGCTTTAAAATTAATCATTCATAATAGAATTATAAGCATCTGTATATGCTTTATCTACTGTCATACTATCTCCATATAAAATCTGTTGTACAATTGTCTCTGCATTGTCTCTTGCTTTTGATGAACCTGGGAACGCTACATTGGTATAAAACCATTTTGATTGTGCAAGCCCTGCTTCTTTTGCTTTTGCTGCTAACGTTTGTATTCCTTCTACTATACTTCCGTCATCTGCTACTATATTTCCTTTTATATGATTTTGATACTCTTCTGAATTTAATACGTCATATCTAATTGGAAAATATGATGTTTCTAATGCCCATTTTAAAGCCGATTCGTAACTTACCATATGTTTTAACCATAGCCATCCTCCTAATTCTTCTTTTGCATCACTACATTTAAATAATGATACATTCGTTCCTTGTTGGATAACTTGTCCATTTTCTAAGTCCTTTTGTGGTACTGCTGATACTCCTGTTGTGAATTTTACTCCTAGTGCTGCTTGTCCATCATTATATGTTGCTCCTGCACTTGATCCGATTGTCATTATACATTGTCCTGCTTTAAATGCATCCGAACAATAATCTGTGCCAAAGGCTGTTGATGTTGCTATATTGCCTTTCTTAAATTCACTTAAATACCAGTTCATTGATGCTTTTGATTTTAATACATCTTCTTCTACTGCTCCAAACGCATTATAGATTCCTTTTCCATTTACATCAAATGATGTATATACTGCTCCATATTGTTGTGTTAAAGTTATAAATAAATTTGCTTCTGAATCATATCCTAATGCATATACTTTTCCTGGATTTGCTTTTACTGCTTCCGCATATTCTGTTGTCTTCTTATATGCTTCTGCTACTTCTATTACTTCATCCCATGTCTTTGGTACTTCCCAACCATATTTTGTAAAAATGTCTGCATTATAATACATCAATTCTGTTGATTTATTAAATGGCATTCCATATCTTGTTCCTGCTGTATCATAGATTGTTCCTTCTGCCCAAAAACCTTCTATAAATTGAGCTTGTTCTTCTTTACTCATTCCATTTACTGGATCATTAATATATTTATCTAGTGATTGTAATGCTTCTCCTTCTAGATATAACGATATATGATCTGGATATGTTTGTGCTGCTGTAGGGGCGATTCCTCCTGCGATTGCTGATGTAATTGTATCTCTTAACGTATTGTAATCCCCATATGATACTAATTTTACTTTGTAATCTGGATTTTTAGCCTCAAAATCTGCTTTGATTTCTTCCAATACAGTTGTCAAGGCTGCTCCATTGGCATGCCAATATTCGATTTCTACACGACCATCGTCATTGCCACCGCCACAGCCTGTAGCAACAACTCCACAAATAACTAATAATAAGAAAAGTGCAATCTTATTAAGTTTTTTCATCTTTGTAAATTCTCCTTTTTATTTTTCAAATTTATATTTCTAAAACAAAATTGTTTGTTTTAGCCCTTAATACCGCTACGCGAAACCCCACGCATAATATATTTTCTTAAGAAAATAAACATAATGAGAAGTGGTGCTAAAACCGCAGTAGCTGCTGCCATTTGTCTACCTTGTGTAGAACGGCCCTCACTATCTGAAAATGAATTTCTTAAACCATTACTGATCAAACGCATATCTTCACTTTGAGTAACCATTGTAGGCCAAACATATGCATTCCAAGAACCCATTAATTTTAAAATCGTAATTGTAATTAATGTTGGCATTGCAATGGGAATCATAATTTTTAACAAATATTTAAAATTACTAGTTCCGTCAACCTTTGCCGCATAATATAATTCATCAGGAATTTGTTTAAAATTTTGTCTTAACAAATATATATAATAAACACTAATCAAGAATGGTACAATCATTGCCCAATAAGTATCCATTCCCTTCATATATTTAACAACTGTAATATAATTTGAAATAACCATCATTTCGCCTGGAATCATCATTGTAGCTAAGAAAAGAGTAAATATTATTTCTCGACCTGGAAATTTAATTCTTGAAAAGGCAAAAGCTGCCATTACAGTTGTTACAAGAGTTCCAATAGTTGAGAAAAAACCAACTACTAAAGTATTATACATTAAACGCCATAAATTAAATCTAATAGATCCTGATACATCTACTTGATAATTCTTAATATTTAAGATATATTTATAATTTTCCCATGCAAATTCTTTAGGGAAAAACGTTGGTTTAACAAGACTAATTTCTGCTTCTGTTTTTAAAGAGGTAATAATCATCCAATAAAATGGCAATACCATAAACAAAGCTAAAATAGTTAAAAAACCATAACATATAATATATCTAACAATCTTAACTGTTTTTTCTTTACGAATAATTTCTTCAACATTTTCAACATATAGTTTATCTTGTGGACATCTTTGGTAATTTTCATACGCTTTATTAGTTTGTCTTAAAGCTAGCATACAAATTAAAAATGATACTAATAACACTAATAATAAGATTAACATTGTTTATCACCTCTAATAGTGGACACGTTTTTTACCAATAATGTTATTAATCAAGGTAAAAAACATAATAATTATAAATAATACTACAGCTCCTGCTGCCGCATATCCCATTGTAGTACCACCTTCTTTGGTCTTCTTATAAATATACCAAACGACCGTAGCCATATTATTTCTTTGACCAACCGATTGAGCATTATCACCAAAAATGGCAACAACTGATGTATATTCTTTAAAGGCACCTATAAAAGATGTAATTAAAAGATAAAAAATTTGTGGTGATAAAAGAGGCACTGTAATTTTTGTAAAAATTCTCATTTTTGATGAGCCATCAATTTGAGCTGCTTGATAGTATTGTTTGTCAATTCCTTGAAGAGCACTTAGTAAAATCAAAATTTTAAATGGTAATGAATTCCAAACAATATATACCATTAATACTATCATTGAAGTAAACCATTGAGGAGTAAATAGAGTATTATCAGGACTAAGGAAATCTTTTCCAAGGGTTGTAGCTAAGTTATTACCACCTAGCCAGTTAATCATATTGCCTCCCAAATTTGTTATAATGGTATTTGCTAAACCTTGATGACTTTCAAAAATGACAGAGAATACCATACCAATTGCAATTGTATTTGTAACATATGGCAAAAAGAAAATTGTTTGAAAAAACTTTTGCAAAGGTTTAATAGAATTAAGTGCCACCGCAATAAGTAGTGATAAAACAATTGATAGGGGAACAGAAACAAAAACAATAACAAGAGTATTAACTAAACATGTTCTAAAGATATTACCCGTGGCAAATAATTTAGCATAATTGGCAAACCCCCATTCTGCATGTTTACCTGTCATATAGTTATATTCTTCTTTAAAAGAGATTATAAATGTATTAAACAGCGGATAAAAAGTAAAAATCGCCATTAATATTAAAGCCGGTGATAAATACAAAATACCTCTTAAAAAGTTTATACTTTTCTTACCTTCTACCATACTACTGAAGTCTCTTTTCTGTTAATTTATCAAAAACATAACATTTATTAGGTTTAATTGAAACCTTAACAACAGTCTGTTCATGAACGGGAATATCAGAATCAATGATAAAACGAAAAGTTTCCTTTTCGGTATAAGGATTAGTAGCAATTAGTGATTTATCACGACCAATATGTTCAATTTGTTTAATATTGATAGTTAATTCTCCTTCTGGATTTATTTCAAATCCTTCTGGTCTTATTCCAATTGTTACCTCTTGATTTTCAAGTTTACTATCCCCAATTCTTTCATCACCGATATATAAACCGCCATCTAATATTTTCCCAGAAAAAATATTAATTGGTGGTGTTCCTAAAAATTTTGCAACAAATTGGTTAATTGGATTTTCATATACACTTTGTGGACGTCCCTTTTGTTGTTCTAATCCCGATTTCATTACAACAATTTCATCGGAAATACTCATAGCTTCTTCTTGATCGTGAGTAACAAAAATAGTAGTTATTCCTGTTTCCCTTTGAATTCTTTTAATCTCCTCACGAGTTTGCAAACGAAGTCTCGCATCAAGATTAGAAAGAGGTTCATCTAGTAACAGTACTTTAGGTTCTTTAACAAGGGCTCTAGCAATGGCAACACGTTGTTGTTGACCACCTGATAACTGTTTAGGTTTACGATCTAACAATTCTTCAATACCTACAAGTCTTGCATATTTTTGCGTTCTTGCAAGAGCTTCAGCCTTTGGTAAATGCATATTTTGTAACGGAAACATAATGTTTTGTCTTACTGTCATATGCGGATATAAAGCGTAATTTTGAAAAACTAGCCCAATTCCACGTTTTTCAGCAGAAAGTATAGTTACATCTTCATCTCCGAAAAAAATTTGGCCCGATGTAGGTTCTAACAAACCAGCAATCATATAAAGCGTTGTTGATTTACCACAACCAGAAGGACCAAGTAAACCGATTAATTTTCCAGAAGGTATCGTAATATCTAAATTATCGACTGCTCTTACTTCAGAATTTTTATCGGCAAATATCTTCGTTAAGTTTACTAAGCGAATGTCCATAAAATTATCCTCCCAATTTAGAATATTGCATTAGCAATTTTTATTTACCATACTTATTTTATCATATTTTGCTTTTTTTTGCAAATTATATAATCTTTATTTCTTTTTAATTTGTTTTATGGTGAATAAAAAAGATTATTTTTGATAAAAAATAAAAAGAGATAGAAATAATCTACCTCTTTTTAATTGTCGATTTTTTCCTATCTAAAGAATATAATCCAAACAATCAATAAGACTATAAAAGCACAAGCTATTCCAACTACTGTTTTTAAAGCTTTTCTTGCTACCCGAATTAAACCAACTATTGATAAAAAACAAATTGCTAACACTACTAAAAATTTTAAAAAACCTGGTAAATTTAGAAATGGATTTAAAATATAATCTGAAACAGTATCACCAAAATTATTAATCCAATCAATTATTTTTGAAATAAACATTATAGCCTCCTTTAATTGCTAATTTTCCTTGCATCTATTGCTCTTTTCAATGTCAATTCATCCACATATTCAATATCACCACCAGCAGGAAGACCATATCCAATTCTTGAAATAGTTAGATTATCTTTTTTAAGGATTTTTTCTAAATATAATGCGGTAGTTTCTCCATTAGGAGTAAAACTAGTAGCAATAATTACTTCTTTTATATTATCTAATCTTTTTTCTAAACTATCAATATTAAGATTATCAGGAGTAATGCCATCAAGTGGTGATATTAATCCTCCAAGTACGTGATATAAACCATTATATTGAGCCGTCTTTTCAACCGCTAAAACATCTTTTGTATCACGAACCACCATTATTTGTTCTTTATTACGATAAGAATTATTGCAAATGTGACATATATCCAAATCGGTAAGCATTCCACAAATTTTGCAATGTTTCACATTTTCTTTAGTTTTAACAAGCTCATTGGATAATTCTTTTACATCGTCTAAAGACATTTTCTCAATTATATAATAAGCATATCTTTGAGCCGTTTTTTTCCCTACCCCAGGTAATTTCTCAAAACAACTAGCAAGATTATCTAAAAATTTTGTTTCACTCATTTTACTTAATTAAAAACTTTTAAAATCCGCCTAATAAAGCTTGATATTTAGACATTTTCTCAGCAGTAAATTTATCTATTTCATCGCCTGCTTGACGTGTTGCTGCAACAATCATATCTGCTAACATTTCTAAATCATCTGCGGTGGTAGCTTCAAATCCTTCTTCAAATATAATTTGCTTTAAATTTCTATCTCCCATTACAATAACAGTAACAGGACCACATGTAGTTTTAAACTCAGTATTCATAATCTCATCTTGAGTTTTTTCCATATCTTTTTTCATTTGTTGCATTTTTCTTAACATTGCTTGATTCATCATTTATCTTTCCTCCTCTTCTACAATAGCACTTCCAAAAAAGGCTTTAGCTTGTTGAAGCGGTTTTTTTGGAAGATTATTCATTTGATTATAATTTACAGTTACAACATTTAATTCAGGATTGTGAATAGGTGATAATTTAGGATACTTAATTCCTACCCCATATTGACCAATATATTCACTACGTTTTTCTTGCCAAGTATTTTCTGGTAAAGCCAAAAAATCGTAATCTTTTCCAAAAGTAATTCTTAAAACTTGTTTAGCATCTACATAATTTTTAGGTTCCATTAAATGATTACAAATTGTTGCACTCGGATATACTATTAATATTTCATGTTTACCATTAGCAACCATTTTGCCATCTAATAAAATTTTTGCAACTGGCGCAAGAACATATCCTACTTTATCTTCTAATTTAGACCACGCATTTATTAATCGTGCTTTTTCTTCACGGCATTCAAGTTCCCTTGCTTCATGCAATATTCGCTCTACAATTCGAATATCATAAACATTTTTAATTCTTTGAAGGGTCTTCGTTTCATTAGTCTCAACAATTCTAGGTTCTTCTTTTGGTCTTATATATTCATTTTTAACTTTTTCAACCGCTATTTCTTCTACTTTAGTTTCTATTTGCTTTGTGATTTGTTTATTTTCATTGTTTGGCTTAACTAGTTGTTTGATTTTTGACAAATCATCTTTAATTGAATCTTCACTATTTTTTAAATCATCAATTTTTGTTTGCACATCATCAAACATTTTATCATATATATCATTTTTATTATTTAAATTCATTTGTTCTATTTTCGCAAAAACTTTATTTATATTTTCCTCTTGACTATTATTTATCTCATTAATTGTAGTAATTTCATTATTGATATTATGAATATTATTTGTATTTTCATTAATTTTATCCGATATTCTATTTACATTAGCAATCAATTCATTTATCATTTGTTCAATATTTTTACTATCGCTATTATCCTCTAAATCAAATCCTAATTCATCTTTAAAATCTACATTAGATTTTTTTATATTGCTTTGAATTGTTTGAATTAAAACAAAATAATTTTCTTTCAATTCATTAATTTCTTTAATAATTTCTTGTTTATCTAAGTCAATATGTTGATTATCCGCTTTTTGAATAAACAGTTCCACCCATTCTTCAAGACTTTTAATTCTTTGTTCAAAATTTAAATTTAATACTTCTTTTATTTTTTCTTCATCTATTTTATTTAAAGACTCACTTTCCAAAGTTATTACTTTTTCTTCTAAATTACTGATTTGCATTTTAAAGGTAGATATATCTAATTCATTATTTGATAATTCATTAGATAAATTGTAAGAAGTATTAAATTTTTCTTCTATTTCTTTTAGTTTTTCATTAACTTCTTCAATTTTTTTAGAATCAATTTCTTGGTTTATCGTATTTAAAACTCTAATTTTATCCTCAATATTATCTAAGCGAAACATTAAATCGGTTGGCAAAGCAGCATTTTTAGAGGATACATCTTCTAAAAGATCTAATTTAGATTCAATTTTTTCTTTAAATTCATCTATTTTAGCTTTTTCTAAATCGGTTGCAACCTTTTTAATTCGGTTGTCTAAATTATTAAACTTATTATCCAAATCTTGTGTATTCATAAATCCATCTTTAGTTTCTTTTTCACTAACCACTTCTTCAAGTTTATGAATTTTATTTAGTACATCAATATCTTCAGATGCAGAATTAATTATTTTCATAATTCCTACTTCTAAGTAAATTTTTTGTGAATTAGTAAAGCGAATTTTATTTTGAATATCTACTAAAACATCAATATAATAAAATAACTCATTAGTTGTAATATTTGATGCAAGTTCTTTAAATTCTTCACTATCATATATATATTTATGAACTAGTTCATCGTTCACACTCTTATATAACAAAATATCTCTACAAAATTGAATAATTCCACTAACAAGACGGCTAACTTCTTTTCCCATATTAATTAACTCATTAATTAAATAAATACTATGAGTTGCATCTTTCTTTTTAAAAGAACTAATTAGTTCAATTAATTTATAATTAGAAATTCTTCCTGTTACACTATTTATATCCTCAACCGTAATTTCACCATTAGAAAAGACACTTGCTTGATCTAAAATTCCCAAAGCATCTCTCATTCCTCCATCTGCCGCTTCCGCAATCGCACTAAGGGCTTCTTCATTAATTACCATTTTTTCGTTAAATGAAATGATTTTTAATTCTTCTTTTAATTCTTCTAAAGTAAATTGTTTAAAGTCAAACCTTTGACATCTTGATAAAATAGTTGCTGGAATTTTATGCGGTTCCGTAGTTGCTAGGATGAAAATCACATGTGATGGTGGTTCCTCTAAAGTCTTTAATAAAGCATTAAAGGCCGCAGTACTTAGCATATGTGCCTCATCGATAATATATACTTTTTTTCGTAAAACACTTGGTAAAAAATTAACTTTTTCTAGAATATCTCGCATTTCATCAACACCATTGTTGCTTGCTGCATCTAGTTCAACAATATCTGTTGTTTCATTGTTTATAATTGCAAGGCAATTTTTACAATGATTGCAAGGTTCTCCATCTGTTTGATTTTCACAATTCACAGCTTTCGCAAAAATTCTAGCTATCGTGGTTTTACCAATCCCCCTAAGTCCACTAAAGATATATGCATGTGAAGTTTTATTTTCCATTACCGCATTTTTTAATGTCTGTACGACATGCTTTTGACCAATTACTTCTTTAAAAGAAGATGGTCTATAACTTCTATATAACGCAACATATGCCATAATTTTTCCCCTTTCACTTTCAAAAATGCTAGTTAGTATATTATACCACATTAATGAAAAAAACGCAAACCTTTTATTCATATTAAAATTATAAATAATATTATATTAAAAAGATAGATTATTTAAAAAAACAATTAAGAAACAATATCTATTTTTATGTTTTATACAATTAAAAAGGAACCAAATTTTCCCTAGTTCCTTCTTATTTTTATTAACTATTTATCATCCTTTTTGTCATCTTTAATAATTTCGCTTGCTGAAAGTGCTAGTCCTGCAAGGCTTTGAAGTTCAGAAGGAATGATAATTTTCGTTGATTGTCCATCTGCAACTTTTTCTAATGACTCATATGCTTTAAGAGTTAAAACACCCTTATTGACATCAACATCTTTAATCATCTTTAGTCCTTGAGCAGTTGCTTCATTAACTTTAACAATAGCCTCAGCCTGACCTTCAGCCCTACGAATAGTAGCTTCTTTTTCCGCTTCCGCTCTTAAAATAGCGGATTCTTTCTCGGCTTGAGCTCTTAAAATTTCGGATTCTTTTATTCCTTCAGCCTTTAAAATAGCAGCCTTTTTTTCACCTTCTGCAAGTAAAATTGCCTCACGTCTTTCACGTTCTGCTCTCATTTGCTTTTCCATAGCATCACGAATATCTTTAGGAGGCATAATATTTTTAACCTCAACTCTAAATACTTTAATACCCCAAGGATCTGTTGCTTCATCTAAGATTTCACGCATTTGTTCATTAATGATATTCCTACTTGTTAAAGATTGATCTAAATCTAGAGAACCAATAATATTACGAATAGTAGTGGTTGTAAGATTATCTAAAGCTCTAAGTGGTTTACTAACTCCATATACATATGATTTAGCATCACTAATTTGATAATAAACAACTGTATCAATTTGCATTGTGACATTATCTTTGGTAATAACAGGTTGTGGATCAAAATCTATAACTTGTTCTTTTAAACTAACTTTACCAATTAATCTTGGTGTATCTAGTTTACTCCCTGAAAGAGGAACATTAGGATCACTTGCAATTCTATCAATAAATGGTACTAAAAAATGCACTCCTGTTCCCCAAGTTTTATAATATTTACCAAGACGTTCAATAACATATACTTGTGTTTGAGGAACAATTTTAATTCCTTTTATTATAATTAATAAAATTACAAGTAAAATTACAGCTAGTACAATTGCTGTTATTGCACCTCCTACTGTCGAAACTAAAAAATTAAATAGATTTTTCATTTATATTTTCCTCCCTTTTCATTATAATTAATTTAAATCAATTTCTTTTATTTTATCTACAATCATTTTATTACCAATAATTTCAGTTATAATAACCTTATCTCCAACAAGAAAACTATTTTCTCCTTTAGAAATAGCAGGCCATTTTTGAAATTCCACTTTAATTTCTCCTTTTTCACCAACCACTATATCTTTAGTAACGATTGCAACCATTCCAACATAACGATCAACATTGGTCAAAACTGTCTGATTATCACTAATTTTTTTTACAAATGGTCTAGTTGCTAAAACAAATATTGCGCTCACAACTGCAAAAATTAAAATTTGTGCCCAAATCGGCATCTCTAATACTGCACAAACAATACCAGCAATTCCTCCTGCGGCAAACCAAATAGAAACTAAATTAGCAGTTTCAAATTCAATTATGATAGCAGCAATCACAAAAATAGCCCAAATAATAATCATTGCAATATCTAATGTTTGAAGCGTCATAAAATTAAACATCTTTGGCCACCTCCTTTGTATCAACTATTAGCATCTTTAATCCTGTATTCCATTTTGCCGCAAACTTATATGATGTTTGAATATTAAAATCCAAATTCAAATGCTTCTCTAGTTCCAAAATTAACTTTTTATTATTAATTCTACCAAAACTTGGTTTCATTGTTAATTCATAAACATCTTCTTTTTCAACAACTTTACGTAAAATATCATCTTTAGTTACTTTTCTCATCACTAGAGTTTTATTATCTAAATCAAAGCCAACAGCAATACCCAATGCATTATCAAATAGTAATGCCGCTTGTTTACTAAAAGTTATATTATTACTATAAATTGTTACAGCATTTGTATTTTTTTCTTTATTTATCCATTGTATATTCATATTTTACCTCCTTACTATTATTATATACCATTTAGTGTATTATGTCAACAAAAATGTATATTATGTATTTAATGTACTCTGTATTTTTAGTATAACAAATCTGATATTTTTGTGAAGTAAAACTCTTTTTATTGATAAACTATAACTTTTTTGTTATAATATAAACAATGGAGGTTTTTATGAACACAAAAAAAGTAAAGACAATTAGGACATTAATAGTAGTAATTGTCTGCTCAATTATTACAATAGGGGTAACCGTAGGTATCTGTTGTTACAATTATTATGGTTATATAAATTATAAAAAACTATACTTAGAAGATTACTTTGATCAAAATGAGGGAACAAATCTATCTACACAAGAAAAAATTCAAAAAGCAGTAAAATGGGATGCTGATGTTTATACCGATAAATTAAACATTAAATATCGCGATCCAATTACTAAAGAATTTATTACTGAAAATAAAGTATCAAATGATGAAGCAGAAAACGTTAACGCTTACTATGAAAATTATGTTCTACACTTACCAAAATATTTTGATATTAATTTTTATAAAGTTTTAACTTCACATTATGATAAAGAAACAAAGAAAACAGAATTAAGTGTTGCACATTATTTTTATTTTTCTAATATAAATTACAATCAAATAAAAGATTTTAGTCCTCAATATATTTATATGACCTTTGTTGATGGTATTGGTGAAGAAAGTGACTTGGCCTTGCAAGAAGCACTTGATGAAATGAGTGAAAATGAATTATCAGTTGGTAATGTCTCCTCAATTTATTATTATTCACTAACAAGTTCTGATAGTCAAGATGTTCTTGCTACATACTCATTATATGATAATCCACGGGATATTTATGAAGATGATGAGGATAATGAAGATAAATCTTACTATATTTATCAAAATCGCTGTGCTAAAAGTTATGATAATAATACTGTTTTTGGTCAAACAAAAGAACTTACCTTCTGTGTTTATTACATTAATGATTCTGAAGAAGGAGATAAAGAATTAATCAATATTATTGAAGGAACTTTTACTCCTGAATTAAACGATGAAGACGAAATTTTGACAAATGAAGAATTTAAAACTTTAAGTTCTAATTACAAGGGTTATAATAAAGAATTCTATCAAGATAGTTATAACGAATTCATTCGACCTAAAATCATTAAAACAGGCTTATTAACATTTGGAATTACCTTATTATTATGTGGTTTACTTGCTTTTATTTGGTTATATGAACCAAAAGCAACAGACAATTCTAAATCTAAATCAACAAAAAAGAAGCGCTAAATTTAGCGCTTCTTTTAAAATTCACAATTTTTAGGTGTTCTTGGATAAGGAATTACATCTCGTATATTTTCTACTCCAGTTAAATACATAATTAACCTTTCAAACCCCATTCCAAATCCTGAATGAATACATCCTCCATATCTTCTTGTATCTAAATACCAATTAATTTCATCTTTATTAATGTTAAATTCTTTCATTCTTGCAAGAAGTTTATCTAAATTTTCTTCTCGCTGTGATCCTCCCATTAATTCTCCAGCCTCAGGCACAACTAAATCGACTGCTGCAACCGTTTTTCCATCATCATTTAATTTCATATAGTAGGCCTTAATATCTTTAGGCCAATCAGTAATAAAAACAGGTCCATTAAAATATTCAGTAATATATTTTTCGTGTTCTTTTGCTATATCCTCATTATATTGAGGTTCAAATTCCCAAGTTTTATTGGCTTTCTTTAAAATATCAATAACATTATGATGACTAATTCTTACAAATTTACTATCTAATAAATGATTAAGTTTACTTTTTAAACCCTTTGCAACAAATTGGTCGCAAAAATCAATTTCTTTTTTGCATTTTTCCATTACAAATTTTACAACATATTTTAACATTTCTTCTTCAATATCCATCAGACCATTTAAATCACAAAAGGCCATTTCTGGTTCGATCATCCAAAATTCATTAGCATGCGTTTTAGTATTTGAATTTTCGGTTCTAAATGTTGGTCCAAACGTATATATATCAGAAAAGGCCATAGCAAAAGTTTCTCCATGCAATTGACCAGAGCCTGTTATAAACGCTTGTTTACCAAATAAATCTTTAGAAAAATCTACACTTCCATTTTTGGTAAATGGTAATTTATTGACATTTAAAGTTGTTATTTTAAACATCTGATCAGAACCTTCACAATCTGCACATGTAATAAGAGGAGTATGTACATAGACGTAACCTCTATCTTGAAAATATGAATGTATTGCATAAGCTGCTATACTTCTTATTCTAAAAATTGCCGAAAAAAGATTAGTTCTTGGTCTTAAGTGAGCAACTTCTCTTAAAAATTCTCTAGTATGTCTTTTGGGTTGTATAGGATAATCTTCTGGACAATCACCTAAAAGGGTAATAATTGTAGCATGTAATTCTAGGGGTTGTTTTAATTCAGGTGTTAATTTAACCATTCCTTTAACATAAACAGAAACTCCAACTCTAAATTTAGAAACCTCTAAAAAATTACTTATTCTATCGTCATATACTACTTGAATTGATTCAAAAAAAGAACCATCATTAACATTTAAAAAACCAAATTGTGCTTGAGAACGATTATTTCTAACCCATCCATAAATTTCAACCTCTTTTTGATTAAAAGT
Organism: uncultured Mollicutes bacterium; assembly: GCA_900539265.1. Taxonomy (GTDB): domain Bacteria; phylum Bacillota_I; class Bacilli_A; order ML615J-28; family CAG-313; genus CAG-313. The sequence continues at coordinate 27,709 of UQBM01000017.1, read as the reverse complement.
ATCTCTTTGACAAAATAACTCTTTGACTCTTGTTCTTTTCATAAAATACCTCCTAATAAAATAAAAAAAATCCTTAAGTAAAATTATACCTAAGGACGAAAAATCGCGGTGCCACCCTAGTTCAAAAACAATTACAATTTGTTTTTGCACTTTTTTCCTTTAACGCAGGATTTACGAATAGTTCTACTAAAATGTTTCACATTCTTTCTTCTATTTGCTCCAAGTGTTCTTTCAATCATAATTCTTCCTAATTTTTCACTCTCATTAGGTCACTTGTATAAGAATTATATATTTACTTTTCTTATCAACGCATCTAATAAAAAGATTATATTATATTTTATCCATTTTGTCAAATTTAATTCTCTATTTTCCTAAACAAAACTTTGAAAAAAGTTCATCGAGTAGACTATCTGTACTAGTTTCTCCTATAATCTCACCTAAATATAACCAAGCTTTTCTTAAATAAATATCAACAAAATCAATTTGATATCCCTCTGAAATGACATTTATGGCCTCTTCTAATGCAATTATTGCATTATTTAATTTTTCAATTTGTCTTGCATTGCTAATATATGTTATATCTTTATTAGAAATATTATTTAATTTTAATTTCGTTAAAATAGCCTCTTCTAATTTTTTAATACTTTCTTCTTCTTTAGTGCTGATTGTAATAAAACTCTTTTGTGGTAACTTTATTTTTTGTATTAAATCTGATTTATTCACAACAATTAAATGACACTTATTTTTTATAAGATTAAAAATTTCTTCATCTTCCTTTTGGTAAGAAACACTTCCGTCTAAAACAAATAAAACAATATCAGCTCTATCTAAAGCCTCTTTGGATTTTTCAACACCAATTTGTTCTACAACATCCTCTGTATCTCTAATTCCTGCTGTATCTATTAAATTTAAAGTGACATTATCTAGTTGAATACTTGATTCTACAATATCTCTAGTTGTACCTGGAATATTGGTTACAATTGCTTTATTTTCATTTAAAATGGCATTTAAAAGACTACTCTTCCCAACATTAGGACGTCCTACAATAACGGTATTGATGCCATTTTTTAATAATTTAGCACTCATTGAATTTAAAAGAGTTGTTTGTAATTCGGATTTTATATTCCTAATTGATGGCAATATTTCATTGTTTGTAATTTCTATCACATCATCATATTCAGGATAATCAATATTAACACAAATAGTTGCAATAATATCTAGTAGTTGTTGTCTTTTGTTTAAAATAAAACTACTAATTTTTCCGTTTAAAGCGTTGGTAGCAATTTTTAAAGCCATTTTATTCTCAGCTGTTATTACATCCATAACAGCCTCTGCTTTTGTTAAATCAATTCGCCCTGCTAAAAAAGCTCTTTTTGTAAATTCTCCGGCTTGTGCAGCTCTTGCACCAAGAGTTAATAATAGTTCAAATATTTGATTTGTCACAAATAATCCACCATGACAATTAATTTCAACTAAATCTTCTGTTGTATATGATTTAGGTGATAAAAAAACAGAAACTAATACTTCATCAATAATTTGATTTGTTTTTTTATCAATAATATGTCCATAGTGAATGGTATGAGATTGTACTTTAGTTAAATCTTTGCCTTTAAAAATTTGATTCACAATTTCTAAAGCTTTCTCTCCACTAACTCTTATAATTGAAATAGCTCCTTGACTTTGGGAAGTAGATATTCCCACAATTGTATCATCAAAAACTTTCATTTCTACACCTCTTTTATAATTATATCAAAAAGCTTAATATTATGTATCTTTTTTACATATTATCAGTTTAAATAATGTTATTTTTATCAAATAATTTAGTTTATAGAAGAATAATAAAAAAGTGTAAACACTTTCAAAAGCATAAAAAAAATATTATTTTAAAAAACGTATTATAATGTAGGTACTCTTTGTGATATTCCTACCATAATTACAAAGAGAATCCTTAATTTTTATTCAATTCTCGTTTCTTTTTAAAATAAAATACTTACTCTTTTTAGAGTAAGTATTTTATTTTTTATTCATTATTTGATTTTGAAGCATTTTTAGGTTCAATAACCAAATATCTTCTTGGTTCAATTCCCTCAGAATGAGTAGTAACATCTTTCCAAGTTGAAAGTTTTGTATGAATAACTTTTCTTTCATAAGCATTCATATATCTTAAATTTACAGGAATCTTAGTTTTAGCAACCTCTCTTGCAATTCTTACAGCCATCTTTTCTAACTTTTCATCACGATTCTTGCGATAATCGCCAATATCAACCTTGACAATTAAGCCACTTTCTGTATCGCGATCAAAATATTGATTAACAATTAGCGATGTAACATATTGAAGTGCTGCTAAAGTTTGTGAATTATGACCTATTAGTGCTCCATTTGCATCGGCTGTAGTAATCGCATACTCAACTATATTGTCACGCATTTTTCTTTCAACATATCCATCAATTTGAGCCTCTTTTAAAAATGTTTCCAAAAAATCTTTACCTTTTTTTACTGGATTAGCATCTACCATTACTTGAACTTGTATTTCTTCTCTTGAATCTATATTTTCACTAATAACATCAAAATACATATCATCTTTGGCAATCCCTAATTCTTTCACTGCTAATTCTTCAATTTCAGTTAGGTTTTTACCAATATACATTTTTTCTTTCATAATTATTAACTCTTTCCTTTATAGTTTTTTTCTTAATTTTTCCATTCGTTTAGCGTTAGTCTTACTATTAATAGCCATTTGCGCCATTGAATATAAATTACCAATACACCAATAAATACCAAGACCTGCTTTACTTGTAAAAACAAATAATCCCATCATCAACATCATCATATACATCATCATTTTCATTGAAGTTTGAGCCCCCCCTTTTGTTTGCTCATATGACTGTCTACGATATGCTGGAATATCTGCTTGTGATTCTTGTTGATTTTTCTTTTGTCTTCTTTGCGAAATCCATTGACTTAAAAATTGTGTACCAATTACGACCACAACAAGTACAATAATTCCTATGAATTGACCTGTTCCAGCTGTTCGATCTTCAAATAAATTAATTCCTAAAAAGCGAGGATTAATCTCATTAGCCCAGTCGTTTTTATAAATAGTACCTTCATATGCAACTGTATAAGGAATTCTAGATACAGCACGATATATTGCCATAAAAATAGGAAATTGTAAAAAAGGCATTAAACATCCACTTAATCCAACTTTATATTTTTTATATAATTGCGCCATTTCCATTTGCATCATTTGCTTCGATTTATCATCTTGACGTGTTGCATATTTTTCTTGAATTTTATTGAGTTCAGGTTGCATTAATTGCATTTTAAGCGTCATATCGTTTGTTTTTGCATAAATTGGCCAAGCAATTGTACGAACTAAAATTGTTGTTATTAACAATCCTATAATATAGAAACCACCAAATAAATTGGATAATTGAACCATTAACCAAGCCATAGGAAATACTAATAAATTATTAAATAAATGACTCCAAAAAGCCTTACCTGTATAAAATACAATTGGTTCAGATTCTAGATTAACTGTTCTTTCTTCTACTTTTAACGCAAAAGAACAAACAACATCATTTAAATTAAGCGTCTCACCATTATTTTCCTCTATTTCTTTAATTAAAGTTGTACTATCAACATTAGATGCACCAGTACAATTTCTTACATAAGTTGCCGCCTTAATCCATTTACTTTCAGTTGAAGTATCTGTATCATTAGCAACCGTCGCCCTATCAATTAATCCAAGATATAAAGGAATGTCATAATTTCTAATAATATCTACTTGATATTGATTTTTTTTCTTTTTTGCTATTACATCATCGTTAATATAATTTTGTATTAATTCTTTTGAAAAAGTTTTTTTCTCATCCAAAATCTGTTGTTCCGTTTTTCCTTCTGTAGAAACTGCCTCATCGATTTTAGTATTAACCCATTCAATTAAATTTTTGTCTGTATCGTCTGCCGCAAATGATGTTTTAGGTTGAGTATTTCCTACACAACTACAAGATGTAATAAATAATAATAAAAACATTAATGCGATAAAAAATATTTGCTTATAATTTTTAAATTTCACTTTTTCCCTCCTTGGATTTTTTTTTATCAATCAAATCTAATAAAAATTTAGCTTCATTTTCAAGTTCATCATAATTAGTCTGTTTTGAACTTGGTTTGATTACTATAACAAAATCTATGTTATGATATAAATTTAAATACTTATAAAAAATACTTCTTGCAATTCTTTTTGCCTTATTTCTTTCAACTGCTTTTCCATATTTCTTTGAAACAGAAAAGGCAAATCTTGCCACTTTGTTTTCTGTTTTTTTAAAGTAAATAATATAATTTTTATTAGCTACTTTTTTTCTCATGTTCACAATTGAGGCTATTTCATGGTTTTTCTTGATTCGATATTTTTTTTTCATATACACCTCAAAACAAAAAAATTAAAAGACCACTTTTCTTAAAATGACTGAAGTGGTCCAAGTTTATAATAATATTTCTTTTTCTATTATGCTGATAAGACAGCTCTACCTTTTGAACGTCTACGCGCTAATACTTTTCTTCCGCCAACAGTTGCCATACGTGCACGGAAACCATGAGTTTTACTATGTTTACGTTTGTTAGGTTGGTATGTTCTTTTCATATGAGCACCTCCTATTTAAAACCATGCTTTCTTATTATACTATAATCACCTATTTTTGTCAAACAATAAAACTTTTTTTAATTTTTTATATATTAGGTAAATCATTTACTCTTACACTATATAGAGTTTTAAAAGTTTGAGATGTACCATTATAAATACAACCTTCTGCTATTATATACAGAGTATCAATGTTAAAAACTTCATCAATTTTATATGTTGCAATAGATAATGCCCTATTTTTACTAAAAAATCCATAAATAGAGTATATTTTAACATAACTAGAAAACTTATTATCATTGTTTTTTATCTTGCCATATATTTCAAACTTAATATCATTAATTTCAGGCTCTACATTCCATGCATCATCATCATTTGGACCTTTTGGAAGTTCAATACTAATAAGATTGTTTTTTTCTAAATAATCACTATCATATTTATATTTATTTAAATTTTCAGAGTTCACCTTAAATTCTACTCTTAATCTATCTTCTTTAATTTCTTTTAATGAACTTTCTTCAGAAATTAAAGTTTTAGTAACTTTTAATTTAATTGGATCATCTTTACTTTCTATATAATTGGCATTATTGTTATCAATATTTCGAATTTCAACATTCTTGAAAGTTTTTTCTTGATTAAAAGATAAAGCTTTAGTTTTATAAGCTAAAACTCTCTCCTCTTTTTCATCATTTAATGTATAGGATATTCTTATATAATATTCTATTGGTGTTTCATCAAATAAATATTCTTCTTTTTTTCCATTTTTTGTTAATTCTTTAATTTCTTTAGTAGCAAAGGTCGTAAAAGATGTTAATGAAGTATAAGTTAGTGTACTCATTTCTTTTGATGAACTTGTATATTCATCATAACGATATCCATTATCTAACGTTTTAGCGGCTAAATAAATTTTAATATTTTTTATTGACGTGTTTGCTCTTAATTTAACCAATTGTATTTGTAAATCATGTGTACTTTTTTCATGTTTTCCTTCTTCATCCTCACTACCAGTGGAAAGTTTAGATTTTCTGTTTTCTATATCTCTTATATTTAATGCAATTTGATCATCATATGCCTTATCCTGATATTCAGAAAATCTATTAATTTTAGATTTTCCAAATGAAAGTAAAATGATACTAAATAATACAATTGTATAAATAACAATTATAAATATTTTTATTTTTGCATTTAACCCTTTATTATTCATAATTCACCTCATTAATTGTTTTTATTTTATCATATTGTAATGTTTTTTGCAAGTCAAATAATTATATGATAAATTTTAACTATCAACATATTAACAATGTGGAAAAATTGTTTATAATTTTCCTATTTTTTTGTGGATAAAATGTTGATAACTATGTGGAAAAGTATTTTAACTAACTACTTTAATTTTTTATCAAAATATGTTATCATATTGCAGAGGTGATTTTGATGGAACAAGCTTATGTTTTGTTAAATAATGTCAAAAACGAGTTAAAAGAAAAACTTCTTCCTGCTCAGTATAATACCATTTTTAATGAAATAACAGAAATATATAAAGTTCAAGGTGGTAATATTTATTTAATTGTAGCAAACAGTTTAGAAAAATTTCGACTGGAAAAAATATATTTATCACAAATGAACGAAATTCTAAATAATTATACTAAAGAATTAATGCAATTTAAATTTATAACATCTTCAGATGTTGCAAAAGAAAAAGAAAAAAAGAATTCTATTGGATTAACTAATATTGATTCTAGTGAAAAAGCTATCAAAGAAAGAGTATTAAGACCAGAATATACTTTTGATAATTTTGTAACAGGTGAAGCAAATCGTGAAGCCTTTACTTTTTCTGTAAAGGTTGCTGAATCACCTCATGTAACAGTTAACCCTTTTTATATTTTTGGCGACGTAGGACTTGGAAAAACCCATTTAATGATGGCAATAGGTCATTACATTCTAGACAATAATTTAAATACAAAAATAGTTTATACAACAGCTCAACAATTTGTTGAAGATTATTTTAAATCAAAAAATAAGAATCAAAAATCAACCGCAATATCTGATTATTTTGATAATTATTATCGAAGCGCAGATGTTTTGTTAGTTGATGATATTCAATATCTTGCAGATAGACAAGGTTCACAAGATGAATTTTTTAAATTGTTTGAATATCTTTTTGAGAAAAATAAACAAATTATTGTTACATCAGATCGTAAAGCAAGCGAATTAAACATTATGGATCGCTTAAAATCTAGATTTACTTGGGGTATGCAAGTAGATATAAAAAAACCAAATCAAAATTTAAGAAAGGCTATTTTAAAAAGTAAACTATCTACTCTTATTGCAAATGTTGATGACGTTTCTAACGATGCCTTAGATTATATTGCTACTAACTTTGAAGAAAATGTACGTGAACTAGAAGGAGCACTTCGAAGATTTGTTAATTATTGTGTAGCTTTTAATATAGATTATACATTAGAAAATGCTAAATTATCATTAGAATCTATTATTTCTTCTAATAAAATTTCATCTAATGAAGGATCATCCAATCAAGCAGAAAAAGTAAAAACAATTGTTGCTTCTTATTTTAATATTCCTGTAAAAGAACTTTCAGGTTCTTCTCGAAAACAAGAAATTGTATACGCACGAAGTATTGCTATTTATTTATTGAGAACTAAATATAATATTGGATTAAAAAAAATTGGAGAATATCTTGGGAATAGAGACCATGCAACAGTTGCTCATGCAATAGATAAAATTGAAGATGGAATAAAAAGTGATGAATTTATTAGTCAAGACGTTAGTAATTTAGTAGATAAACTAAATAAATAATTTTCTATATAATAAGGACGGAAATATAAAATTATAAAAAAAGTTATCCACTTATCCACAGTGCTAATAATAATATTAAAAATTAAAAAATAATAATAAAAGAGGTGAAAATATGAAATTTATAATTGAAAGAGAAGTATTGTTATCAACATTGTTAAATGTCTCTAAAGGACTTTCACAAAAAACTCCAATGCCCATCTTAACAGGGATTCAAATAATAATTAAAAATAATCAAATTACTTTTATTGCTACAAATAAAGAAATTGCAATTAAAGTAAGATTAGAAAAGAATGATAAAGTAAGATTATATGAAGAAGGAGAATGTGTTGTTCCGGGTAAATACTTTGTAGATATTGTAAAAAAAGTTGAAGGAAAAGATGTAGAGTTTACCTTATTTGAAAAAAATTCAATTAAAATAATCTCTGATAGATCAGATTTTACTTTAATTGCATATGATAAAACTACGTATCCAACAACTAATTTTACAACTAATAGTAATGCTATTTTATTTGATAGTAAAGAATTAAAAAAAATAATTAGACAAACTTCATTTGCATGTGCTACTTCCGAATCTAGAATAGTATTAACTAGTTTAAATTTTAAGGCTAAAAATGGTACTTTAGAAATTGTTTCAACCGATAGTTTTAGACTTGCTAAGAAACAATCAAAACTTGCAGAGGAAGTAGAAATTCACGCTAATATTCCGAGTAAATCTTTGGAAGAATTTTGTAAAATTTTAGATGAGGATTCAACCTATGTTAAAATGTATTTAGAAAATAGTAAAGCTTTATTTGAATATAAAAATATAATTTTTATGTCAAGATTAATTGAAGGAAATTATCCAGATACATCTAGTTTATTTCCTAAAGATTATTTATTTGTTGCAGAATTTAATAAAAATGAGTTAATAAATGCGGTCGATAGAGCCTCTTTGTTTACTAGTTTAGATAATTTAAGTATTGTAAAATTTAATTTTAGTAATTCTAAAAAAGTTGAAATCTCTTCTAATTCTTCTGAAATTGGAAAAGTTGTTGAAGAAATTTATCTTTTAAATGAAATAAATGATGTAAATTTTCAAATTGCTTTTAGCACGAGATATCTATTAGATGCTCTTCGTTCATTTGAAAAAGATAAAATACATTTTTATTTTACAGGTGAAATAAAGCCTACCATTCTTAAAGAAATAGATGATGATAGTTTAACGCAATTATTATTACCAGTTAGAGTTTTTTAAAGATTAAACATAAAAAAAGCACTAAAAATAGTGCTTTTTTTATGTTTTTAATCTAGTTTTATGTCTTTAAACATCAAAATTAAGTCTTTTTTTATTTCATCAAAATTTTTTTGATGAAATCTATCTTTCATAGGTTGATTATCAAAGATAGAAATACCATCAGATTGAATATTTTTAATTTCTGCTTTATCCTTGATTGGAGCGGTAATTTCGGCATTAGGAGTAAGCGTTTTGGCTTGCTCTTTTAGTTCTTTTAAACACTTAATTGGAGCACGCCTTCCTTTAATGTATCCGACTGGTACAATGTACTTAATTTTAGCTAAATCTATGTCAGTATCAACAAAATACTGAATTGTGTTCGAAAAACCTTGTAAACCAAGCGTGTCTAAGCCGACAACAATTAAAATAGAGTCACTAATATCTAATAAAATTTCACTCAATCTACTGCTTGAAGGAGGAAAATCAATAAAAATATAGTCAAAAAAACTCTTAAAACCTTCAATAATTTGTCTTAAATGCTTTTCTTCAGAGCGTTTAAGGGTTAAATTAAGAGAAAGTCTGTCTGTATTTAAGGTTTTCATTAAATACATATTTATTCTTGCCTCAAAAGTAATATCTTGTGGCTTTTTTTCACCAACTAGTAGATGTTCGAAAAAATCATCATCATGATCAGTAACAAAATTGTCAACACCAAAAATTTTAAAAATACTATTTTGATCGTCAGCGCTGATAACTAAAACTGTTTTTCCTTGAGAAGCATGATAATGTGCAAGATATCCAAGAAAAGTAGTTTTACCTACGCCCCCTTTTTTGCAAAAAGCTGAAATAATAGGCATTATCTACCACCTTCTCTCTGTAATTTTTCGCGACATGCATCTTCAACAAATTTGGCAAACATTATTCCTCTTGTCGCGCAAGCAATTTTAATTTGTCTTCTTAGGGTAATATCCATTGTTGATGTATACTTTTCTCTGTTTACATCATCTTGTTGATAGTATTGCTTTCTTACCACCTGTTTTTGTGGCTTTTGAGTACTACGAATAGTTGAAGTTGGTTGTGAAACAATTTTTTGTTGCTCATAAGCGGGTTCAAACGATCTTTCTTCGTCTTGAAACTGAATATCCGTTTCTTCTTCAACTACTTTAGGTATTTCAAATGGATTTCTTCTTTTTATTGGTTGTTGATTCATAAATATGACCTCCTTTTTACATTTAGCATTATATCAAAAAAAAATATTAATTGCAAATTATTTGCAATAATTACTTACATAACTATTTAAGTATAACCATATTTATTGGTTCTGTCTTTTTTTTAAAAATCAATAAATATTAAATAAATTATAAAAAAATTTTTTAAAAAAGATTTTGTTTGTTAAATTAACGGCAAAAAACAATCATTTTTCGAATTTTTGGATGAAACTTGAAAAATTACAAACCCCCTGGGGGGTCAAATCAAAAAAAATGAACTTTTTAAATTGTCTTTTTTGAAAAATTTGAATTACTTTTTTAGAAACTGAGAGAAGAAAAAAATACATAATTATGTATATATTTAATTAAATTTTTATTTATAATTTTAATGCTGATAATTTTAAATTCACAAAAATATTTTTAAGTTAAAATTAATAATTTTTATAATAAAAATTAAATGAATAATATTATTTTTAAAATAAAAACGTATTGTTTTAAAATAATACTTTATTTATATAATATAATTAAATTTTAAAACTAATTATTTTTATTATAAAAATTAAATTTATTAAAAAAATCTAAATTATTTTTACTTTAAAAAATAAAAGTTTTATATTAAAAGTTAAATATTAAAATAGTTAGTTATTACATATTTTAAAAATAAAATTAATAACTTTTAATTTAAAGATAAAAAATAAAAATAAATACATAATTAAATATAAAAATATAACAATATATATTTAATAATTAATAACTTTTAATACAAAACAAAAAAATATAGTTTAAATAAATATTTAATTATGCTTTTAAATATTTATTTAAATGTTTAAAAACATAATAAATAATTAAATATAAGAGTATATGTTTATATATTTAATTATTTTTATAAACAAAAAAATAATTAAATAAATATTTTTATAAATATATAAATATAAAAATATTTATTTTTTTATTATATTACGTATTTATTAAAAACTTATAAATTAAAACTATTAAAAAAAACGACGTTTTTTAAAAAAAACTATAAAAAAAATATAATATTTTTAGACAAAAAAATATTTATTTTTAAATCATAAAATATACTATATATAAAATAAGGAATATACATATTTACGTAAAAAAAACGTAAAAAGTACAATAAAATTACTAAACGTCGTTTTTTTAATAGGAAAAAATAGATTAACAAAATACGGAGTAAAAATGCTTAAAAAAACATAAAAAATGTACTTTTTTTAGAAAGAAAAATTGTTAAAAAAATAAGTCAAAAAAATTGAAAAAAAAACACATTTATGATATAATAAAAAGAGTAAAAAAGAGGTGCCGTATGAAGGTTATAAAAATTAAAACTGATTACATTAAATTAGGGCAATTTTTGAAGTTTATAGGGATGATTTCGTTAGGGGGAGAAGTAAAGGATTTTTTAGCAAATAAAACTATAAAAATCAATAATCTTATTGAAAAACAACGTGGTAAAAAGCTATTTTCTGGCGATTTAATTGAGATAGATCATGAAAAATTTATAATTGAGGTAGAAAATGATCGTTCAAAAACTGAAAATGTATAATTTTAGATGCTTTTCTAGTTTTGAAATTAGTTTTTCTAATAGAGTAAATATTTTAATTGGACAAAATGCTACGGGCAAAACTTCAGTACTAGAGGCCCTAAATTATTTGGCACTTACTAAGAGTTTTAGAACAAATGATGAATATCAATTGATTAAAGAAAAACAATACGAAATGTCTGTTATTGGTGAGATTGTTAAAGAAAGTTCTATTCATTTTTGTAAAATTATTAGACAAATAAAAGGAAAACAAGTTTCAAAGGACAATTATAGATATTCCAAAATTAGTGAATATTTAGGAGAAATTTTAGTTGTTTCTTTTACCAATTCTGATATGCTTAATTTGCTGGGAACAATTAGAGAAAGAAGAAAAATAATTGAGCCTATAATTTGCCAAATTTCGAAGTTTTATACAGACGAGTGTAATTCTTATAAGAAACTTTTAAATGAGAGAAATGCTTTGTTAAAACGGCTTATATTTGAAAAAAATGATAAGATGATAAAATTGCTGAGGATTATAGATTTGCAAATTGTTAATTGTGCAAAAAATATTATTTCTAAACGTGATATTTTTATTAAAAAGGTAAATAAAAAAATAAAAGAATATCATTTACAAATTTCTGAAAATAAAGAAATATTAGAAATAAAGTATGTACCATCTGTATCTAGTGAAGATTTTTTTAAAAAATTAAATTCTTGTTTGGAAGAAGATTTAAAAAGAGGTTCAACTAGTTATGGACCCCACAAGGATGATTATGTTTTTATTATTAATAATAAAAACATAACTTTATACGGTTCTCAAGGCCAACAAAGAAGTTCTTTAATTAGTACAAAACTAGCTTTTGTTGAAATTCTTAAAGAAGAAAAAGGTGAATATCCAATATTATTATTGGACGACGTATTAAGTGATTTAGATAAAAATAGGCAAAATAATATATTTCAACTTTTAAATAAAAATGTTCAAACGTTAGTATCTAGTTCAACTCTTTCAGAACTAGACGATTGTATAAAGGATAAAGCAAAAATTATTACTTTAGAAAAGGAGATGGGATAAATGAATGAAAAGGATTTAGCCACAATTGAAGCTGAAAAAAAGTATGATTCTGGTAGTATACAAGTTCTAGAAGGTTTAGAAGCTGTTCGAAAAAGACCAGGAATGTATATAGGATCTACGGGTCCAAGAGGTTTACATCATTTAGTATGGGAAATTGTAGATAATTCTGTTGATGAGGCCTTAGCGGGATTTTGTAATCAAATAAATGTTGAAATAAGTGTGGATAATTTTGGGAATAACATACTAACCGTTGTGGATAACGGACGTGGTATGCCAACAGATATTCATCCCAAAACTAAAGTAAGTGCTACAGAGACAATTTTTACTGTTCTTCATGCGGGAGGTAAATTTGATAATAATAGTTATAAGGTATCAGGCGGCCTTCATGGTGTAGGTGCATCGGTTGTTAATGCTTTGAGTCAGTGGTTAGAGGTTTATGTACACCGAAACGGACATATTTATCGTCAAAGATTTGAAAAAGGTCATCCTAAAACTCAACTTGAGATTATTGGCACAACTCAAGAAACAGGGACAACAGTCAAATTTGTCCCAGATAAGGAAATTTTTAAGGAATCAATCACATTTGATTATGAAACATTAAGACAACGTATTCAAGAATTAGCTTTTTTAAATAAAGGATTACGTCTTACAATCAAAGATTTGCGTAATCCAAATAACATAAAATTTGGTGATTATCATTATGAGGGTGGTTTAAAAGAATATGTGAGTTTTTTAAACAAAGGCAAAAAACCTCTTCACTCAGATATTATTGTTGTTGAAGAGACTATTGAAGATACTCTTATTGAAATAGCTTTCCAATATACAGAAGATTATAGTTGTAATATAAAATCTTTTACTAATAATATTACCAATACTGAAGGAGGAACTCATGAGGAAGGGTTTAGAAATAGTTTAACAAGAATTCTTAATAACTATGGTAAAAACTCTAATATTTTTAAAAAAGATGAAAGTTTATCTGGTGATGATGTTCGTGAAGGATTAACAGCTATTGTTTCTTGTAAAATTAGCGATCCGCAGTTTGAAGGACAAACTAAAACTAAACTTGGAAATACTGAGGTAAGAAGAATTGTTTCCCAAGCTATGAGTGATAAATTTGAAGCATATTTATTAGAAAATCCTGCTAATGCAAAAATGATTATTGAAAAATCATTACTTGCACTTAGAGCACGTTTAGCAGCTAAAAAGGCAAGAGAAGCAACAAGACGAAAAAGTCCTTTAGACTCTTTAGGATTTGCTTCGAAACTCTCCGATTGTAGGACAAAAGATCCACAACTTGCTGAAATGTATATAGTCGAAGGGGATTCAGCAGGCGGTTCTGCTAAAATGGGGCGTGAAAGTTATTATCAAGCTATTCTTCCTCTTAGAGGAAAAGTGTTAAATGTTGAAAAGGCTGCATTGTCAAGAGCATTAAGCAATAAAGAAATACTATCAATGATTCAGGCCATTGGAACAGGAATTGGTAATGAATTTCAAATTGAAAATGCAAGATATCATAAAATTGTTATTATGACAGATGCTGATGTCGATGGTGCTCATATTAGAACGCTTTTACTTACATTTTTTTATCGTTTTATGCGACCTATTATTGAGAAGGGTTATGTCTATATTGCTCAACCTCCACTCTACAAAATTCAACAAGGGAAAAAAATAGATTATGCTTATAGTGATGAGGAATTAAATTTTAAATTGAGTGAAATTTCAGGTAAAAGAGATATTCAAAGATATAAAGGATTAGGTGAAATGAATGCTGAACAATTGTGGGAAACAACAATGGATCCTAAAAAACGTATTTTATTACAAGTAACACTTAATGATGGTGAGAAGGCAGATGAAGTTTTTTCTATGTTAATGGGAGAAGACGTTGAACCAAGAAGAAAATTTATAGAAGAAAATGCTGTATTTGTACAAAACTTAGACGTTTAGGAGGTGGAATATGTCAGAAAAAGATAATAAAAATGAAGAGAAATTGAATGATAATTTAGATTTAGAAACAGAAAATGATGAAGAAAATTCAGAAAACAATCCTGATATAGATCCTGAACTGACTAAAATTGATCAAAGTTTACTAGATGAAAATGGAGATTATGATAAGGTTCAACCGATTAATATTTCAAATGAGATGCAAAATTCTTTTTTAAGTTATGCTATGAGTGTCATTGTATCACGTGCTTTACCAGATGTAAGAGATGGTTTAAAACCAGTTCATAGAAGAATTCTTTACGCGATGAATGAGTTGGGAGTTTATAGTGATAGACCACATAAAAAATCTGCTCGTATCGTTGGTGATGTTATTGGTAAATATCATCCTCATGGTGACACTGCTGTATATGATGCAATGGTTAGAATGGCACAAGATTTTAGTTATCGTTATCCACTTGTTGATGGACATGGTAATTTTGGCTCTATTGATGGTGATGGGGCTGCAGCAATGCGATATACTGAGGCTAGAATGAGTAAACTTGCAGGAGAAATGTTGCGTGATTTAAATAAAAATACTGTTGATTTTGGTGATAACTATGATGGATCAGAAAAAGAACCATTAATTTTGCCTGCAAGATTTCCTAGTCTTCTTGTAAATGGAGCATCTGGAATTGCAGTAGGAATGGCTACTAGTATTCCAACTCATAATCTAACAGAAGTAATTAATGGTACTCTTGCTTTAATTGAAAATCCTGATATTACAATTGAGCAATTAATGGAATATATTTTGGCTCCTGATTTTCCAACTGGTGCAACCATTATGGGACTTAGTAGTGTAAAGAAGGCTTATCAAACAGGAATGGGTACTGTTACTGTTAGAGCTAAAGTGACAACTACTACTATGCAAAATGGTAAAAAAGAACTTATTATTACTGAAATACCTTATCAAGTTAATAAAACTAGACTTATTGAAAGAATTGCTGAACTTGCTAAAGATAAAATTATAGATGGTATTACCGATTTAAGAGATGAATCCAATCGGAAAGGGATGAGGATTGTCATCGAATTGAGACGAGATGCAAATGTTAATGTTATTTTAAATAACCTTTATAAACATACTCAAATGCAAACAACCTATAGTGTGAATATGATTGCACTAGATCATGGTCAGCCTAAAGTATTAAATTTAAAACAGATTTTAGAATGCTATGTAAGACACCAGATTGAAGTTGTAACTAGAAGAACAAAGTATGATTTGGATAAAGCAAAGGCAAGATGTCATATTGTTGAAGGATTATTAATTGCTCTTGCTAGTATTGATGAGGTTGTATCAACAATTAAAGCCTCTAAAAATACAGAGGAAGCGACCAAACAATTAATTGAAAAATTTTTATTAACAGAAATTCAAGCTAAAGCTATTCTTGATATGAAACTTCAACGGTTAACGGGCCTTGAAATCGAAAAATTAGAACAAGAACAGAAAGAATTAAATGAAATTATTGATTACTTAGAAGATATTCTTTCTAATCATAGTAAATTAATGAATGTCATTGTTTCAGAATTAAAAGAAGTTCAGAGAAAATATGGTGATGATCGCAGAACAGAAATTGATTTAAGTGAAGATTTAGAAGTAGAAGATGCAGATTTAATACCAGAAGAAGATGTAATTGTTACCATTACTAATCGTGGATATATTAAAAGAATGACAGTAGACACTTACAGAGCACAACGTCGTGGTGGTAAAGGTATTACAGGAAGTAAAATGCAAGAAGATGATTTTATTGAAAAGGTCATTTATACTTCCACTCATGATAATTTATTATTCTTCAGTAATTTTGGTAAAGTATATTTATTAAAAGCCTTTCAAATTCCAGCCGCTAGTAGAATATCTAAAGGACTTCCAATTATTAATTTGTTAAAATTTGATGATGGTGAAAAATTAGCGGCAGTAATTAATGTTAAATCACTTGAAGAACCAGGATATATTATTTTTGGTACTAAAAATGGTATTATTAAAAAGACTGAGTTAATTCAGTATAAAAATATTAGAAGTACTGGTATTAGGGCTCTTATTTTAAATGAAGATGATGAATTGATTGCTGTTGCAAGAACTACAGGAAACCAAGATATTATTTTTGGAGCTTCCAATGGTAAGGCAGCATGTTTTAATGAAGATAATGTTCGTGCAACTAATCGGGCGGCAAGCGGTGTTAAAGGAATTAGAGTGGCACCAGGAGAAAAAGCAATTGGTCTTGTTGTCGTAAATGGTGATGAAGATGAAATAACTGTTGTAACAGAATATGGTTTTGGTAAGAGAACACCAACTAGTGACTTTAAAATTAAGGGAAGAAATGGTAAAGGTGTCAAATATATGAATATCACTGAAAAAAGTGGTAGACCTGTTAGCCTTGCTTCATCTACTAAAAATGATGATTTAATTATTATTACTGATAAAGGAATGGTAATTAGAACGTATTTAAATGATATTTCTTTAATTGGTAGAGATACTCAAGGTGTAAAATTAATTAAATTAAATGAAGGACATTTGGTTTCTACTATTGCAATTGTTCCTCATCAAGAAGAGCAAGAAGAAGACATTATAGATGAAACAGAACAAATCACAGAAAAATTATCACATTTGAATAAACTTTTAGAAGAAAATGAAGAAAATATTGATGATGATATAGAAAAAGAGGAAGAATCAACTCAAGAAGAAGAATAATTTTTGATTTTCTTGACAAACTATAAAAAAGTTATTATAATTCATATTATAAATCCATTGAGAAGGAATAGTAATTAAACAATTTTATGAAAAAGAGACTTGATGAATGGTGAAAAATCAAGATAAAAATTTAATGAATCTACCTTTGAGGAGAAGTATGAAAATACTTTCGGTTAAGAAGCCGTTATTTTCTTTTGAAAGTGAGAGTAAGCTCTAATCAGGGTGGCACCGCGGACTTAAATGATATGTTCGTCCCTGTTACAAAGAAAAAAATCCTTTGTAACAGGGATTTTTTATATAAAAAAGGAGAAAAGTATGTTAGATATTAAATTAATTAGAGATAATGTAGAAGATGTAATTAAAAGATTAAATACAAGAGGTGGTGATTTCTCTTATTTAAGGGAAGTTAAAACCCTCGATGAAAGGAAAAGAAATCTTTTAAGCGAGGTAGAAAATCTAAAAAATGAAAAGAATCAAAAAAGCAAACTTATAGGAGAATATAAAAGAAATAAACTAGATACGACTGAACTTTTAAATGATGTTAATTTAATGGGTGAAAAAATAACCGAATTAGAAAAAAATATCAATAATCTTGATGAAAAAATAAAATATTATATGCTTAGAACTCCTAATTTAGTAAGTTTAAGTACTAAGATAGGAAAAGATGAAACTGAAAATAGAGAGATTAGAAAATTTAAAGAGCCAACTAAATTTGACTTTACCCCTAAAGATCATGTTGAACTTGCGGAAAAATTAGGAATTCTTGATTTTGATAGAGCAGCTAAAATTACAGGAGCCCGTTTTGTTATTTATAAAGGGCTTGGGGCTCGTCTTGAAAGAGCTTTAATTAGCTTTATGATGGACCTTCATTCTAAACATCATGGTTATACAGAGATGATGCCACCATATATTGTTAATGGAGCAAGTATGCTTGGAACTGGTCAATTTCCTAAATTTAAAGATGATGCATATAAAGTAACAGCAGGTCAGGGGGATGATAGTGATTGGTATTTGAATCCAACTGCTGAAGTACCAACAATAAATATGTATCGTGATGAAATTATTGATGGAGATAAATTACCAATAAAATATTGTTCATATACAACTGCTTTTAGAGCCGAAGCAGGTTCTGCTGGTCGCGATACTAGAGGAATCTTGCGTCAACATCAATTTAATAAAGTTGAATTAATAAAATTTACAAAACCTGAGGATTCTTATAATGAATTAGAAAAAATGTTAAATAATTCAGAAGAGGTTTTAAAGCAATTAGATATTCCATATCATGTTGTTGAACTTTGTACAGGTGATATGGGATTTGGAATGGCTAAAACGTTTGATATTGAAGTTTGGTTACCTGGCCAAAATTGTTATAGAGAGATTGGTTCAATTTCTAATGCGGAAGATTTTCAAGCTAGAAGAGCTAATATTCGTTTTCGAAGAACCAAAGATAGTAAAACAGAATATGTTCATACGCTTAATGGTTCAGGGCTTGCTGTAGGCAGAACAGTAATTGCAATTTTAGAAAATTATCAACAAGAAGATGGTTCAATTAAAATACCAGAGGTATTAGTACCCTATATGGGAGTAAAAGAGATAAGGTAAAAAATAAAAAATAGATTCGAAAAAGTGAATCTATTTTTTATTTTTTAGGGTTTTAGAATAGAATATAGTTTATCTAATTCTAAAAAATTTGGCTCGTGATCAACTTGATGGAAATCTATTTCATCATTTCCATATCGTGGTAAAACATGTAAATGAAAATGCATTACAGTTTGTCCTGCTAGTTGTCCTGAATTATTTAAAAGATTAATATCTTTAATCCCTAATTTTTCTTTTAATAAATTAGCAACAATAACAGCTGCTTTCATAATTTCTTCTGCTTCTTTTTTTTCTAAACTGAAAATGTCTTGAATATGTTTTTTAGGTACAATTAAAGTATGTCCTTTAGTCGCTTGTGATATATCTAAAAAACATGTGACAAAATCATTTTCATAAATCGTATAAGAAGGGATTTCTTTATTGATAATTTTACAAAATATACACATAATTTTACCTCCAAGATAAAATAATTGTAACATATTTTGTTAAAATAGTAAAGATAATTAGAAATTAATTAAGCAAAAGGATATTCATATTCAATATCTTCGTCAAAACTGACATAACAAAGATAAATTCTAAGAAGAAGGTAAGTCACATTTGTTTGATTGTCTTTTAATAAAATGTGATCACGACCTGCACCTACTAACTCACCTTTAAAAATTTTTGAACCCCATTGACTGTTTTCAAAATTCATATATATTGTCGCAGTTTTTCCTAAATTGAGTCTTAAAATATTTTCAATATATGAATTTTCAAAAGGTCTAAATGATGATTGATACTGGTTGGAATATGGCATTCCTCCAAGTTGATTATATCCAGGTTGACCTGGGAATTGTGTATATGGATAATAGGGAAATTGATAATTAATTGTCATATGGCTCCTTTCGTTTAAAGTTATTTTAACACTACATTATATAACTTAATTTAAAAATTATACATAGCAATTTTCACTTTCAACTGGTGCATAAAAGCAATGAGATTTATATCGTCCCGAATTCCATTGTCCCCACCATCTAGCACGACAATCTTCTTGTTGTGCATTGTAAAACCATAATGCTTGGCTTGCTGGATGAAATTTTTCACCTTTTAAAACCCTTCTTGCAAGAGCCATATCAGACTCTCTTACGGGCTCATAAAAATAAGAATAAAGTGTTGATTCGAATCCTCCAGGATGTTGAAAAACCATTTGTTCAATTGAAGTAATATCTTTAAAATCTAAGCAATTAGCAAGAACACGGTTAACACCCACATTTCCAACCATTAACATTCCAAGTGAACCTTCACTTTCTGCTTCTGCTCGCATTAATCTTGCAAGCAATTGTACTTCCCTTTGATTATGAGGAATAACTGACATTATAATCACCCATTGTTATTTTATGAAAAGTTTATTAAAAATATAATATCTTTGCAAAAAAAATAAAAATAATGTATAATTAAACCAACATTAATAAAGGATATATTTAGTTATTACCAAAAAATAATATAATTTTTGAAAACAATGATGCTTTAAGCAGAGAAGAAAGGATAAATATATGAATATATGGCACGATATTGATCAATCTAAAATTAAGGCAGATGATTTTTATGCAGTGATTGAAATTAGCAAGGGAAGTAAAAATAAATATGAATTAGACAAAGATACTGGATTGATAATGCTTGATCGCATTTTATATACATCTACTCATTATCCAGCTAATTATGGATTTATTCCCCTTACCTATGCTAATGATTTAGATCCTCTTGATGTACTTGTTTTATGTAGTGAGGCTTTAGTGCCTGTAAGTCTTGTTAGGTGTTATCCTATTGGGGTTATCAGAATGATTGATGGAAAATATGATGATGATAAAATTATTGCAATTCCTTACAATGATCCTAATATGAATCATTATAAAACATTAGATGATGTACCAAAACATATGATTAGTGAAATTGAACACTTTTTTATGGTATATAAAAACTTAGAACATAAAAGTACAACTGGTTTCAAATTAGAAGGGAAAAAACAAGCTATTGATATAATTAATCAAGCTTTACAAGATTATCAAAAGTCTAAAGATAAACTGATAAGAAAAAACATTAGGTTATAAATCTAATGTTTTAATCATATATACAAAAAAGGAGAATGAAAAGAATGATATTATTAGATGGAAAAAACTATAGCAAAAAGTTAAAAAGTGAATTAAAAGATGAAGTAGAAAATCTTGTAAAGAAAACTTCTGTTAAACCAGGACTTGCCATTGTTTTAGTCGGAGAAAATCCTGCTAGTTGTATCTATGTAAGAAATAAAATTAAGGCGGCAACATTTTGTAATATACATGCTAATTTAATTCAGGTGGATGAAAATATTACTCAAGAGGAATTAGTAAAATTAGTTAATAAATTAAATAACGATGATACATATCATGGAATTATTGTTCAACTTCCACTTCCTAGTCATATCAATGAACAAGTAATTATTGATACAATAGATGATAAAAAAGATGTTGATGGTTTTGGAATAGTGAATAAAGGAAAATTATTTAGTGGTTTATCATGCATTAAAAGTGCAACTCCTAAAGGAATCATTAAATTGCTTGAAGAATATAAAATTAATTTGGAAGGTAAAAACGCGGTAGTAGTTGGTAGAAGTAACATTGTAGGTAAACCAATGGCGATGATGCTTTTAGAAAAAAATGCAACAGTAACTATTTGCCATTCAAAAACTCAAAATTTAGCACAATATACCAAAAAAGCCGATCTTCTTATAGTTGCTATTGGTAAGAAGTGCTTTATTAAAGCAGACATGGTAAAAGATAATGCTATTGTAATCGATGTTGGTACTAATAGAGTTGATGATAAATTATATGGAGATGTCGATTTTGAAAATGTTAAAGATAAATGTTCATATATTACACCTGTTCCTGGTGGAGTTGGTCCGTTAACGATTGCTTCTTTGCTTGAAAATACGATAATTGCTTATAAAAATATTTTAAATCTTAAATAAGAAGGTGAAATCATGATTATTGTAGGTTTAGGGAATGTTGGTAAAAAATACGAAAACACTCATCATAATGCAGGATTTTTAGCTTTAGATAGTATTGCAAAAGCCAATCAACTAGAGTTTAGATTAGAAAAAAAATTACAAGCCTATATTTGTGAATATATATATCAAAATAAAAAGCATTTATTAGTTAAACCTACGACTTATATGAATAATTCGGGAATTGCAGTTAAACTCATTTTAGATTATTATAAAAAGAGTATTGATGATTTGTTTGTTATTTATGATGATTTAGATTTACAAATAGGAACAATTAGAATTAGAAAGAGTGGTTCAGCAGGTGGACATAACGGGATTAAATCAATTATTCAATATATTGGTAGTAGTCAATTTGCCAGACTTCGCATTGGAATAAAAAAAGAAAGAGAAATAGATACTATTTCTTATGTATTATCAAAGTTTTCAAAAAAAGAAATGGACATTATTGTCAATATTATGTCAAATATGCCAAATATCATAGACGATTTATTAAATAATGGAGTTGAGTATATTATGAATCGCTATAATGGAGTTAATAATGAAATATCTTGATTTAGTTAATTTAAAATCTAAATATACACAAGTTCTAAAACAAATTGTTTTAATTGAAGAAAATGAAACCAAAAATATATATCTTTCGGAGTGTGCTCAAAATGTATCAAAATTATTTGCTTCCTATTGTTTTGAAAAAAAAGCCACTACCATTCTATATATTACTCAATCAATCTATGAAGCTTCTAAAGCTTATGAAATATTATTAGATATATTAGGAACTGACAAAGTCAGTTTTTTTCCTGTTGAAGAATTTATTTCTAGTGAGTTAGTTGCAACAAGTGAAGCGTTTAGATTGGCCAGAATGCTTACAATATATCACATAGTAAATGAAATTCCTCAAGTAATTGTTACAAATACCGAAGGCTTAACGAGGCAATTAATGTCTAAAAGCAAGCTTAAGGAAGCTATCTTAAGTTATCATATAGATGATATTGTTAAAAGGGAAAGTTTAATTGAAAATTTAATAATTAGAGGATATAAAAAAGTATCAATTACCTCGACTAGTGGAACTTTTAGTGTTAGAGGTAGTTTAATTGATGTCTTTCCTATTAATGAAAACCAACCAATTCGGATTAGTTTTTTTGATGATGAAATTGAAGCCATTAAAAAAATTGATGTAGAAACACAAATGTCCACCGAAAAGATAACAGAAATTGAGATTTTTCCTTTATATGAAATATATTATGAAAAAAGTCAAATAGAAGATATAAAAAAAAGAATTCTGAAGGATAATGAATTATCAGATAGGATTAGTATAGCGTTAGAGAATATTGAAAATTATCAAAATTTAGAACAGTTATATATGTATATGCCTTATATTGCTAACAGTTATCAGCCTTTAATTCGTTTAATTGAAAAACCTATATGTTTTTATGAAGATTATCAAAGTTGTCTTGAACATGAAAAAGCTATGATGATAGAAATTTCTGAATACCTTATTCAAACGAAAGCAAAAGTAGAACAAAATTTTTTTGTACAACTAAAAGAAGTATTATACGATAGTAAGTTAAACATTTTTACAAGTTTGTTTAGAAATGCCTTAAATGACGTTAAATTAGATTATCATTATCCACTTGAGACGCTAAACTGCTTTGAATATAACAATAATATTAGATCAATGCTTGAGGATTTAAAGGCAAATATCAATAAACGCTATTTGATTACCCACACGGACGAGAAAAAACTAATGTTTTTACAAGAAACGTTTAAGGCTAATAATATAGATTATACTTTAATTGATAAAGTTGAACATATTAATCAAAGTGGTATATATCTAGCTATTATTGAGAATGCTTATGGTTTTGAGGATTTAAGCAATCATTTTGAAATAATTACTCCTAATGAATTTGCACCTGGTAAAATTGTCAAAAGTTCTAAATATCAAAAATTTTTAAAAGAATCAGTTAAAATTTACAATAAAGAAGAATTAAATCCTGGTGATTATGTTGTGCATCAAGATTATGGTATTGGTAAATATCTAGGAATAAGAACCAGAGAATTAAGAAATACTTTAAATGATTACTTATGTATTGAGTATGCTGATTCATCTACATTATATGTGCCTGTTGAAAATATATATGTTTTAGAAAAGTATATTGGTTCAAAAGACAAACTACCCAAATTGAATAGTTTAAATTCTAAAGAGTGGCAAAAGAAAAAAGAACGAATCAAAGAGAAAACAAAAGATATTGCCAAACAATTAATTAAAGTACAAGCCGAAAGAGAATCTCGTGTTGGTTTTGTTTATAAAAGTGATTCTTTAGAACAAATTGAATTTGAAAACGACTTTATGTATAAAGAAACTCTTGATCAAAAAAAGGCCATTGAAGAAGTTAAAAAAGATATGGAATCTAATCATCCTTTAGATAGATTGATATGTGGGGATGTAGGATTTGGAAAAACTGAAGTTGCTATGAGAGCTGCTTTTAAAGCTGTGGATAATGGTAAACAAGTAGCATATCTTGCTCCTACAACAGTTTTAACAAGACAACATTATCTAACGTTTAAAGAACGTTTTGAAAAATATGGTGTAAGAGTCGAATTGTTAAACCGATTTGTGCCAGTATCTTTGCAGAAAAATATAATTGAAGGACTAAAGAAAGGGTATGTTGATATCGTTATTGGTACGCATCGTATTTTATCCAATGATATTGTTTTCAAAGATTTAGGACTTCTAATTATTGATGAAGAACAGCGCTTTGGGGTAGAACACAAAGAAAAAATCAAATCAATCAAATCAATGGTTGATGTTTTAACCCTTACAGCAACCCCTATTCCTAGAACTTTACAAATGGCACTATCTGGTCTTAGAGATTTGTCGTTAATTGAAACTGCTCCTAATAATCGTTTACCAATTCAAACTTATGTATTAGAAAGTAATGACTCAGTTATTAGAGAAGCAATTCATCGAGAAATGGGAAGAAGTGGTCAAGTTTTCTATTTGTTAAATAGAATATCTGAATTAGACCATATTAGATCGAAAGTTCATAAACTTGTACCAAAGGCTAAAATTGGATTAATTCATGGCAGAATGGATAAAGATGAAATTGAAGATGAACTAGTACATTTTTTAGATAAAGAATACGATGTTTTAATTTGTACAACAATTATTGAAACTGGAATTGATATTCCTAATGCAAATACATTAATAATTGAAAGAGCAGATACTTTAGGTCTTTCGCAACTTTATCAAATTAGAGGTAGAGTTGGAAGAAGTGATCGAATTTCTTATGCTTATTTAATGTATGATAAAAGTAAGGTTATTACTCAAAATGCAACTAAACGATTAGAGGCTATCAAGGAGTTTACAGAACTTGGTAGTGGATATAAAATTGCCATGCGTGATCTTGCCATAAGAGGATCGGGAGATATATTAGGTAGTGAACAATCGGGATATATTGATGCAATTGGAATGGATCTTTATATGAAACTTTTAAATGAAGCTATTAATGAAGAAAAAGGCCTTACAAAAGAAGAACCCCATATTAGAAAATATCAAGTGTCTATTTCTAGACATATAGAAGAAGATTATGTTGGAGATGATGCAATCAGAATTGATATCCATCAATCCATTAATAAAATTAAATCGCGAGACCAAATAAGCGCTTTAATTAATGAGTATACCGATCGCTATGGTAAATTAAGTGAGGATATCATTTTATATATGGAAGAAAAATATTTAGAATATTTATTAAAATCAAGTGGTGTAGAAACGTTTAAAGAAACGGAAGATGAGGTTATGTTTTGGTTTGATGAAACATCATCATCACATATTAATGCTCAAAAAATTTTCGAACTTTCAGTTAAATTGCACTTAAAATATAAATTTGATTATCGAAGTAGAAAAATCATTGTTAGATTAAATCCTAAAGATAGTTCAAAAAGTTATATATATGGATTAACTAAATTTTTAGAAAATTTAAAGGATATATCTGTGTATAAAGACTAAATTTTCCACCATAATAATATTAGATAATTAGTTATTATGGAGGTTTTATTTTGAAAGCAACTGGAGTAGTAAGAAGAATTGACGATTTAGGTAGAATAGTCCTTCCTAAAGAGTTAAGAAGAACGATGCGTATTAAAGAAGGTGAATCTTTAGAAATATATACTGATGGAACTGATCGTATTATTTTAAAAAAATATTCTCCAGTCCAAAACGTGAATGATTTCGTTGAAGAATTTGTTGAAAGTGTATATGCATCAAATAAAAGAGATATTATTATTACTGATAATGAAAAGGTTATTGCTTATGCGGGCAATTTTAAAACGGATTTAAGTAATAAAAGAATTTCTATGAGATTAGAAGAAAAAATTAGTAAGCGACAAACACAAGTGATTGATAAAGCTGAAAATTTTGAATTTTTAGAAAATTTTCCCATTGGCAAAGCTGCCATCATTAAACCAATTAATGTTATGGGTGACATTTCGGGGTCAGTTATTGTTTTAAGCGATACAATTACTGATGTTGAAAAATCGCTTGCTGAATTTGGTGGTATGTTTATGGGTAGATATCTTGAAGGATAAAAAAGTTTGTAGGATAAAAACCTACAAACTTTTTTTTAGAATAAAAGAAAAAGTTTGACAATTTTTGACAATATTAATATAATATAATAAAACAAATAGTATTAAGGAGAAAAGAAAAAATGAAAAAAATATGTTTAATAGTATTTGTGACATTTTTATTTTTTTAATTAACTTAAAAAATGTAAAAGCTGAGCAATATGAAAATATAGATATTGTAACAGTAGCAAATCATTATATTGATGAATATTTTGATTGTAGTTATCACTTAAAAAATTATGAATATATTTATGATTTAGACAATAATAGTTATTATTTAATCCATGTTGATCCTATAGGATATATGATTATAGATAAAGATACTTTCAATTTACAAGAGGCATCTGTTAGTATGAATAGCCCATATAGTGAATATGATAGTAGTGATTTAAAAATATATTTAGGTCCTATGAATTATTATATATATGATAATCTTCAACTTATAAATGTACATACTAAACATGAGATAACTATAGATAGTGAACTAAATAATACTTTGAGTTTGCTAGAAAATAATTTTACTACGATAAATGAGATGCAGACGATGTCTGTTGGTGGTGATGGGGGCGAAGATGATGATAGAACGTATGATACAAGTGGCTTTACATTAATCCCTAATGCTCAATATATGAAAAATTTAACCTTTTATCCTGATAATCAAAATGGTACTTGTGGTTATGTATCATTGAGCATCTTGTTGGGGTATTTGAATACTTTTTATAATCCTTATACTATTCCAAGTGGTCCAATTACTCATATAAGACCTGATGGTTCTAGCGAAACGAGTACGGGTTTTATTACAAGTGCACCTAAAAACTATACATTAAATTTGCCAAATGATTTATCTATTTACAATTGGACAACAATGCCTGGTACTACTAATATAATACATGACATTTTACAAGATTATGAAGATTATTTATTACAAACATCTAATGGATATGCAGTATCGTCTAATCAATTTGAAGATACTTTTTTGGATTATAGGAATGATTATATACCAAGTGAATATCAAAATAATTATGAAATAGTGAATATTCCCTTTAGTTCGTTGCAAAATAAAAAAATAAAGCTAAAGAATTAATAGATGAAGGTGTTCCTGTTATTTTGTCACTTACAAATTACGATTATACAACAAATATTGGAACAGGTAGTGGTAATTTGCAAGAAGTTCATATATGTATTTCTATCCAAGGAATATATAGTTGTACTATTTACCCATACGAAGGTAGGAATATAATAGTAGGACCAAATAATTTATTCTTAAAAAAGCCTACTATAAATAAATCAAGTAATTAGATAATTATCTTTATGGTTAG